>DDKG01000151.1:0-13311 GCA_002339265.1 Massilia sp. UBA2604 | reverse complement strand
CAGCCGATCAGCCCGCGCGAGCGCGAGATCGCCGAGGCCCTGGGCCCGGTGCTGGCCGAGCGCGGCCTGTTGCTGGTAGGATTAGACGTGATCGGCGACTTCCTCACCGAAGTCAACGTGACCAGCCCGACCTGTTTCCAGGAAATCCACGACCAGGCGGGATTCGACGTGGCCGCGATGTTCATCGACGCGGTCGAACAAAAGGTGAACAAATAACATCATGGTAGGCATCCTGCTCCTGACCCACGCGCCGCTGGGCCAGGCATTCATCGCGGCGGTGGCGCACGTATTCCGCGGCCCGACCGAGCGCTTCGAGGCGATCGACGTGGCCGCCGACCAGGACATCGGCGAAGTCAATGGCCTGGCCCGGGAGGCGATCGCGCGCCTCGATGAAGGCGACGGTGTGCTGGTGATCACCGACGTCAAGGGCGGCACGCCGTCCAATTGTTGCAACTCGCTGGCCGACGCCGGCCACGTGGAAGTCATCGCCGGCATCAGCCTGCCGATGCTGCTGCGTGCGATCACGTATCGGCGCGACACGCTCGACGTCGTGGTCGAGATGGCGCTGGCGGGCGCCCAGAACGGCGCGGTGCGGGTGGATAACCGGATCCGGGTGGGGTAGGGCAGGCGGCAGATCAGCGGTGCGCGCGCCAGCGGGCGCGATTCGACAAGTACAACGATAAAGCGAATATGATTCAACAAGAACTCGAGATCATCAACAAGCTGGGCCTGCATGCCCGCGCATCCGCCAAATTCACGCAGCTGGCCGCCAAGTACCAGAGCGACGTCTGGCTCACCCGCAACGGACGCCGCATCAACGCCAAGTCGATCATGGGCGTCATGATGCTGGCCGCCGGCAAGGGCGCCAAGGTGACCCTGGAAGCCGACGGCAAGGACGAAGAAGCCGCGGTCGCCGCGCTGGCGGCCCTGGTCAACGACAAGTTCGGCGAAGGCGAGTAATGCCGCGTGAAGCGGCATCTCGTCCAGGAGACGTCAACATGGCCTCCTTCCTTCTCCATGGTATTCCAGTCTCGCGCGGGATCGCGATCGGCCGCGCCCATCTGCTCACCCCGGCCGCGCTCGACGTCAAGCATTACCTGGTCGCCGACGACCAGGTAGAAAACGAAGTGCGCCGCCTGCAGGACGCGATCGCCGCCGTGCACCGCAACCTGCAGGAACTGTGGACCGACCTGCCCAAGGACGCCCCCACCGAGCTGGGCGCCTTCATCGACGTCCATGCGCTCATCTTGTCCGACCCGATGATCTCGGAGGCGCCGCTCGACATCATCCGCGCGCGCCACTACAACGCCGAATGGGCGCTGGTGACCCAGATCGACGAGCTCTCGGCGCAGTTCGACGAAATCGAGGACGAATACCTGCGCGAGCGCAAGTACGACATCCAGCAGGTGGCCGAGCGCGTGCTGAAAGTCCTGACCGGCACCGCCCTGAACGTGCCGCCGATCGTCATCGACGAAGACCAGCCGCTGCCGCAGATGATCGTGGTGGCCCACGACATCTCGCCGGCCGACATGCTCGCCTTCCGCGACCGCGACGGCGGGCCGCGCTCCTTCATCGGCTTCGTCACCGACGTCGGCGGCCAGAACTCGCACACCGCGATCGTCGCGCGCAGCCTCGACATCCCGGCCGTGGTGGGCATGGACCAGGCCTCGCGCCTGGTCGAGCAGGACGACTGGGTGATCGTCGACGGCGACGCCGGCGTGGTGATCTGCAATCCGAGCCAATTGGTGCTGGAGCAGTACCGCGAGCGCCAGGCGGCGCTGGCCAAGGCGAGAAAACGCCTGCTCAAGCTCAAGAAGACCCCGGCCGTCACCCAGGACGGCACGGCGATCACGCTGCTGGCCAATATCGAGCTGCCCGACGACTGCCCAGCCGCGCTCGAAGCGGGCGCGCATGGCGTCGGCCTGTTCCGCTCCGAATTCCTGTTCATGGGCCGCGGCGCCGAGGGCTTGCGGATTCCCGGCGAAGACGAGCAATTCGAGCAGTACCGCAAGGCGGTGCTGGCGATGAAGGGCCGTCCGGTGACGATCCGCACGCTCGACGTCGGCGCCGACAAGCCGCTCGACCAGACCGACCAGACCGCGCTCAACCCGGCGCTGGGCCTGCGCGCGATCCGCTACTGCCTGGCCGAGCCGCAGCTGTTCCTGACCCAGTTGCGGGCGATCCTGCGGGCTTCTGCCTTCGGCAAGGTGCGCATCCTGATCCCGATGCTGGCGCATGCCTTCGAGATCGACCAGACCCTGAGCATGATCGAGCAGGCCAAGGCCCAGCTGCGTATTGATAACATCAAGTACGACGAGGGCATCGAGGTCGGCGCCATGATCGAGATCCCGGCCGCCGCGCTGGCGCTGCCGCTGTTCGTGCGGCGCATGGATTTCCTGTCGATCGGCACGAATGACCTGATCCAGTATCTGCTGGCGATCGACCGGGTCGATTACGAGGTGGCGCACCTGTATAATCCGCTGCACCCGGCCGTATTGCAGCTGATCGCCTCGACCATCGCCACCGGCCACAAGGCCGGCCTGGACGTGGCGGTGTGCGGCGAGATGGCCGGCGACGTCAAGCTCACCCGCCTGTTGCTGGGCATGGGCTTGCGCGAATTCTCGATGCATCCGGCGCAGCTGCTGGCGGTGAAGCAGGAGATACTCAACACCGACCTCGGCGCGGTCACCACCCGTACCCGGCGCATCCTGCGCGCGATGGAGCCGGGCGAGATCGCCAGCGCCGTCGAGCAGTTGCAGACCCTCTGATCTTGTGCGACGGCCCGCCCGCCGGCCGTCGCGAGCACCACCAAACAATAGTCGAACGCCCCCATGGGATCTCTTGGAATAGTCACACCACAGGCGATGCATTTCGCCGAACCCCTGCTCTTGCAGAGCGGCGCCCAGCTCGGCGACTACACGCTGATGTATGAAACCTATGGCACGCTCAACGCCGACAAGTCGAACGCGGTGTTGATCTGCCACGCGCTGAACGCCTCGCACCACGTGGCCGGCCACTACGCCACGCCAAAGAGCGCGGGCTGGTGGGACAATATGGTGGGACCGGGCAAACCGGTCGACACCGACCGCTTCTTCGTCATCGGCATCAATAACCTCGGTTCCTGCTTCGGCTCGACCGGCCCGATGCACGTCAATCCCGCCACCGGCAAGCCGTATGGCGCCGCCTTCCCGCTGGTGACGGTCGAAGACTGGGTGGCGGCCCAGGCGCGCCTGGCCGACCGCCTCGGCATCGAACAATTCGCCGCCGTGATGGGCGGCTCGCTGGGCGGCATGCAGGCCCTGTCGTGGAGCATCATGTTCCCCGAGCGCCTGCGCCACTGCATCGTGATCGCCTCGACGCCCAAGCTGTCGGCCCAGAACATCGCCTTCAACGACGTCGCGCGTCAGGCGATCCTGACCGATCCGGACTACCATGGCGGCGACTTCTACGAACACGAGGTGGTGCCGAAGAACGGCCTGAAGGTGGCGCGCATGATCGGCCACATCACCTATCTGTCGAACGACGACATGGCGGAAAAATTCGGGCGCAAGCTGCGCAACGCGGCCGAAACGAATGACTACAACTTCGACTTCGGCATCGACTTCGAGATCGAATCTTATCTGCGCTACCAGGGCGACAAGTTTTCGGAATACTTCGACGCCAACACCTATCTCTTGATTACCAAGGCGCTGGATTACTTCGATCCGGCGCGCGAGCATGGCGGCGATTTGACCCGTGCGCTGGCCGGCACGCAGGCCCAGTTCCTGGTCGCCTCGTTCACCACCGACTGGCGCTTCTCGCCCGAGCGCAGCCGCGAGATCGTCGAGGCATTGATCAGCAACCGCCGTCGCGTGAGCTATGCCGAGATCGACGCGCCGCACGGCCACGACGCCTTCCTGCTCGAGGACGCGCGCTACATGAACGTGGTGCGGGCCTATTACAACCGCATTGCGCAGGAGGTCGCATGAACTTCGACGACCTGAACACCTTGCGGCCCGACCTGGCCTTCATCGCGCACTGGGTGGACGAGGGCGCCCACGTGCTGGACGTCGGCTGCGGGGACGGCGCCATGCTGCGCTACCTGGAATCGGGCAAGCGCTGCAGCGGCTACGGCATCGAGATCGCCGACGACAAGGTGTTGGAAAGCACCGCGCGCGGCATCAACGTGATCCAGCACGACATGGAAAAGGGATTGGGACTCTTTGGCGACAATACCTTCGACACCGTGCTGTGCCTGAACTCGCTGCAGATGATGCAGCACGTTGAGGCGCTGCTGCGCGACATCGTGCGGGTGGGCAGCGAGGCGATCGTCTCATTCCCCAACTTCGCCCACTGGCCGCACCGCCTGGCGCTGCTCAAGGGCCGCATGCCGATGTCGCGTTCGCTGCCCTATAAATGGTATGACACGCCGAACGTGCGTTACGCCACGATCTACGATTTCCAGGAACTGGCGGTGTCGTGCGGCCTCGAAGTGCTGGAGTGCGTGGCGCTGGCCGATGGCGAAGTGATCAAGTTCTTGCCGAATCTGCGCGGGAGCCTGGCGGTGTTCCGTTTGCGCAAGAAGGTGACACCCGCCGTCTGATGCCGTGTGCATGCGCCTTATGTGCGTTGGCGGCTTGAGCGGGCGCGGCAAATGGGCCATGATCCTCGGCAATCCTGCGCGGGCGTGTTGCCCATTTTGAATAATTTCTGAGAGGATAGCGCTGCTAACAACAGCCTGTCGGTGACGAGATGATAAAACTGAAACGCCTTGCCCTTTGCCTCACCCTGATGAGCGCCACCAGCCTGGGTCTTGCCCAGGACAATAGCCAGGTGGTCCAGGACGGCATCGCGGTCAAGCCGCTGTCGCGCATGCGCGTGCTGGCGCCCGAAGAACAGGTCAACGAGGCCGCGCGCCAGCAGTACACCGAAATGGTGGGCGAGGCCAAGCAGAAGGGCGTGCTGGCGCCGGAAGGCGACCCGCAGCTGAAGCGCCTGCGCACGATCGCCCAGCGCATCATCCCGCAGACCACGCGCTGGAATCCGGCCGCGAGCAAGTGGGAGTGGCAGGTCAACCTGTTCGAGTCCGACCAGGTGAACGCCTTCTGCATGCCGGGCGGTCGCATCGGCTTCTACACCGGCATCATCGAGCAGCTGAACCTGACCGACGACGAAGTGGCGGCCGTGATGGGCCACGAGATCGCGCACGCGCTGCGCGAGCACGGGCGCGAACGCCTGGCCAAGACCAATGTCACCGCGCTCGGCGCCCGCGTCGGCGGCGCGCTGCTGTCGGGGATCTTCGGCGTCGACCCCAACCTGACCGGCACCGCCGCCAACTATGCCGGCCAGTTCCTGGTGCTGAAATTCTCGCGCGACGAAGAGCGCGAGGCCGACCTGGTGGGCCTGGACATCTCGTCGCGCGCCGGCTACGACCCGCGCGCCGGCATCGTGCTGTGGCGCAAGATGGCGGCGCTGAACCAGAGCGCGCCGCTCGAGATCTTCTCGACCCACCCGGGCGGCGAGACCCGCATCAAGGACATGGAAGCCCACATGAACGTGCTGCTGCCGCTGTACGCGCGCGCCAAGAACACGAGCGTGGCCAAGCTGCCGGCCTACCAGAGCACGGCCCTGAAGTGATGGTTGAATGGGCCGAGTAGTCGTCAAGGGCCGGCAGGCCGAAGCCAATGCCCATGTGCCGCTGCCGATCCGCGACGGCGTCTCGCCCAGCTACCTTTGGCTGACCGAGACCCGCGCCGGCGGCATGCTGCGTTTTCTCTGCGAGCGGTTCTCGGACGTGAGCCGCGAGGCCTGGGCCGCGCGCCTGGGGCGCGGAGAGATCGTCGACGCCAGGGGCGAGCCTCTTGCCGCCGACAGCCATGTGCGCCAGGGCATGCGCATCTGGTATTACCGCGAGCTGGAACAGGCCGAGACGCCGATTCCCTTCCATGAAAACGTGCTGTTCCAGGATGAGCACATCCTGGTGGCTGACAAGCCGCACTTCCTGCCGACCATCCCGACCGGGCGTTTTCTGAAGGAGACGCTGCTGGTGCGTTTGAAGCGCGCGCACGACCTGCCGCACCTGGTGCCGATCCACCGGCTCGACCGCGAGACGGCGGGCGTGGTGATCTTTTCGCACAACCCTGAATCGCGCGGGGCATATCAATCGATGTTCCAGAAGCGGGTGGTGAGCAAGACCTACGAGGCGCTGGCGCCTGTGATGCCGGGACGTGAATTCCCCTTTACCTACCGCAGCCGCATGCAGGATGCCGAGCAGTTCTTCGTCAGTGAAGAAGTGGAGGGCGAGCCGAATTCGGAGACGCTGATCGAGGTGATCGAGCAGCGTGGCAATCTGGCGCGCTATCGACTCCATCCGCATACGGGACGCAAGCACCAGCTGCGACTGCACCTGTCGCGGCTCGGCGCGCCGATCGTCAACGACGCCTTTTATCCGGTGGCGCTGCCGTGCAAGGGCGATGATTTCGGGTCGCCGCTGCAGCTGCTGGCGCGCTCGATCGCCTTCGACGATCCCTTGAGCGGCCAGCCGCGCCGTTTTGATAGCCAGTTCACGCTCGACTGGCCTTGATGCGGATGATCAGCGTTCGTAGTCGATGATCAGGGGGGCGTGGTCGGAGAACTTGACGTCCTTGTAGACCGACACGGTCTTGGCGCATTTGGCGATGCCCGGGGTGGCGACGTGGTAGTCGATGCGCCAGCCCACGTTCTTGGCGTAGGCCTGGCCGCGGTTGCTCCACCAGGTGTACTGCTCGGGGCGCGGGTCCAGGCCGCGGTGCACGTCGACCAGGCCCAGTTCGTCGAAGATGCGCGTCATCCAGGCGCGCTCCTCGGGCAGGAAGCCCGAATTCTTCAGGTTGCCCTTCCAGTTCTTGAGGTCGATCTCTTTATGCGCGATGTTCCAGTCGCCGCAGATCACGATCTCCCGGCCCTCGGCCTGCAGTTCCTGCAGGTGCGGCAGGAACACTTCCATGAAGCGGAACTTGGCCAGCTGGCGCTCGGGCGACGAGGAGCCCGACGGCGCATACAGCGAGATCACGGTCAGGTCGCCGAAGTCACAGCGCGTGTAGCGGCCTTCGGCGTCGAACTCGACGCAGCCGAAGCCGATGCGGTGCTTGTCCGGGGCGGTGCGGCTGTAGACGCCGGTGCCGGAATAGCCCTTCTTCTCGGCGTAGTGGAAGTGGCCGTGGTAGCCGTGCGGACGCAGGAAGTCCTCGCTCATGTCGGCTTCCTGGGCCTTGAGCTCCTGGACGCAGATATAGTCGGCATTTTGGGTGGCAAGCCACTCGAAGAAGCCCTTCTTGTGGGCGGAACGGATGCCGTTCAGGTTCGCGGAAATAATTCGTGGCATGGTGATTGTGAGGCTGGCAATGGATCAGCCGGACTTAATAGACATCCGGCAACAAGCGGGACAGTGTAGCGCGTTTTGGAGCCGTTCGTCAGGCCTGACGACTGTTGCGTATATGCAGTAAGGACCGTGATGAAGGGCAACGATCTGTTACACTTGGCATTCTCCTGCATCGCAGCCGCGTCCTGTTGCTGACGCCGCATTGCCTCCTTCCCAAGTCCATGAACGCTGACAAACCGCTACTCGCGGGCATCGTCGATTCCGGCGTCTGCCTGCCTGCCGCATCGGCCGCCGAATTGGCCGACTTCGTGGAAAATGCCGTCGAAGGCCTGCATCGGGTCGGCCCGGACGGCACCATACTGTGGGCCAACCGCGCCGAGCTGCAGCTGCTCGGCTATGAGTGGGACGAATACGTCGGCCGCCACATCGCCGACTTCCACGCCGATCCGGCCACGATCGACTACATCCTGACCACCCTGCTGTCGGGCGGAGTGCTGTACGACCAGCCGGCGCGGCTGCGCTGCAAGGACGGCTCGATCAAGCACGTGCTGATCCACTCCAACGGGCACTTCGAGAACGGCCGGCTGCGCTATACGCGTTGCTTCACGCGCGACGCGACCGAGCGTCAAGAGCGCGACGTGGCGCTGGCCCAGCGCGACGCGATGCTGCTGAACGCGCCGGTGGCGGCGGCTCTCCTGATGGGTCCCGAGCTGCGTTTTCAGCTTGCCAATCGCCGCTATCTGGAGCTGGTCGGCAGCGACGACCTGGTCGGCCGCACCTTCGGGGAAGCTTTTCCGCGCCTGGCCGGCAGCGGCGTGACGGAGCAAATCGCGCGCGTGTTCGCCACCGGCGAGCCGTTCCATGCGGAAGAACTGGCGCTGAGCCGCCTCGATCCGCAAGGCGAGCCTGACGAGCGCTATTTCAAGTTCAGCCTGGAACCGCTGGCCGGCGCCGATGGCCGGCCGGACGGCGTGATCGTGGTCGCGGTCGAAGTGACGGAACACGTGCGCAGCCGCCAGGCGATCGAGCGCGCCCACCGCGAGCGCGAGCAGTTGCTGGTGGACTTGAGCACGGCCAGCCGCGCCAAGGACGAATTCCTGGCGATGCTGGGCCACGAGCTGCGCAATCCCCTGGCGCCGATCGTCACTGCGCTGCAGCTGATGCGCATGCGTGGCAACGGCGCGCACGGCCGCGAGGGCGAGATCATCCAGCGCCAGGTTGACCACCTGGTGCGGCTGGTGGACGACCTGCTCGACGTTTCGCGCGTCACGCGCGGCAAGATCGAGCTCAAGGTCGAGCGGGTCGAGCTGGCGCGTGTGATCGACAAGGCGGTCGAGATGGCGAGCCTCCTGATCGAGCAGCGCCGTCACGGCTTTGAGGTCGACGTCGAACCCGGCCTGGTGTGGGAAGGCGATCCGGTGCGCCTGGCGCAGGTGGTGTCGAACCTGCTGACGAATGCGGCGCGCTATACCGAGCCGGGTGGCCGCCTGTGGCTGCGCGTGCGGCAGGGCGGCCTGGAGGCGGTGGAGATCAGCGTGCGCGACACCGGCATCGGCCTGGCGCCCGAGGTGCGCGAGCAGGTGTTCGAGCTGTTCTTCCAAGGCAAGCGCAGCATCGACCGCGCCGAAGGCGGGCTCGGGATCGGGCTGGCGCTGGTGAAGAACATCGTCGAGCTGCACGGCGGCAGCGTCCACGCGCACAGCGAGGGACGCGGCCAGGGCAGCGAATTCGTGGTGCGCCTGCCGCTGCGCAGCGCGGCGCTGGTGCAGGCGCCACTGGAACCAGCGCCGGCGGCGCTGCCGGGCGTCGCCTCGCAGCGCGTGCTGCTGGTGGACGACAATGCCGACGGAGCCGACACGCTGGGCCATCTGCTGCGTGCGCACGGCCACACGGTCGAGGTGTACCACGACCCGGTCAGCGCGCTGGCGGCGGTCGAGCGCTTCAGCCCGACGGTGGCCTTGCTCGACATCGGCTTGCCGGTGCTGGACGGCTATCAGCTCGCCGCGCGCATCCGCGCGCTGCCGGGCGGGGCGGGTTGCCGCCTGGTGGCGCTGAGCGGTTACGGGTTGGCGGCCGACCATGCGCGTAGCGAGGCGGCCGGCTTCGAGCGCCATCTGGTCAAGCCGGTCAATCCGGACGAGGTGGCGCGGGTGGTCGCCGCCGGCGCCGCGACGGATTAAAATAGCCGCTTTCGACATTCAGGGAGAAGGTATATGAGCGATTTGCGCCAGCAATTCATCGGGTTTTCGGTCGAGGCCGAGGTATTGAAGTTCGGCCAATTCACGACCAAGGCCGGCCGCCTGTCGCCGTACTTCTTCAACGCCGGCCTGTTCCACGACGGCGCGACGCTGGGCAAGCTGTCCCAGTTCTACGCCCAGACCCTGCTCGACTCGGGCGTCGAATTCGACATGTTGTTCGGCCCGGCCTATAAAGGTATCACCCTGGCCAGCGCCACCGCAGTCGCCCTGGCGGCGAAGGGCCGCGACACCAGCTTCGCCTACAACCGCAAGGAAGCCAAGGACCACGGCGAAGGCGGCACCATCGTCGGCGCCAAGCTGCAGGGTAAGGTCGTCATCATCGACGACGTGATCTCGGCCGGCACCTCGGTACGCGAATCGGTGACGATGATCCGCGCCGCCGGCGCCGAACCAGCCGCAGTATTGATCGCCTTGGACCGCATGGAGCGCTCCGGCAAAGACGACGCCCTGTCCGAACTCTCGGCGGTGCAAGAAGTCTCCCGCGAGTTCAACATCCCGGTAATCTCGATCGCCAACCTGTCCGACCTGTTCACCTACCTCGACACCCACACCCAGGACGCGCGCCTGTCCCAGCACAAGGACGCCGTCGCCGCCTACCGCACCCGCTACGGTATCTAAAGCAATTACTCAACAATTAGGGTCAGAGTAGATTTATTGGGCAATTCCTCAAAGTTGTCAAACAATTCGACTCTGACCCTAATTTAGAATTGCGGAAAGTCTTGCAAATTAATTAGGGTCAGAGTCGATTTATTGAGCAATTTTCTAGAGTTACCAAACAATTTGACTCTGACCCTAATTATTTATTGCTCTCAAGATTCGATTCAATTCCCCTGAGGAACAACAAGCAAGAACCTTCCGGTTGCTTGAGGATTGCTCTTACAAATTGTTGGCCATAGAAGATTTTTGGCCATCTAAATAATTAGGGTCAGAGTCGATTTACTGGACAATTTCTCGTGATCGTCCGGTAAGTGGGGACAGAGTGCGACATCGGGGCAATTTCTTGCGTGGGAAAGCAATGAGGGTCAGCGTCGAATTGCCGGCAATTCTGGGAAATTGCTCAATAATTCGACTCTGACCCTCATTGTTGGTGGGCTAAGGGGAGTTAGCCGGCGAGTTTTTGTTTCAGCAGTTCGGTCACCTGGGCGGGATTGGCCTTGCCTTTCGAGGCTTTCATTGTCTGGCCGATCAGGGCGTTGATGGCGGCTTCCTTGCCGGCGCGGTATTGTTCGACCGACTTGGCGTTGGCGGCCAGGACTTCGTCGACGATCGCTTCCAGCGCGCCCGTGTCCGAGATCTGCTTCAGGCCCTTCTGGTCGATCACCGTGTCGGCCAGGTTCTCGTCATCCGATTTCGCTTCCCACATGGCGGCGAAGACTTCCTTGCCGGCCTTGTTCGAGATCGTGCCGTCGGCGATGCGCTTCAGGAGCAGGGCCAGCTGGGCGGCGCTGACCGGCGCATCGGCCAATTCCACGCCTTCGCGGTTCAGGGTCGACGAGACGTCGCCCATCATCCAGTTGGCGGCCGCCTTGGCGTTTTCCTTGCCGGCCTTCGCCACCACGGCTTCGTAGTAGCCCGCCATCGCCTTCGACGAAGTCAGGACCAGGCTGTCGTATTCCGGCAGGCCGTATTCGCCCGTGAAGCGTGCGCGCAGGGCGCCCGGCAGTTCCGGCATCTCGCTGCGAACGCGGTCGATCCAGTCCTGGCCGATCACCAAGGGAGGCAGGTCGGGGTCGGGGAAGTAGCGGTAATCCTGCGCGTCTTCCTTGGTGCGCATCGAGCGCGTCTCTTTACGGTCCGGATCCCACAGGCGCGTCGCCTGGATCACCTTGCCGCCGTCTTCGATCAGCTCGATCTGGCGCCGCACTTCGTAGTGGATCGCTTCTTCCATGAAGCGGAACGAGTTCAGGTTCTTGATCTCGCAGCGGGTGCCGAATTCCTTCTGGCCCATCGGACGCACCGAGACGTTGACGTCGCAGCGGAACGACCCTTCCTGCATATTGCCGTCGCAGACGCCCAGCCACATCACCAGCGAATGCAGGGCCTTGGCATACGCCACCGCCTCGTTCGCACTGCGCATTTCGGGCTCGGACACGATCTCGAGCAGCGGCGTGCCGGCGCGATTCAGGTCGATGCCGCTCATGCCGGCATAGTCTTCGTGCAGCGATTTACCGGCATCCTCTTCGAGGTGGGCGCGGGTCAGGTTGACGGTCTTCGTCTCCAGCTTGCCGTCCTTCTCGTAGGCGAAGCTGATGGTGCCGCCCTGGACCACCGGATCATCCATCTGACTGATCTGGTAACCCTTCGGCAGGTCGGGATAAAAATAGTTCTTGCGCGCGAAGACCGATTGCGGCGCGATCTTCGCGCCGACCGCCAGGCCGAAACGGATCGCGCGCTCGACCGCGCCGCGGTTCAGCACCGGCAGCACGCCCGGCAGCGCCAGGTCGACCGGGCTGGCCTGCGTGTTCGGCTCGGCGCCGAAGCGGATCGAGCTGCCGCTGAAGATTTTCGATTGGGTCGTGAGCTGGACGTGGTTCTCAAGACCGATGACGACTTCCCATTGCATAGTATTTCTCTCTATTCTGTGCTGGCGCTGGTTCCGTTAAGCGGTTCGACAGCGCGGCGGTCCGTTGGACGCGTGGACGGCGAAGCCGTCCACCCTACGCGTTAGATGCCTTCGGGCGTACGCTTGTGCCAGTCGGTCGCCTGCTGGTACTGGTGCGCGATGTTCAGCAGCTTCGCCTCGGCGAAGTAGTTGCCGATGATTTGCAGGCCCACCGGGCGCTTGCCATTCTTGTCGCCTTCTCCGAAGCCGCACGGGATCGACATGCCGGGCAGGCCGGCCAGGCTGGTCGACAGCGTATAGACGTCGGCCAGGTAGTTCGCCACCGGGTCATTGGTCTTCGAACCCAGGTCCCACGCCACCGTCGGCGCCACCGGCCCCATGATCACGTCGCACTTGTCGGCGAAGGCGGCCTGGAAGTCGTCCGCGATCAGGCGGCGGATCTTCTGCGCCTGCACGTAATAGGCGTCGTAGTAGCCGTGGCACAGCACATAGGTGCCGACCATGATGCGGCGCTTGACCTCACTGCCGAAGCCTTCGGCGCGGGTTTTGCGGTACATGTCCTGCAAATCCTTGTACTCCGACGCGCGGTGGCCGTAGCGCACGCCGTCGAAGCGCGACAGGTTCGACGACGCTTCCGCCGGCGCGATGATGTAATAGGTCGGGATCGACAGCGCCGTCTTCGGCAGCGAGATGTCGACCAACACAGCGCCCAGTTTCACGAACTGCTCGAGCGCCGCGCGCACCGCGCCTTCGACGTCGGCCGCAAGGCCCTCGCCGAAATACTCGCTTGGTACGCCGATGCGCAAGCCGTTCAAGGGCTTGTTCAGGTCACGCGTATAGTCTTCGCGCACATTGCCCTGTTCGACCGTGAGGCTGGTCGAATCGCGCTCGTCGAAGCCGATCATGTCGTTCAGCAGCAGCGCGCAGTCTTCCGCGGTCTGGGCGATCGGGCCGCCCTGGTCGAGCGACGAGGCGAAGGCGATCATGCCGAAGCGCGACACGCGGCCATAGGTCGGCTTGATGCCGGTGACGCCGCAGAAGGCGGCCGGCTGGCGGATCGAGCCGCCGGTGTCGGTCGCGGTGGCGGCCGGCGCCAGGCGCGCGGCGATCGCCGCGGCCGAGCCGCCCGACGAGCCGCCCGGCACGGCTGC
>DDKG01000150.1 GCA_002339265.1 Massilia sp. UBA2604 | reverse complement strand
CTACCTGAGCATCCTCGCCGGCCTCGAAGAACGCGGCGTGTCGCTGGCGCTGCCGGTGCAGCTGGTGCGGCTGGCGCGCGACCAGTCGCAGCTGGCGCAGGCCGCGCAGCCGGTGGAACAGGCTGCGTGGAGCGGCGAGGATGACGCCAGGGCCGCGTAACTTCTCTCAGGCGGTTCTGGCCAGGACCGCCAGCACGCCGTCCGCGGTCACCGCGCTGGACGCCGGATTCTGGCCGGTGACCAGCTTGCCATCGGTGATCGCGAACGGCTTCCAATCCTCTGCGCCGCGTTCATAGCGGCCGCCCAGCTCGCGCATCCGCGACGCCAGCAGCCATGGCGCGTTCTCGGCGGTGCCGAAGGCGATTTCTTCCTCGTCGCTGAAGCCCGTCAGGCGGCGGCCGGCGAACAGCCAGCTGCCGTCCGGCTTGACAGCGCTGAGCAGCGCCGCCGGGCCGTGGCACACCGAGCCGATCACCTTGTCCGAGCGCTCGGCCTCGAACAGCACCCGTGCCATGTCCGGGTCGCGGTACAGGTCTTCGGCCGGGCCGTGGCCGCCCGGGATCACCACCGCCACATAGCGCGACACGTCGACGTCGGCCAGGACCAGCGGCCGGGCCAGCGTGTCGGCGATGCGGTCCAGGTAGGCGGCGTAGCGCGGCGCTTCTTCGCCGCCATACTGGACGTCCAGGCTGCGCCAGTCGGCGGTCGGTTCGACGCCGCCCGGCGTGGCCAGGTCGACCCGGTAGCCGGCCTGCACGAATTTTTCATGGATCACGACGAATTCCTCGGCCCAGTAGCCGGTTTCGTACTTGCTGCCATCTAGACGGGTCCAGTGGTCGGCGGCCGAGAGGACGATCAGGATGGTGTCGGTGGTGTTCATGGTCAGGCTCCTCGTTGTGGATGCGGGTTGATGGCGCCGCTTCATGTCGTTTGCTGCGCCGGTGAAGCCATCATCGCCCTGCCCGCCACCGCGCCGTGACCGGAAACTCGGCAATCTTTGCCCGATCCTCCAAACCTGTTTTCAGGCTCGACAAGCGGCGTTACCATGGACGCCATGGACACCCGACTTCTCGACGCCGTGCTGCGCCATGCGCAAGACAATGCCGATGCCGGCGGCATTGCCCGCACGCCCATCCCCGGCCTGATCACGATCCATTCGACCGGCCGCACGGAACTGAGCTACCAGATCCCGCGCCCGCTCGCCTGCCTGGTCCTGCAGGGCAGCAAGCATGTAACGATGGGCAGCCAGTCGTTCACCTTCAATGCCGGCGATTCGCTCCTGATCATGGCCGACGTGCCGACCGTCAGCCAGATCACGAAAGCCAGCGCCGCCGCGCCGTACTGCGCGCTGGCGCTGGACCTGTCGCCCGAGGTGATCGCCGACCTGATGACGGAAATCGCGGTGGTGGAAGCGGGCGACGAGGCGCCGGTGCGCATCGAGCCCACCGAAGACCAGCTCGCGGACGTCACGCTGCGCCTGATGCGCATGCTCGAGCGGCCGGCCTCGATCCCGGTATTGAAGGGGGCCTTGATCAGGGAGTTCCACTACTGGCTGCTGGCCGGGCGCCACGGCGCCGCGATCCGGCGCCTGGGGCTGCCGGACAGCCAGGTGCGGCGCATTGCGCGCGCGGTGGCGCTGCTGCGCACCAACTATGCCCAGCGCATGCCGGTGGAGCAGCTGGCAGCGCTGGCCGGCATGAGTCCCTCGTCCTTCCACCAGCACTTCCGCGCCGTGACCTCGCTCACGCCGCTGCAATTCCAGAAGCAGCTGCGCCTGATCGAGGCGCGGCGCCTGATGCTGGCCGAGGGCAAGAACGCGAGCAATGCCGCCCATGCGGTCGGCTACGAGAGCGTGCAGCAGTTCACGCGCGAATACGGGCGCATGTTCGGCATGCCCCCGGTGCGCGAAGTCGCAGCCCAGGCCCGGCTGCACGCCGCGGCCTGAGCGTTCCTGTGTCGTCCGGGTGCGCTCAGATCGTCTGGCCGCCCGAGACCTCGATGCGCTGGCCGGTGATCCAGCGGTTGTCCTCGCCCAGCAGGCTGGCGATCATCGGCCCGATATCGTCCGGCACGCCCACCCGACCAAGGGCGATCATGCCGGCGAAGGCGGCGTTCATGTCCGGCGTGTCGCGCACCGCGCCGCCCAGGAAATCGGTCTCGATCGCGCCCGGCGCCACCGTGTTGACCGCGATGCCGCGGCTGCCCAGCTCCCTGGCCAGGTAGACGCTCAGGATCTCCACCGCGCCCTTGACCGCCGCATAGGCGCCGAAGCCCGGGTAGGAGACGCGCGTCAGCCCGGTCGACAGGTTGACGATGCGGCCGCCATCGGCCAGCAGCGGCAGCAGCGCCTGGGTCAGGAAGAACACTCCCTTGAAGTGGACGTCGACCAGGCGGTCGAACTGGGCCTGGGTGGTGTCCTCGATCAGCGCCGCGTCGCCATGGCCGGCGTTGTTGACCAGGTGGTCGAAGCTGGCGCGGCCCCAGGTCTGCTTCAGCGCGGCGCGCAGGTGTTCGACGAATAGCGGAAAACCGGTTACATCACCGACGTCGAGCCGCAGCGCCAGCGCTTGGCGGCCCATGGCGCGGATCTCGTCGACCACGGCCTGGGCGTCCTGCTCGCGGCTCTGGTAGGTGATGACGACGTCGCCGCCCTTACCTGCGATGTGCAGCGCGGTGTTGCGGCCCAGGCCGCGGCTTGCGCCAGTGACGAGTGCGATCTTGTTCATGGTGTGCTCCTTCAGGTGGGGTGGAAGAGCGTCCAGTATCGGGTTGGCGCATGCTCCGACGTTGCCGGAAGCTGGTTGGTTTTTGCCCGATCCTCCAAATCCTTGAATGTGACATTCGCGGGGCCTCCGCAGGGCGTAAGTACGTACATACCTCTATGAAAAAGGTTGAAATTCGCACCGCACAGCCCCATGTACAATTGATCAATTACCGCCTATATTGGCGGGTGCAATCCCGATGGCGGCAGGTGTATCGCCGTCCATTTCATCCCTCAACGGAAAAGGAGTTCGCATGGCAATCAGTCTGCAAAAAGGCGGCAACGTCAACCTGAGCAAGGAAGCACCGGGCCTGACCAAGGTCATCATCGGCCTGGGCTGGGATCCACGCTCGACCGACGGTTCCGCCTTCGACCTGGACGGCAGCGCCTTCCTGCTGAAGGCCGACGCCAAGGTCCGCGGCGATACCGACTTCATCTTCTATAACAACCTGAAATCGAGCGACGGCTCGGTGACCCACGCCGGCGACAACACCACCGGCCAGGGCGACGGCGACGACGAAAAGCTGACCGTCGACCTGGCGCGCGTGCCGGCCGACATCGACAAGGTCTCGTTCTGCGTCACCATCCACGACGCCGATGCGCGCCGCCAGAACTTCGGCCAGGTGGGCAAGGCCTATATCCGCTGCCTGAACGCCGCAGGCGAATCCGAGATCGCACGCTACGACCTGTCCGAAGACAGCTCGACCGAAACCGCGATGATCTTCGGTGAGCTGTACCGCGCCGGCAGCGAA
>DDKG01000117.1 GCA_002339265.1 Massilia sp. UBA2604 | reverse complement strand
GCCGGCGCCATCTTGTTGCACAGGGTGCCGGCGACGATCATCACGTCGGACTGACGCGGCGATGGACGGAACACGATACCGAAGCGGTCCATGTCGTAGCGGGCCGCGCCCACGTGCATCATCTCGACCGCGCAGCAGGCCAGACCGAACGTCATCGGGAACATCGATCCCGTGCGCGCCCAGTTGATCAGCTTGTCGGCTGTGGTGGTGATGAAACCTTCGTTTAATACGCCTTCAATTGCCATGGCTTATTCCCAATCAAGGGCACCTTTCTTCCAGATGTACCAGAAACCGACCACGAACTCGGCGATGAACACCATCATCGTGATGAAACCGGTCCAACCCAGCTCGCGCATCGAGACGCCCCATGGGAAGAAGAATGCCGTTTCCAGATCAAACAAAATGAACAAGATCGCGATCAGGTAGTACCTGACGTCGAACTTCATGCGTGCGTCTTCGAACGCTTCGAAGCCGCATTCATACGGGGACAGCTTGGCGGCGTCGGGCTTGTGGGGCCCTAGCAGGCGGCCGAGCACCTGCGGGGCAACACCGACGCCGATGCCAACCAGGATAAAGAGAAGAACGGGGAGATAATTTTCGAGGTTCACAGCTGAAGCTTCCTGAACGATCGGTTAATGAAATGCTGCGGGGATGCAGCACCGAATCGTGCGAACCTGGCTTCAAGCCTGCCACCAGGACCGGACGACGATCCTCGTAAAAAAGCCAGCTCAGGCATGAGGAAGAACTCGTGCGCCCTTGCTGGCTTTCTTTCTAAATTTTGGTGCCGACGGCGAGACTCGAACTCGCACAGCTTGCGCCACTACCCCCTCAAGATAGCGTGTCTACCAATTTCACCACGTCGGCTGGAGACCAGTATTTTACCCTGCCTTAGCATGTCTTATCAATGCTCAAATTGCGCAATCACAAGGATATTTGCGAATTTTTTGAATCACATCGCCAAATAATCGATGGCTCATCAATTACTTGTACCGACAGACCGCACTGCTAAACAGGGTACGTGTCAATATTCCAGGGTCACGTACCGAATGGCTTGATACTTTAGCCACGCGCCGCAGCATTCTACGCCTAAAAAGACAAACGCGCCGTAAAACGGCGCGTTTATGAACAACAGTGTGGCGCGCTTGCCGCGCCGGGGTCGTGCTTACTTGGCCGGTGCCGCAGGCGCCGGAGCTGCCGGCACTTCGGTCGCCGGTGCGGCCGGGGCCGGGGTGGCCGGAATGGCTGCGGCTGGCGCGGCATTGTTGGCCGGCAGGGTCGGCACGTCGGCCGGTGCGGTCTGGGTTGGTGCGCCGCCAGGGATGCCGCTAGCTGGCGCCTGGCTCGACGGCACGGTCACACGGCCCATGACGCCGCCGCCGCTCTCGCCGTTGCCGCTGTTGCCGATATAGGCCAGCGCCAGGGTCGAGCCGAAGAAGATGGCGGCTGCCACCGCGGTCGACTTCGACAGGAAGTTCGACGAACCCGAAGCACCGAACAGGCTGCCCGAGGCGCCCGAACCGAAAGCCGCGCCCATGTCGGCGCCTTTACCGTGCTGCATCAGCACCAGGCCGATAATGGCCAGGGCCGAAACAACTTGCACGACGATAATCAAATTGAACCAGATCATTGCAATTCCATTCCAAGTTTAAAACAACGTTTTTAAATTTCTTATATTTTCAAAAGATTCGAAAATTCGTGATGCTTTGAAGCAGGGTTTATGCAGCTTGCTTGGCAGCCTGGATAATCCCGAGAAAATCACTCGACTTTAAAGCAGCCCCACCGATCAGACCGCCATCGATATCCGGCTGCGCCATCAGATCGCCAGCATTCTCCGGCTTCATGCTGCCGCCGTAAAGGATTTGTACGTTTTCAGCGGCCTCCGCGTTGCAGTTGCGCAGTTTCTCACGCAAGAAGGCGTGCACCTCCTGGGCCATCGCCGGCGTCGCCGTCTTGCCGGTGCCGATCGCCCATACCGGCTCGTAGGCCACCACCAGCTTCGGCACGGCATCCGCGCCCACGGTTTCCAGCACCGCATCGAGCTGGGCGCCGACTACTTGTTGCGTGGCGCCCGCCTCGCGTTGCTCGAGCGTTTCGCCAACGCACACGATCGGGGTCAGGCCGGCATCCAGCGCCGCCTTGGCCTTGCGCGCGACGAGGTCATTCGATTCGCCATGGTAGGCGCGGCGTTCGGAGTGGCCGACGATCACGTAACGACAGCCGAAATCCTGCAGCATCGAGGAACAGACTTCGCCAGTGAAGGCGCCGCACGGCTCGGTCGCGACGTCTTGCGCGCCCCAGGCCATGGCACTGCCTGCGAGAAGTTGTTCACACTGGAACAGGTAAGGTGCGGGGACGCAGACGGCGCTCGTGGCGCCCTTGTCCGTCAATCCAGCGAGAATACCCTGCAGCAGCTGTGCATTGGCTGCACGGCTGCCGTTCATCTTCCAGTTACCTACGACGAGTTTGGGACGCATACTACCCCATGTCAAATAACCCGCTATTCTAGCGGTCGATCATATGGCGGTCAAACAAAGGCTGAGCTGCTTAGCTCGCTGATTTTTGCCTGGAAACCGCCGCCACTGCGTGTCCGCGAGGCCGTCCTGGCCCCGTCGGCACGCCCTTTTCCAACCCCTTCAGCCCGGCTGCACCTGCAGCACGATCTTGCCGACGTGGGTGCTCGATTCCATCAAGGCATGCGCCTGCGCCGCCTGCTCCAGGGGGAAGACCTGGTGGATCACCGGCTTGATCTTGCCCTGGGCGAACAGCGGCCAAGCATGTTCGCGCAGCTGGCGCGCGATCGCCTCTTTGAACGCCACCGGACGCGGCCGCAGGGTCGAGCCGGTGATGTGCAGGCGGCGGCGCAGCACCTGGCCCATGTCGACATTGGCGCGCGCGCCGCCCAGCAGCGCGATCACGACCAGGCGGCCGTCATCGGCCAGGCAATCGATCTCGCGCGCCACGTAGTCGCCCGCCACCATGTCCAGGATAACGTCGACACCTTTGCCGTTCGTGAGTTCCTTGACCACGGCGACGAAATCCTCGTCGCGGTAGTTGATGCCGCGTTCGGCGCCCAGCGCCTCGACGGCGCGGCATTTATCAACGCTGCCGGCGGTGGCGAACACGCGGTGGCCCAGGGCCCTGGCCAGCTGGATCGCGGTCACGCCGATGCCCGAGCTGCCGCCCTGCACCAGCAGGCTCTCGCCCTCGGACAAGCGGGCGCGGTCGAACACATTGCTCCACACGGTGAAATACGTTTCCGGCAAAGTGGCTGCTTCGAGCGCGCTCAGGCCTTCCGGCACCGGCAGGCATTGGGCGAGCGGCGCGGCGCAGTATTCGGCATAGCCGCCGCCCTGCACCAGCGCGCACACCAGGTCGCCCTGCTTGAAATCGCTGCCGGACAGGTCGCCGTCGACGATCTCGCCCGCCACTTCCAGGCCCGGCAGGTCGGAGGCGCCGGGCGGCACCGGGTATTTACCCAGGCGCTGCAGCACGTCGGGCCGGTTGATGCCGGCCGCGTGGACCTTGATGAGCACTTCGCCAGCTTTCAGCGCCGGCGTCGGGCGTTCGCACAGTTGCAGGACTTCCGGCTTGCCGGGCTGGGTGATCTCGATGGCGCGCATGGTGGTTTCCTCCCGTGTTACCAAAACCGCAATTGTACGGGAGTCGGGGCGGATCTGCGCGGGGGAACGGATTGTGCACGTCAACAACCGTTAGCGCTGGCCCGTCGTTCCCGCGCAGGCGGGAACCTAAGGCCTTTGCGATGCCCACATCCTCAAACCTGGCTTCAGCTCATGCAAGCTTGGGTTCCCGCCTGCGCGCACTGGTGTCCGGGATAATTTCACGCCTCTGAAGAAATATAAAGAGTCATAGCTAAAACCACGTCGTTCCCGCGAAGGCGGGAACCCAAGTGTCGCCAGCCAGCGGCCTTAAAATCGACCTCCGATGGACGTTGGGGCCAAGTTGGAGGATGAACATTCTGTGACTTCACTTGGATTCCCGCCTGCGCGGGAATGACGTGCATACTTTGCGAATAAATATTCCGGACGCTAGTGCGCCTGCGCGGGAACGACGTGCTGGGGACAGTGGTGGTAGCAGACTACGTGGAACGTTACGCGCCCTGCTCCACCGCAGCCAGCGCCTGGCGCGCCATCGTGAGAATACCGGCATGGGTGCGCGCGGCGGCGATGAAACGGCCGGTATGGCAGAACACGGCGTCCTCGACGCCGGTGACGGCCGCCAACTCGGCTTCGCGCAGGCCGGCCCAGGCTTCCGGCAAGTCGGCGCGGGCGTCGAAGCTTTCGGTATCGACCGAGACCGTGTGCAGCATGTAGCGCTGCTCGGTCAGGCTGTGGCTGATGACGAACAGGACTTTCGGCATTTCCTTGCGCACCACGCTGTTCCAGGGAAGCGCGGCGTTCTTGAGGAACAAGAGCTTGCCGTCTTCGAGCACTTCGGCCTGGCGCACTTGCGTCACGGCCAGCATGGCGCCGACGCGGTAGCGCACGGCATTGCCCATGATGTCGGTCAAGAACTCGACCGCGCGCATGAACTGGCCCATGCGGTAGACCTCCACCGCCTCGCCGTAGCCCAGGCGCTGCTCGTCGAGCCAGCCGGGATTGAAGCCGGACACCACCGCCGACAGGCCATAGCTGCCCGGCGCATTCTTGGCCACGCCGACGTCGGACAGGTCGAGGTATTGCACGATGTCGGCGTCGATCGCGTAGGCGATCTGCTGGGCCGTGTCGTCGCCCAGGCGCTCGCCGGTATGGCGTTCGGCCAGGGCGGCGACGCAGCGCCCGCCATACTCGCGCCATACCAGGCCGGCGCTGGCATAAGGCACACCGGTCGCGCGGGTGGCGTCGAATTCCTTCTGGTGGTGATCGAAGCGGCCGCTAGCCGGGTCCCAGACCCCGCCGACGTCGATCGCGAAGTCGGCGGCATCGATCCTGGCCTGCTCGCGGGTGCGGACGATGTCCGCCTCGGGGAACAGCAC
>DDKG01000149.1 GCA_002339265.1 Massilia sp. UBA2604 | reverse complement strand
CTCGGCGCAGAAGTCGAGCATCTCCTGGGTTTCCGGGATGCCGCCGATCATCGAGCCGGCGATCGCGCGGCGCTTGGCGATCAGGTTGAACACCTGCGGCGACGGATGCGGCGACTCCGGTGCGCCGACCAGCACCATGGTGCCGTCGCGCTTGAGCAGGTTGAGGAAGGCATCCAAGTCATGCGGCGCGGCGACCGTATTGACGATCAGGTCCAGGCTGCGCGCCTGGGCCGCCATCGCATCGGCATCCCTGGAGATCACGACCTCGTCGGCGCCCAGGTCCAGGGCGTCCTGGCGCTTCGATTCCGAGGTGGTGAAGGCGACCACGTGGGCGCCCAGGGCGTGGGCCAGCTTGATGCCCATGTGACCCAGGCCGCCGATGCCGACGATGCCCACGCGCTTGCCGGGACCGGCGTTCCAGTGGCGCAGCGGCGACCAGGTGGTGATGCCGGCGCACAGCAGCGGCGCTACGGCCGCCAGCTGTTCCTGCGGATGGCTCACGCGCAGCACGAAGCGCTCGTTGACCACGATCTGCTGCGAATAACCACCCAGCGTATGGCCCGGCGCATCCGCGGTCGGGCCGTTATAGGTACCCACCATATTGTCGCAATAGTTCTCGAGGCCTTCGCCGCAATCCGCGCACGCCTGGCAGCTGTCGACCATGCAGCCGACGCCGACCAGGTCGCCGACCTTGTGGCCGGTGACGTGGGCGCCGACCGCCGCCACGCGGCCGACGATCTCGTGGCCCGGCACGCAGGGATACAGGGTGCCGGCCCATTCGGCGCGCACCGTGTGCAGGTCGGAGTGGCAGACGCCGCAGAAGTCGATGTCGATCTGGACGTCGTGGGCGCCGGGCGCGCGGCGGGTGATGTCGAGTGATTCGAGTGGCTTGTCGGCGGCATGTGCGCCGTAGGCTTTGATTGTCATGAGGGTTTCCGTATCGTTGAATCGTTATGGCGTCGGATGACGCGATTTGTCAGTAATGCATGGTAGTCGCAAATTCATGCCTGGAACGGGTCCGAATTTGACTGGGCTTATGACGGGGATTCATGAATCGGCGCCGATGAAAACGCGCTTCACTGGACAGCAACAGCAACCGGCGGCACACTATTGACCATGAACCAGGAATTACTCGACGCCGTCGCCACCTATGCCCGCGCCCACGCCGACCGCGACGGGCTGGCGCTCACGCCCATCCCGGGCCTGCGCATGATGTGTCTCGACCAGCCGGGCGATAAGCTCGAATCGACCTACCGGCCGCTGGTCTGCCTCGTGCTGCAGGGCGAGAAGCACTTGCTGGCCGGGCGCCAGGAAAAGCTGTGTGCCGAAGGCCAGGCGATCATCGTCAGCGCCGACCTGCCGGTGACGGGCCAGGTCGTGACCGCATCGACAGAGCGCCCCTATATCGCGCTGGCGATCGAACTCGACATGGCCTTGCTGTCCGAGCTGGCCGACCAGCTGCGCGAAGCCACTCCTCGAGCGCCGGATCCGGCGACGACGATGCTGGTGCAGGACGTCGACGCCGCGATCCTCGATTGCGCCTGGCGCCTGATGCGCCTGCTCGCGCATCCCGAGGCGGTGCCCATCCTGCATCCCGGCCTGATGCGCGAGCTGCATTTCTGGCTGCTCAACGGCGTGCATGGACCACAATTGCGGGCCTCGATGGCGCCCGATGCGCATCCGGTGCGGCTGAATCGCGCGGTAGCGATGCTGCGCCTGTCCTACCACCAGAAGCTGCGGGTCGAGGAACTGGCCCAGGCCGCATCGATGAGCCTGTCGGCCTTCCACAAGCACTTCAAGGACTACACCTCGCTGACGCCGGTGCAATACCAGAAGCGCCTGCGCCTGATCGAGGCGCGGCGCCTGATGCTGTATGAGGGAGCCACCGCCAACAAGGCGGCGTTCGAGGTCGGCTACGAGAGCAGCTCGCAGTTTACGCGCGAGTATGCGCGCCTGTTCGGCGCGCCGCCGCGGCGCGATGCGCGGCGTCCGGCCACCGTTGCGGCGCCGGAGCTGGCCGCTTAGAGTTGCTTATAGAACGTCTTCGATCCGGATCGGCAGGCGGCGGATGCGCTTGCCGGTCGCATGGTGCACCGCATTGGCGATCGCCGCCGCCACGCCCGCCATCGCCACCTCTCCCAAGCCCTTGACGCCGCTCGCATTGATCAGTGGATCGGGCCGGTCGATGAAGCCCACGTCGATGTGCCCGATGTCGGCGTGCACCGGCAGCACGTATTCGGCCAGGTCGGCGTTCAGGAAGCCGCCATAACGCGGGTCGACTTCGCTGATTTCACGCAAGGCGGCGCCGATGCCCCACACCACGCCACCGCGCATCTGGCTGTCGGCCGTTATCGGGCTGACCACGCGGCCGCAATCGACCATGCTCACCACACGCGGCACGCGGATGCGGCGCGTCACCGGCTCCACGTTCACCTCGACGAAGTGGACCGCGTAACTCATCGACACGAATTCGGGATAGACCGGCCCGACGGGCGCCGGCAGGCCGCCCTGCAGGCGACCGTAGACGGCGTCCGGCTGGCCCGGCGCCTTGCGCCGCACTTCGGCATCGACGCGCTCGCGCTGGACCAGCGCCAGCACCTCGGCCGGCCTCAAAGCCGGGTCGTGGCCGGGGGCCAGCCGCGCCAGCTCGGCCAGCAGCGCCTGCGCCGCTTCTTCGGCCGCCGGCACCGCGCTGGCCGTGCCCCAGGAGCCGGCGGTCAGGTGCTGCGGCGCGCCACGCGTGTCGCCGACCTGGATCACCAGCGCCTGCGGCTCGACTTTCAAGTGCCGCATCAGCGCGTTGGCAATCGCGGTGCGCAGTCCCTGCCCCATCTCGTGGCCGCCTACCGTGAACAGGATGCGGCCGTCGCGGGTCGCGGCGATGCGCGCGATGCTCGGGGTGGTCGCAGCCTTGTAGGCGCCGCAGGCCACGCCCCAGCCAATGGCCGTGCCGTCCGCCGCCTTCATCGAGGCCGGCCGCGCATTGCGCCGGCTCCAGCCGAAACGGCGCGCGCCTTCGCGCAGGCATTCGGCCATGAAGCGCGACGACAGCGGCTTGCCGGTCAGTGCATCGGTCTGGGTGTCGTTACGCAGGCGTAGCTCGACCGGATCGATCCCAAGCTGCTGCGCCAGTTCGTCCACCGCCGATTCGAAGGCGAACGACGCCGGGTGCTCGAATGGCGCGCGCATATAGCCCGGCGTCTGCACGTCGGTGCGCACCAGCCGCTCGCGCCCGCGAAAGTTAGGGATGCCGTACAGGCGCGCGCTCATCTCGGTGTACAAGGCCGGGAACAGGTCGTGGCGCGAGGTCTGGTGGTCGGCTTCGTGGACCGCCGCCAGGATATTGCCGGCCGCGTCGGCGCCGAGCTGGACGTGGTGGCGGCTGGCCGGACGGAAGCTGGCGTCGTGGAACAGCTGGCTGCGTGGCACCACCAGCTTGACCGGTTGGCCGAGCTTGCGCGCCGCCACTGCCGCCAGCAGGGTCTGCATCTGCAGCGCGCTCTTCATGCCGAAGGCGCCGCCACACTGCGGCGAGATCACCTCGATGCGCGCCGGATCGAGACCCAGCTGGCGGGCCAGGCCATGGCGGACCGCCCCGCTGTTCTGCGTGCCCTCATGGATCACCAGCGTGCCCTTGCGCCATTCGGCGACCGTCGAGATCAGCTCGATCGGATTGTGGTGCTGAGCCGGGTGCAGGTACTCGGCATCGATCTTGTGCGCCGCGCCGGCATAAGCGGCGTCGGCGTCGCCCGCCACCTTGTCGGCGAACATTTCCTGCGGCAGCGGCGAACCATGTTGCGGCACGATGTCCTTGGCCGGCGCGTCCAGCGTCACCTGGCACGGCTGCTCGTCATACTTCGCCCGGATCAGCGCGGCCGCTTCAGTCGCGGCCTCCAGCGTGTCGGCCACCACCAGCGCGATCGGCTGGCCACGGTAGGCGATCCTGTCGGTCAGCATCGGCTGCATGCTCTGGAAGGCAAAGCCGCCGGCCAGCGAGTGGCCGGCCGGCTTGTACTCGCCCATGTCGGCGTGGGTCAGCACCAGCCGCACGCCCTGCACCGCCCGCGCGGCCCGGGTATCGATGGACCTTACCGCGCCGCGCGCGACGGTGGCTACCGCCAGCGCGCCGTGCAGCATGCCGGGCAGCGCCTGGTCGGCCGCATACAGTGCGGCGCCACGGACCTTGTCGCGCGCATCGATGCGCGGCTGTTTGGGGAAAGCGGAATCATTCATCTCAAGTCCTTTGTGCAGCGATCATCAGCGCGTCGGCCACGGTGCGGGCGCCGAGCTCGATGCGAAAGGCGTTGTGGTGACCAGGACGGGCGTCCACGAAGGCGGCGAAGCCGGCCGCCAGCGCCGTCTCGATGGTGAGTTCTCGCCCGACGAGGCCCTGCTCGGCCAGGCGCGCACGCCACGGCTTGGTGGCGACGCCGCCGAGCGCGATGCGCGCCTGAGCGACCCGCTTGCCGTTCATCTCCAGGGCCACGGCGGCCGAGCTGAGGGCGAAGGCATACGATTCGCGGTCGCGGATCTTGTGGTAAGTGGAGGCTCGCCCGAGCTTACTGGTCGGCACGCGGATGCGGGTGATGATCTCGCCCGGCGCCAGGGTGGTCTCGAGGTCGGGCCGGTCGCCCGGCAGGCGGTGCAGCGCCTCCATCGGAATGCTGCGCACGCCGTTCGGGCCGAGCACGTCGAGCACGGCGTCGAAGGCGACCAGCGCCACGGCGAAGTCGCCGGGATAGGTGGCGATGCAGCTGGGGCTCGTGCCCAGCAGGGCGTGGCCGCGATCGATGCCTTCCAGCGCCGCGCAGCCGCTGCCGGGCTGGCGCTTGTTGCAGGCGAACGGCTCGCCGCCGCGAAAATAAGCGCAGCGCGTGCGCTGCAACACGTTGCCGCCCAGGCTGGCCATATTGCGCAGCTGTTGCGAGGCCGCGCGCCACAGCGATTCGGACAGCGCCGGATAGTCCTTGACCAGGCGCGGGTCGGCCGCCACGTCGCTCATGCGCGCCAGGCTGCCGAACACCAGTTCGCGCGCGCCGCCGGTGTCGAAGGCTTGCAATTCCTCGATCGCGTTGATGTCGACGATGGCCGGCGGACGCTCGACGCCGAGCTTCATCAAGTCGTACAGGGTGGTGCCGCCGGCCATCAGGCGCGCTTCCGGGTAGGTGGCCATGGCTTGCACGGCCTGTGCTGCCGAGCGCGCACGGATCAGGGTGAATTCACGCATGGCTCAAGCCTTTCCCATCTCGCCCGCGGCCTGGCCGATGGCGGCCACGATGCCGTTGTAGGCGCCGCAGCGGCATAGATTGCCGCTCATGTATTCCTTGATGCGCTCGGGCGAACCCGCATTGCCCTCGCGGACGCAGGCGATCGCCGCCATGATCTGGCCCGGCGTGCAATACCCGCACTGCAGGGCGTCGTGGTCGATGAAGGCTTGCTGCATCGGGTGCAGGCTGCCGTCGGGCCGCTGCAATCCTTCGATGGTGTCGACCCGGCGGCCTTCGAGCTGCAACGCAGGCGTCAGGCACGACACGACGCGGCGGCCGTCGATGTGGATGGTGCAGGCGCCGCACTGGCCGTGGTCGCAGCCCTTCTTGGCGCCGGTCAGCGCCAGCCGCTCGCGCAGCAGGTCGAGCGCCGATGTCCTGGGGTCGACCGTGAGCGAGCGCTGCTGGCCGTTGACCACGAAGGTCAGCGGCACGCCGCCGGCATGCACCTCCGGTGCGGCATCGGCGCCCTGGGCCTGGACGCCGCCCGCATGGACGCCGCTCGCCGCGGCCACGGACAGCACCGACACGACGAACTCGCGCCGGTTGACCTGGGCGCCCTGGGGAGCCGGGCTGGATGGATGGTGACCGCTCGTCATGGCGAACTCCTACTGTCTGGAATGGGTACTGCCGAGAATGTAGACCAAGCTTTCCCTGCGCACGAGCCACCCTAAAAGAAAAGGCAACAACTGTGCAGGATCAGGCAAGCGGGGGCGCGCCGTTGCAGTCCGGCGACATGGTTTTCTTTCTAATGGCACAATTTTTGGACAAGATTCGCAACCATCTTCTGGTGAGGCGCATTGAATTCATCCACCGACAGCCTGGATAACCACGTCGAACGCCTGAGCGGCAAGCGGCGCCCCGTCGTGCGCCTGGTGGTGGCCGCCACCGCCCTGGGCTGCGGCCTGCTGGTCGCCTTCGCCGCCTGGTTGATCTGGTCGTCGCGGCATTCGCAGATCGAGCAGACCGAAGTGGCGACCACGAACGTGGCGCGCATGGTCGGGGTCCAGGTCGAAACGGCGATGAAGGCCACCACCATGGCCCTGGCGAACGTCGTCGAGCGGGTGGAGCACGACGGTATCGGTGACGATGCACTGCAGCGGCTCCAGGCCCACCTGGTCGTCCTGACGGAGACGACGCCGGAACTGCACGGCATTTTCGTGTACGCCGCCGACGGCCGCTGGCTGGCGACGTCGCTCACGGGCACCCCTCAGGGCAATAATTCGGACCGCGCCTATTTCCAGCACCACCGCAACCATCCCGGCCGCGACATCTACGTGGGACATCCGGTCAGGAGCCGCTCCACCGGTGTCTGGGTGCTGCCGATCTCGCGCCGCATCGACAACCCTGACGGCAGCTTCGCGGGTGTGGCGCTGGTGACCCTGAAGGTGAATTTCTTCGAACGCATCTACGATGAGCTGGACGTCGGCGAGACCGGCACGGTCCTGCTGGCCCTCGAAGACGGCACGGTAGTCTACCGCCGCCCCTTCGACGACAAGCTGATCGGCACCAACCTGTCGAACGGCGCCGTGTTCCAGGCGATCAGGAAGCGCCCCACAGGCTCCGACTTCATGGTAGCCCGGATCGACAACATCGAGCGCCTTTACAGCTACCGAAGAGTCGACAATTTCGCCTTCGTGATCGCCGTCGGCCAGACGAAGGAGGAACTGCTCGGTCCATGGAAGCGGTTCAGCATGCTGATCGGCGCCGCAGTCCTGCTCATCGCCGCCGTGTTCGCGCTATTCGCCCGCAAGCTGATACGCCAGTTCAGCATCCGTGACCGCCTCGACCAGAAGCTGCGCGCCTATTCGCACGACCTGCGGCGCGACAACCTGGGCCTGCAGGAGCTGGCCCATACCGACACGCTGACGCGGCTTGCCAACCGGCGCCGCTTCGACGACGTGCTGGCCCACGAGCTGGCGCGCGCGGCGCGCGGCAACACCCCGCTGGCGCTGATCCTGCTGGACGTCGACTACTTCAAGAAATTCAATGACCACTACGGCCATCCGGCCGGCGACGCCTGCCTGGAAGAAGTAGGCCGGCTGCTGGCCAGGCAGGTCAACCGCAACGACGACCTGGCGGCGCGCTACGGCGGCGAGGAGTTCGCCATCGTCCTGCCGAACACAGACCTGGCCGGGGCGACGGCGGTGGCGGAGCGCATCCGCGCCGAGATCCTGGCGCTGCAAATACCGCACCAGGAATCACCGCTGGGGGTCGTCAGCGCCAGCCTGGGCGTGGCCGCCCTGGCCCCGCCCATGGACGCGCGCGACCTCGTCGCGCGCGCGGACCGGCAGCTGTACGAAGCCAAGCGGCGCGGCCGCAACCGCGTGTGCGGCGACGGCTGCGCGCCCGAGGAATCAGGCGGCCAGGCCGCGCAGTGAGGCGACGATGTCGTGCAGGCTGGCGACTTCGCAGCTCGGGATCGCCTGCGAATCGTTGGCCAGGCGGCCGGGATTGAACCAGCAGCTCTCGATGCCGAAGCGGTTGGCGCCGAGGATGTCGGCGTCCAGGCGGTCGCCGACGATCACGGTCTCGTGCTTGGCGAAGCTGCGCGCCATCTTGCTGGTGAA
>DDKG01000034.1:16815-20463 GCA_002339265.1 Massilia sp. UBA2604 | reverse complement strand
CGGTCGAACGCCAGCTTCTGCTTGGCCATCATCTGGTCGAGCGCCGGATCGAGGGCGCCGCGGTTGCTGCGCGCGATGGCGCCGGTGATGGTCAAGAGCGTGGGGCCCGAGACCGGCGCGGTGTCCTTGCCGCGGGCGGCGAATGCCGGCGCTGCGCCCGCCAGCGCGGCGGCGCCGAGGAAATGGCGTTTGTCCATGCGAGAATGCGGTGTTGGTGGAAAGTCCACATCATAGCCGTGAACATACCCGATGGATTTATTTGCCGCAGACTCCCTGACGCCGATCCCGCTCGAAGACGGCGAGCTCGCCTGGATGCCCCAGCTGCCGCTGCCCTGGACCAATGCCGACGTCATGGCGCGGCTGCTGCATGAAACCGGCTGGCGCGAAGAAACGGTGGTGGTGTACGGCAAGCGCCACCTGCAACCGCGCCTGAGTGCCTGGTATGGCGACGCCGCCTACACCTATTCAGGCCTGCGGCTGCAGCCTGCGCCGTTCACGCCCTTGCTCGACACCTTGCGCCAGGCGGTCGAGGCGGCGACCGGGCACACCTTCAACAGCGTCCTGCTGAATCTCTATCGTAACGAGCGCGACAGCATGGGCATGCACAGCGACGACGAGCCTGAACTGGGACCGCAACCGGCCATCGCCTCGCTCAGCCTCGGGGCCGCCCGTACCTTTATCTTGAAGCATAAATACAACAAAAAGACTGTTCGAGTGGAATTGACTGATGGCAGTCTGTTGTTGATGTGCGGTGAAACCCAGAAATATTGGTTGCATGGCATCAATAAGATGACACGTCCGTTACAAGCGCGGCTCAACCTAACTTTCAGGAAAATCGTTTAAACTGGCTGCAATATCTTCGATCCACGCGGAAATATTAATAACTGACGGGTCATTAAGTTACACTTCCTTACAGTTTTTACGGAATCGGCACGGACTTGCTCTTTCGGCAGTGCTATCTTGGTCACATCGCGATTCGTTGGGAATCACGAGCCAGATGAACAAGAAGAGGAATTGAGATGAAAAAGCTGATCGTTGCACTGCTCGCTACCACCGCCGCCGTTTCGGCAGTCCAGGCACAAGAATTCACCCCACGCGCCTATCTGGGCGCCAGCGCGGTGGCTACCGATTATGAAAAGCGTGTCCCAGGTGCAACCACCGCCGACATCGATACCATCAAGGCATCGGCCAAGCTGTTCGGCGGCTACGAATTCACCCCGAACTGGGCAGTCGAAGTCGGCCATACCGACTTCCGCAGCGCCGACATCTACTACACCCTGGGCCCAGTATCTGCCAGCGGTCAAGTCGATGGCCGTTCGACCTATGTCGCCGCCAAGTTCAGCTCGCCGCTGACCGAAAAAGTGGTCGGCTACGCCAAGCTGGGCGTGTCGCATGACGTGAACGAACTGGCAGCGGTCAACGCCTCGCTGAACCGTCGCGACAGCGACAACAACGCCTACGGCGCCCTGGGTGTGCAGTACAACATCAACCAGGACGTGGCGGTGATCGCCGAATACGAACGCTTCGGCGGCTCGCGCGACTTCGGCGTGCGTCCGAACTCGCTGAGCATCGGCGCGAAATACTCGTTCTAAGCCGAGCGTGTAGTGAACGAAAAAGGCCCTGCGGGGCCTTTTTTCGTTGCTGCGCCTTCCATCATACGTCTCACCGGGTAGGGTGGACGGCTTGTCCGTCCACGCGTCCAACGAACAAACACATCGAGGCAAGGCTTGCTGTGAATGAACGCGTGGAAGGCGTAGCCTTCCACTCTACGTCAGGAGTGCGTATGGATCACAACCGCGCCAGCGCCTGGCCCTGCGGCCGGTTGATCCACGGCGGCACGATGATCGACGGCGCCGGCGCCGCATGCCCGGCCGAGATGAAACGGTGCAGCGACGACCACGGCCAGTCGCCTGGCGCGCCGCAGTGGCCATGGCGGACCGCGTCGGTATGGACGTAGTCGACCAGGGCCGTGTAATCGTCGTCCTGGCCGACCCGGTAGTGGCGGTAGTGGCGTTCCCAGACCGCGCCATCGTCTACCCCCGACTGGCCGGTCTTGCGCAGCGCCTTCGAAAACGCGATCTTGACGGCCCGCCAACGGCTGGAACAGTCGTGGTCGCCCGGTGGCAAGGTCCAGATCGCATGGGCATGATCGGGCAGGACCGTCCACGCATCGACGTGGAAGGGACGGCGCGCACGCGCCAGCCGCATGGCTTCGCCGAATGCCGAAATGTGTTCGGTCAACAGGTGGCTGCCGCGGTCGAGCAGGCGCACCGTGAAAAAGAAGGTTCCGCCAGGGACGCGGTTACCGCGGTAAAGATCGTAGCAATTAAGCATGGTCTGGCCGGCGCCGCGCGCGCGAAGCGGCTGCGGTCGACAAGCTTCCGGAAGTCATCATCCTGGAAAGTTTTACACATCTTTCACCTTGACCCCGTTCCGTTTCCGCTAATAAAAAAACCCGCCATTGGCGGTCGCCAAGGCGGGACTTTCCTTACGAAACAAACGCTTATCGTTTGTCTATGCTCAGGTGGTGAGCGGCTTGTAGCGGATACGCTTCGGCTTGGCGCCTTCTTCGCCCAGGCGTTTCTTCTTGTCGGCTTCGTATTCCTGGTAGTTACCGTCGAAGAAGGTCACTTGCGAATCGCCTTCGAAGGCCAGGATGTGGGTCGCGATGCGGTCAAGGAACCAGCGATCGTGGGAAATCACCATCACGCTGCCGGCGAACTCGAGCAGCGCGTCTTCCAGCGCGCGCAGGGTCTCGACGTCCAGGTCGTTCGACGGTTCATCCAGCAGCAGGACATTGCCGCCTTGCAGCAGGGTCTTGGCCAGGTGCAGGCGGCCGCGTTCACCGCCCGACAGGTTGCCCACGACTTTTTGCTGGTCGGAACCCTTGAAGTTGAAGCGGCCCAGGTAGGCGCGCGACGGCATTTCGAAGCGGCCGACGCTGAGCATGTCGGCGCCGCCCGAGACGTCCTCGAACACGGTCTTGGCATTGGCCAGTTCGTCGCGGTGCTGGTCGACCAGCGACACCTGGGCGGTCTTGCCGATCACGACTTCACCGCTGTCCGGCTGTTCCTTGCCGGCGATCATCTTGAACAGGGTCGACTTACCGGCGCCGTTGGGGCCGATGATGCCGACGATCGCGCCTGGCGGCACGGTGAACGACAGGTTGTCGATCAGCAGACGGTCGCCGAAGGCCTTCGAGACGTTCTTGAACTCGATGACTTCATTGCCCAGGCGCTCGGCCACGGGGATGAAGATCTCTTGCGTCTCGTTGCGCTTCTGGTATTCGAACTCGCTCAACTCGTTGAAGCGGGCCAGGCGGGCCTTGGACTTGGCCTGGCGCGCCTTCGGATTCTGGCGCGACCATTCGAGTTCCTTCTGCAGCGCCTTCTGGCGCGCCGATTCGGTCGCTTCTTCCTGCTTCAGGCGGGCTTGCTTCTGGTCCAGCCACGACGAGTAATTGCCCTTCCATGGGATGCCGTGGCCGCGGTCCAGTTCCAGGATCCATTCGGCGGCGTTGTCGAGGAAGTAGCGGTCGTGGGTGATGCCGACCACGGTGCCCGGGAAGCGCAGCAGGAATTGCTCCAGCCACTCGACCGATTCGGCGTCCAGGTGGTTGGTCGGTTCGTCGAGCAGCAGCATGTCGGG
>DDKG01000034.1:0-16620 GCA_002339265.1 Massilia sp. UBA2604 | reverse complement strand
GCTTCGCCCTGGATGTCGGTGTCGATGCCGGCCATGATCTTGAGCAGGGTCGACTTGCCCGAGCCGTTCAGGCCCAGCACGCCGATCTTGGCGCCCGGGAAGAAGGACAGCGAGATGTCCTTGAGAATTTGACGTTTCGGCGGGACGATTTTGCCCACGCGGTTCATGGTATAGACGTAATTGGCCATGCTTTGACTCTGGTGTTGTTCAAGGAGCACAGGATACGCCAGAACCCGCGCCCGACACAGGATTTCTTGGCCGAAGCCATGGAAATCCCGTGCCGGCACTGCGCGCGATCAGGTTTTGGCGGGCGCCTGCGGCCGGCGCAGCAGGCCTTCGCCTGCGAACAGGATCAGCGCGCTCCAGATCAGCACGAAGCCGACCAGGCGGTCGGCGGTAAACGCTTCCTTGAACAGCCACACGCCGAGCAGGAACTGCAGGGTCGGCGACAGGTATTGCAGCAGCCCCAGGATCGACAGCGGGATCTTGCGCGCACCGCTGGCGAACAGCAGCAGCGGGATCGCGGTGAGCGGACCGGCCATGATCAGCAGCACGCGCGTGAGGTCGGAATCGGTATTGATGAACACGTTCTGGCCCTGCAGCGTCAGCCAGATGACATAGGCCGCCGCCAGCGGGAACAGCACGATGGTCTCGAACGACAGCCCCTCTAGCGCGCCGAGCGCCGCGGTCTTGCGCAGCAGGCCGTAGCTGCCGAAGGAGAACGCCAGGAACAGGGCGATCCAGGGCACCGTGCCGGTCTGCCAGGTCAGCCAGCCCACGCCCAGCGCGGCGATCGCGATCGCCAGCCACTGGACCGTGCGCAAGCGCTCCTTCAGGATCAGGTAGCCCAGCATGATATTGACCAGCGGATTGATGAAGTAGCCGAGGCTGGCCTCGATCACGTGGTGGTTGGTGACCGACCAGATGTACACCAGCCAGTTGGCGCTGAGCAGCAGGGCCGACAGCACGAAGCTGAAGAAGACCCGCGGCTGGCGCACCACGTTCAGCCACTTCCACTGGCGCCGCAACAGCAGGATGATCATCAGGAAACCGAGCGACCACAGCATGCGGTGCGCCAGGATCTGCAGCGGCGGCACGCCGTCCAGCGCATGGAAATAAATGGGGAACAGGCCCCAGCAGAGAAAGGCCAGGGCCGCGTAAATGATGCCGGAACGCATGGGAATGGGGACAGGATTGCAGGGATGACATTATCCCTGAATACGTACACGGCCGCTGGCGCGTGCCGCATTTTGCCCGGGTGTATGATGCACCACGAAATATTCTTGCTTTTTTCCAGCCACTATTTTATGGTGCGCCGCACCAATACAAAAGCGATGGTGACATCTTGACATCAGATAGCAAGAAGAGCAGCCTGGCCGCACTCACCCTGGCTGCGGTCGGCATCGTCTACGGCGACATCGGCACCAGCCCCCTGTACACGCTGCGCGCGGTGTTCGACGATACCCACGGTCTGCCCCTCAATACTCCCAATATCCTTGGCGTCATCTCCCTGATCTTTTGGGCGCTGACGGTCATCGTGTCGCTCAAGTACGTGACCCTGGTGCTGCGGGCGCACAATCGCGGCGAAGGCGGCATCATGGCGCTGATGGCGCTGGCGACGAACTCGGTGCCGCGCCACTCGCGCTGGAGTTTCCCGCTGCTGGCCATCGGCGTCATCGGCGCCACCATGTTCTATGGCGACAGCGTGATCACGCCGGCGATTTCGGTGCTCGGCGCGATCGAGGGGCTCGAGGTGGCGGCGCCTGGGATGTCGCACTATGTGGTGCCATTGGCGGTGGTGGTGCTGGTGCTTCTCTACAGCGTGCAGCGCCATGGCACGGCCGGCATCGGCCGCTTCTTCGGTCCCGTGATGCTGGTCTGGTTCCTGGCGCTGGCCGCGATGGGCATCGTCAACATCGTCCGCTCGCCGGAAATCCTGAACGCGCTCAATCCCTGGCATGCGGCCCACTTCATGCTGGACAATAAATTGCTGGCCTTCATCGCCCTGGGCGCGGTGGTGCTGGCGATCACCGGCGCCGAGGCGCTGTACGCCGACATGGGCCACTTCGGCGCCAAGCCGATCCGCATGGCCTGGTTCCTGATCGCCTACCCGGCGCTGACCCTGAACTACCTGGGCCAGGGCGGCCTGCTGATCGTGGAGCCGGGCGCGGTGGAAAACCCGTTTTACCACCAGCTCGGCACCTGGAGCGTGATCCCGCTGGTGATCCTGTCGACCATGGCGGCCGTGATCGCCTCCCAGGCGACCATCTCGGGCACGTATTCGATGACCAAGCAGGCGATCGCGCTCGGCCTGCTGCCGCGCATGCGCATCCTGCACACGTCGGAAAGCGAGATCGGCCAGATCTACATCCCGGCCGTCAACTGGCTGCAGCTGGCGGTGGTGCTGATCGCCGTGGTCGGCTTCGGCTCGTCGGACGAGCTGGCCGGCGCCTACGGCATCGCGGTCACGGCGACCATGATGATGACCACCGTGCTCACCTTCTTCGTGACCCGCTACCGCTGGCGCCTGCCGCTGTGGGTCTGCCTGGGAGCGACCGGCTGCTTCCTGGTGATCGACTTGCTGCTGTTCTCGGCCACGACCACCAAGCTCTTCCATGGTGGCTGGTTCCCGCTGCTGATGGGCGGTGTGCTGCTGACCCTGATGCTGACCTGGCGCCGCGGCCGCGGGCTGGTGTTCGAGAACCTGCAGAAGCACGCGATCCCGCTTGACGCCTTCATGGAATCGCTGTTCGTGGCGCCGCCGACGCGGGTGCCGGGCACCGCGATTTTCCTGCGCGGCGAGAGCGACGGCGTGCCGCATGCGATGCTGCACAACCTGTCGCACAACAAGGTGCTGCATGAGCGGGTGGTATTCCTCACCGTGCACATGCGCGAGGAACCGTGGGTGGCGCTTGACGAACAGATCGACATCGTCGACCTGGGCCATAACTGCTACCAGCTGAACATCCACTATGGCTTCAAGGACGAGGCCGACATCCCCGATATCCTCGACCGCTGCGGCGCGCTCGGCCTGTCGTTCGAGATGATGGAGACCTCGTTCTTCATCGCGCGCCAAACCGTGATCTCGGGACCGGGCGGCGGCATGGCGCCATGGCGCGAGCACCTGTATGTGGCGATGTCGCGCAATGCGCGCAGCGCGGCCGACTACTACCAGATCCGCAGCAACCGGGTGATCGAGCTGGGGACGCAGATCGAGATCTGAGGATTACAGGGTTCGCTTAGTGTTTGGCCGGCCAATGGCTAGGCGTCATGATTTTCTCCCGGAAAGATCGCATGGCCGAAAAATGCTAAGATTGTTGACAATTTTGTACCGATGGTCAGGGGACCTTTGGGTATGGTCGTGCAAAACGGCATATGCCTGACGCATCAAGTTCGTGAGAGTGAAGCAGAAGCGTATGAAGTACTCGCCAGGTTCGACGGGTAGCAGTCGAGTACGGCGATGCCTGTTATCTGGTCTGTACGTACTTGCCGTGTTCTGGACTTGAAGTCGAACGGCCCCTCTTCAAACCACTTGTCGCTGACCTAATCAGGCCAGGCAACACACTCGCGAAGATTCAGGTGACTATAGGAGATAAATCTTGTCCATGATCATTATTATGGCAACGTGCAACGGGGCCAAGACGTTGCCAAAAGTGTTCGAAGGATACGCGAAGCTTGCACAACCTGCAGGTGGGTGGTCGGCCATCGTGGTGGATGATGGGAGCGATGACGAGACCCGCTCGATCGTCGAATCTTATGCAAAATTATTGCCGATCGAGTACGTCCGTCAGGAGCGAAGCGGCAAGAACGCAGCACTCAACCGTGGCGTTGAGCTGGCGCTGCAACGTCGCCCGGCCGCCGAGTTGTGCGTGATGACAGACGATGACGCCACGCCTGAGCGCGAATGGCTTGTAGCGATGCAGGCGTGCATGCTGGAGAACGCTGACTACGACTTGTTTGGAGGTGCAATATTGCCCGACTGGGGCGCGCCGCCACCTGACTGGGTGCTGCGTCACGTTCCACTTGGGCTGGCGTTCGCGATCACCAACTTCAGCGACGGGCCGATTCAGCCTGGCGCCATATGGGGGCCGAATATGGCAGTGCGTCGCAATGTGTTCGAAGCCGGACACCGGTTCAACCCGAATGTCGGACCAAACCGCGGTAACTATATTATGGGTAGCGAGACGGAATTCAATAAACGTGTCGTCGCCGCAGGCCATAAAGCCTGGTTCTGCAACAATGCGCGCGTCAACCATTTTATTCGTCCACATCAGCTAACCGAGGAGTTTTGCCTGGGGCGCGCTTTCCGCGGAGGACGCGGTACATGTCTGGAAACCGGCGATCTGTCGCATTTTCCCACATTATTTGGCGTACCCCGCTGGCTATATACGAAAAAAATGCGTCTTGCGCTGCAAATTGCCTTGGCAACGTTGCGTGGTGATAGTGAAGCCAAGTTCAAGGCGCGCTTCCACTACCATCACACGCGCGGATTTTTGCATCAGGCACATGATCTGAAAAACGCAGCATCGCGGAAATAATGAGCTTGCCTTAGCGGGCTCAACCGGGCATCGCAAGATTGGATCATTGAGCGGATCGTGACATAGAACTTGCGCAGCAATCTTTTCATGAACTGGATATTGGAATGAACGAATCATTTTTCCACGTCAAACGACTGACTGAAGGGTTTGATGCTCGGGGAAAAGCGCATTGTGCTCTTGGGCACCAGATCGCACGAGAATCGGGTAATCCCGACGGCATTTACGTCGAATGGAAGTGGGATGGGAAATGCTTAAACGCGCACAATGACCGCTATGGGATGTTCCCGGTTTTTTATTACTCACGCGACGGGGAATTCGCGATATCCTCGTCCATCGATCAGCTTCTCAACGCCGGTGCAAGTCCCGAACTGGATGAAACGGCACTATCCGTATTTTTCAGGCTCGGTTTTTTTATCGGCGACGATACACCTTTCCGCCACATCCGCGCCCTGCCGCCAGCGGCAACATTGAGGTGGGATGGCGAGTTACGTCTTGAACGCGCGACCAGGGCCCGTGGCGTCCCCAGTCGTGGCGAATCTCGCACATCTGCACTCGACACCTATGACGAACTTTTCCGCTGTTCAATGACCCGGCGCGCTCCCTCCGATGCGAATTTCGCTGTGCCATTGAGCGGAGGACGCGATTCGCGACATATCTTGCTTGAACTGCTCCGTCAAGGGCATAAGCCTAGTCGCTGCATTACCGCGCTACACTTCCCACCACGGGGAAACGAAGATGCGCGCATTGCTACCATGCTTACGCAAGAATTCGGGTTGAAGCATGAAATTATTCCGCAATCCGGCTCGTATTACACAGCGGAAGCGGCGAAAAATCTTTTGACTAGTTATTGCACTGATGAACACGCTTGGTATTTAGAGACGGTATCCAATATCCGCGCGCGAGATCGTGTTGTTTATGACGGTATTGCAGGAGATGTTCTTTCTCAAAGCGTTTTTCTGACAGAGGAACGCCTGCGATTATTCCAGAGCGCTTCTCCCAAAGAGATCGCAACCCAGCTCCTTAGCAAAGCTGAGAGGAAACTCAGCAATCTTCTCTCGCCGCAGTTATACCGCAGCACAAGCTTGGAACTAGCTGTCAGCCATCTGGAGAAAGAAGTAAAGACTCATTTGGATAGTCCAAATCCTGTTGGATCGTTCTTCTTCTGGAACCGTACACGACGCGAGATTACCTTGGTACCCTATGGCCTGTTGGGAGATGTGCCAACGGTGTATGCGCCATTCCTGGATCATGATCTCTACGACTTTCTTACGGGACTGCCTGTAGAAATGTTACTCGATCATACCTTCCATACAGATACAATAAGTCGCGCATATCCCGCGCACGCAGGACTTCCCTATGAAGACAAGGGAAAGCGAGCCGATTTGCCAGACTTCATGCTGCTTCACGCAGAATTTGGCAGACAGGTAGCCAAGCGCCTGCTGCTGCGTCCATCATCACGGCTGATCAACAAGCGCTTTGCCCTTCCGCGCGCTGTGCGGTCGCTCTTCAGTCCAGCATTCAGCGCGTCTACACACTGGTACAGTCCGTTGGCACTTTATCTCGACCAGCTCGATATCGCATCGCGTCGCTGAGCATCGCGGAAGCTCGCTGCCGTCCAGGCAGGTCCGTTGCAGATGATGGCACGACAATTATCAGACAAATTCCAGACAGTTTCATGGGACTGATTCGATAAGGTACGAGGTTTCGTTACACCAACCTTATTTGCCTTTCCCTGTCGAGGACCCCATGAAGCTGAAGTTTCCCCTGATCGCTGCCTTTGCCGCCATGCTCGCCCTGACCGCTTGTGGCGGTGGCGGCGACGACAAGCCTGTCGTCAGCAGCCCCGCGGCGCTGACCAAGACCGACAACACGGTGGGTACCGGCGCCGAAGCCGTGACCGGCAAGACGGTAACCACCCAGTACACACTGTGGCTGTACAACGACAAGGTCGCCGACTTCAAGGGCACGCGTCTGGAATCGGGCAATCTGCGCCCTTACGTCGTCGGCAGCGGCGCCGTCATTCCCGGCTACGACCAGGGTGTGATCGGCATGAAGGTCGGCGGCAAGCGCACTGTCCTGATCCCGGCCAATCAGGCCTATGGCGCGACCGGCAACGGTCCGGTTCCAGCGAACTCGGGCCTGGTGTATGAAATCATCCTGACCAAGGTCGAGTAAGCCGGCCAGGCCGGCGTCAATGACGTACTGGACCGGGGCATCGCCCCGGTTTTTTTTCGCGCGCAAGGATGACCTGGCGCACGTCGCGCGACGCGGCGGCGAGGGATGCTCGAGGCTTTTCAGGCGGAGCCGATCATGCCTTCAAACGTCCTTCCCATTATTCTCATGCCCACGTGGTCCGGCGCCGCATCCGCCACGCCCGCGCCGGCAGGGCCCATTCCCGCCTCCGCCTGCATCGTCGCCGATCCCTTGCTCGCCTCCGATCCGCCCGCCTGGCTGCTGCTGGCGGCCGCGGTACTGCTGCTCGGGGCCGGCCGCCTGGCCGCCTCCTGAACCGCACGCGCCTGCGCTGGCGCAGAACGGCCGCGCTTTGTTTGCGACATCGTTGAGATTCACCGGCCTTCCCAAGGATCGATCATGTCCCTGCGCAAACATTTCTTAAGTAAATTGTTGCTGGTCATATTGATGTTGCCGGGCCTGGCCATGGCGGAGCCGCTCTACCGCATGACCTGGCTGCCGCAGGATTTCACCGCCGCCGGCCTCGACGGCGCCGGACGGGTAGTCGGCACCGCGCAGGGCGGGGCGGCGGTATGGTCGACGGGCGGCACCACCTACCTGGGCTCGCTGCTGCCCGGCAGCGAAGGCCTGGCGATCAACAACGGCGGTTCCATCGTCGGCCGCATCGGCAGCGACGCCTTCGTGTATGCCGGCGGCGCGTTCTCGATCTTCAGCGTGCCGCCGGCCTACGGCACCTGGGCCACCGCCATCAACGATGCCGGTCAGGTGGCCGGCTTCGGCGCGGTCGGCTTTTCCGAGACCTACGCCTTCCTGTACCAGTCGGGCGTCGTGACCCAGCTGGGCAGCTTCGGCGGCGCGATCAGCGTGGCCAATGCGATCAATGCCAGCGGCCACATCGCCGGCTTCGCCAGCCGCGCCGGCGACGGCGACGACTGGCCCGATCCGCGCCGCACCGCCTCGGTCTACCGCGACGGCGTCCAGCACGATCTCGGCTCGCTGGGCGGCTGGTTCAGCGAGGCGAACGACATCAACGACGCCGGCTTCGTCGCCGGCTGGTCTACGCTCGACGACAATTTCAACGAGCGGCCCTTCCTGTTCTCGCCCGATGACGGCGGCATGATCGACCTCGGCACCCTGGGCGGCGTCTCGGCGCGCGCCAATGCGCTCAACAACGCCGGGCTGGTGGTGGGCCTGTCCGGCGTCGAGAGCGTGGGCGGCTTCGACTACCACGCCTTCGTGTACGGGGCCGGCGGCATGCTCGACCTGAATGCGCTGGTGGGCGAGCGTGGCGACTGGCAGCTGGTGAACGCGTTCGACGTCAACGATGCCGGCCAGATCCTGGCCCAGGCCTGCAACGGGCTGGGCGACTGCCGTGCGGTGCGGCTCGACCTGGTCACGGCGGTGCCCGAGCCGGCCAGTTGGGCGATGCTGGGGGCAGGGCTGGCGCTGCTGGGCTGGCATGGGCGCCGGCGCCTGCATGAGCGTTTGCGTGAGCGCTTGCGCTGGATCGGGCCCGCATTGCTGGCCGTGCCGCTGGCCGCGCCGGCATCCGCACAGGCGGTCGACCATCCCCAGGGCAAGCCGGGTTTGTTCCGGGTCACCTTTCTCCCGGCTGAATTCAGCGCCACCGCCATCAACAGCCGTGGCCACGTGGCGGGCTACAACGGCGCCGCGGCCGTATGGGATGGCGCCACCGTGCGCGACTACGGCGCGCTGGCGCCGGGCTCGGTCGCCTATGCGATCAACGGCCACGGCCACCTGGCGGGGGTATACGTCGATGCCGCCCACGTGTTTTCGCCGGCCGGCCTGCGCAACGCCGGACGCGGGGTGCTGGTGGGCTTCAACTGGGCGCGCGGTCTGAACGACAGCGGCGCCGTCGCCGGCAATTCGGCCTTCGGGGTGGGTGAGCGGGGCCGCGCCTTCGTCGTGGCAAATGGCATCACGCGCATGATTCCGACGTTCGGCGGCACCTGGAACGACGCGGCTGCGATCAACCGCCACGGCCAGGTGGCCGGCACCGCCACCTTCGCCGACGATGCGATTCCGGTGCCGCACTATCACGCCTTCATCTATCGCGACCAGGTCATGCGCGGCCTAGGCACGCTGGGCGGCAAGAACAGCAGCGCCTACGACATCAACGATGCCGGCGAGGTGGTCGGCATCGCCGACACCGGCATCCTGGTCGACGGCAGTTATCAGCTGGAGCTGCCCTTCCTGTACGCGGGCGGGGTCATGACCAGCCTCGGTTCGCTGGGCGGCAACTACGGCATCGCCTGGGGCCTGAACAATGCCGCCTCGGTGGTGGGGTCCTCGACCGCCATCACGCCCGATGGGCCGGCATCGCACGCCTTCCTGTACGAGAAAGGCGCGATGCGCGACCTGAACGCGCTGGCCGCACTGCCCGCGGGCTGGGTGCTGGTCAGCGCGACCGATATCAACGATGCGCGCCAGATCCTGGCGCAGGCCTGCAAGTTCGAGGACTGCCTGTACGTGCGGCTCGATCCGCCGCCGTGCGGCTGCTGAAGGTGGTCGTGCGGGCCCGCTGGCGCGCTCAGCGCAGCATGTCGATGTGCATGATGCCGTCTTCGTCATAGGGTTCCGAGACGGTCTGGAAGCCGAAGCCGCCGTAGAAGCGCTCCAGGTATTGCTGGGCGCCGATGCGGATGCGGTGGCCCGGATACAGCGCCTCGGCCTGGCGGATGCCCTCGTCGAGCAGGGCGCGGCCGGCGCCAGTGCCGCGCGCGGCCGGCGTGGTGATCACGCGGCCGATCGACATCTCGTCGTACTTGGCGCCCGGGGCCAGCACGCGCAGGTAGGCGGCCAGGTGGCGCTTGCCGTCGACCGTGCGCCATCCCAGCAGGTGGTGAGCATCGAGGTCCTGGCCGTCGATGTCCGGATACAGGCAGGTCTGCTCGAGGATGAAGACGTTCTGGCGCTGGGCCAGCACTTCATACAGGTCGAACGGGGTGAGGTCGGCGAAGCGCGAGAATTGCCAGTCGATGAGGCTGGTGGTGGTCATGAGCATGAAGCGATTGTGGTAGATGATGAAGCGAAGATCATTCGGCGGCGGTCTCGAAACCCTCGAGCACGTTGACCGTATGGATGCCGAGCTCGGGGCCGGCGTTGCCGGCCTCGAACACGAAGGCCGTCGGCAGGCCCAGGTGGGCGATGCGTTCGCCGATGCGCAGGAAGTCGCCGCCCTGCAGGCCGAAGCGCGGGTCAAGGCCGAGCGGCGCAGTATCGACGCCGAGCGAGACCACCAGCGCCTGCGGCCGGGCCATGGAAATCTTGAGGCAGGCCGTTTCCAGCGCCGCGAACCAGGCGCCGCTGCCGCAACCGGGCGCCAGCGGGATGTTCATCGTGTAGCCAAGGCCGGCGCCGCTGCCGGTTTCGTCGGCGTGGCCCAGGTAGAATGGATAGGCCAGGCGCGGGTCGGCGTGGATCGAGACGAACAGCACGTCGTTGCGGTGATAAAAAATGCTCTGGGTACCGTTGCCGTGGTGGTAGTCGAGATCGAGGATGGCGACGCGCTCCAGGCCGTCGTCCAGCAGGTGCTGGGCCGCCAGCGCGGCATTGTTCAGGAAGCAGGCGCCGCCGAAGAAATCGCTGCCGGCGTGGTGGCCGGGCGGGCGCGTGAGCGCGAAGGTGCCGCGCTCGCCGCGTTGCAGGGCATGGGCCGCGTTGACGGCGCAGTCGGCGCCGGTCTTGGCCGCGATCCAGGTGCCGCTCGTGATTGGCGTGGCGGCGTCCATCGAATACAGGCCGAGGCGCGCGCCGAAATCGTCCGGCTCGATATCGAAGCGCAGGGTGCGCACCGGCCAGGCGTTGGGCAAGGCATCCTTGCCGGCGTTGCGCGCGTCGAGACCGATCCACTCGCTCCAGGCCTGGCGCAGGAAGTGCAGGTAGCGCGGGCTGTGCACCCGCTCCAGCGTCATCAGCGGCACGCCGTGCGGCGTGACGATGGCGCCGAGGCCGCGCCGCTCGCATTCCTTCAGGACGATGGCGGCGCGCTCGGGTTTGTCGGAACACGGCGCCAGCTCGCCGCGCTGGAGCTCGACGCGGCCGGCATGCTGGGCATGGTGTTCGTTGTAAAACGTGAGCAAGTGGTCCTCGCGGCTGCCGGTTCGGTGGGGTGCCGCGCCTGGCGACTACCTCAGTTGTTGGAGCATAGCTTACTGCTGTTATACGCCGCAACAAAGTCGTCGAAGCTGCCGGTGTCGAGCTGCTCGATGCTGGCCTGCTCGGCGTGCGAGCTGGCGGCCATCTCGTCGAACAGCGCTTCCTCGGCCGGCATCAGCGGGCTGTCGCGGAAGGTGGCCGCATGCAGGCGGCTCTGCTGCAGGCCGAAGGCCGCGGCCGAGCCGAGCGCGCGCACTTCTTCCAGCACCCGCGCCGATGGCGTCAGCGCCGGATCCTCGATCTTCGCCTTCTGCCTGGCCAGCGAACCCTGGTGCACGTCGCCCTCGTTGTGCCCGTCGTCCAGCAGCTGCGCCACCGGACGGATGCGCTCGATCAGTTCCAGCGCCCATTCCTTGAGCGGCACCTCGATGCCGTCGCGGGTCAGGGTCAGGTCGGGGCGACGGCCTTCCTTGACCGTGCGCGCGAAGTTGCGGGCGTGCAGCTGGCTGTCGTGGGCGCTGATCAAGGGGCTTTCTTCGAGCGCGCAGAACAGCAGGAAGGCGTCCAGGAAGCGGCCGGTGTCGAGGGCGATGCCCACCGGCTCGAACGGGTCGACGTCGAGGCAGCGCACCTCGATGTATTGCACACCGCGGTTGCACAGGGCCTGCACCGGACGCTCGCCGGTGCGGATCACGCGCTTGGGACGGATGGTCGAGTAATACTCGTTCTCGATCTGCAGCACATTGGTCGACAGCTGGATCCACTCGCCGTCCTTCTGGGTGCCCAGTTTCGCATAGGGTTCATAGGGACGGTTGACCGCATCCATCAGGCTGGTCACATAGCTTTCCAGGCTGTTCTCGTGCGGACGCAGGCCCGACTGGGCGTCGTTCTGGTAGCCCAGGTCGCTCATGCGCAGGCTGGTCGCATACGGCAGGTACAGCGTGTCGTCGGACAGTGTCTCGAGCTGGTGTTCGCGGCCGCGCAGGAAGCTGGTGGTGAGCGCCGGCGTCGCGCCGAACAGGTACATCAGCAGCCAGGAATAGCGACGGAAGTTGCGGATCATCGCGATATAGCTTTCCGACTGGAAGTCGCGCAGCGCATGGCGGCGTTCCTCGGTGATCCCTTCTTCTTGCGCGAACAGCTGCCACAACGGTTCCGGCAGCGAATAGTTGTAGTGGATGCCGGCGATGCACTGCATCGCCTTGCCGTAGCGCAGCGCCAGGCCGCGCCGGTACACGTGCTTGAGCATGCCGATATTCGACTTGCCGTACCAGGCGATCTCGATCTCTTCCTCGGGCGGCAGTTCGCCCGGCATCGACACACCCCACAGCATCTCGTCGCCCAGCTTGGCATAGGCGTAGCGGTGGATCGCATCGAGGCGGTGCAGCGCCAGCCCGATGTCGTGCTCGGCCGGCGTGATGAATTCCAGCAGCGCCTCGGCGTAGTCGGTCGTGATGTGCGGGTGCGTCAGGGCCGAACCGAGTGCCGGGGAGTGCGGGGTGCGCGCCAACTGGCCAGCCGCGTCGATGCGCAGGGTTTCGCGCTCGATGCCGCGCAGGCCCTGGCCCAGCAGGGCGCGGTGGTCGTCGTCGTCGAGCAGTGCCAGGCGGCGGTTGAATTGGTTCGACACAGTGTTTCCTTTCTTATACTGCCAGTTCGGTTGGTGCAGAGATTAACCGAAAAACGGACTGCGCGTTCGGCACTCCCTCATTCAAGCCAGGGCGGCGCGCTGAAGGATGTGCGGGCAGGCGGCGGCGCCGGCGCGGCCGGCGGCGCGAAATCGGGCGCCGGGCCCGGGTCGTAGCCGGGCGGGAGTTCGCCGTCGAGCGTGAAGATGAATTCGAAAGCAGGTTCCCAGGCCGGCGCCGGTATCGATTCGAAGTCGGCGTTGAATTTGGCAGCGGCGTCGGGATCAGGGGCGGAAGCAGCGCCGGCAGCAGCCTGCGGCGCGCTGGCGCGTTTCGCCGGATCCTTCTCGGCCGCGAGCCAAAGGCCCATGCGGCGCTCCAGCTCGGCCAGCGGCAGCGCGCCGCCGCCGAGCAGGGCGTCGTGGAAGCGGCGCAGGTCGAATCCCTTGCCGAGCGCGGCGCGCGCCTGGGTGCGCAGCGCCAGTATGCGCAGCTGGCCGATCTTGTAGCCCAGCGCCTGGGCCGGACGCGCGATATAGCGGTCGACCTCCGCCGCATTGTCGGACGGCGGATTGGCGGTATGCGTGTTCAGGTAATCGATCGCCTGCTGGCGCGTCCAGCCGAGCGAATGGATGCCGGTGTCGACCACCAGGCGCGCGGCGCGGAACATCTCTTCATTGAGGTGGCCGAACAGCGAGAACGGATCCTGGAACAGGCCGAGTTCGGGCCCCAGGCTCTCGGCATAGGTGGCCCAGCCTTCGCCGTAGGCGTCGTACCAGCCGTGGCGCCGGAACGCCGGCAGCGCCAGTTCCTGGGCGCGCGCCACCTGCAGGTGGTGGCCGGGCACCGCCTCGTGCAGGGCCACGGTGTCGACCTGCCAGATCGGCCGCGCGTTCAGGCGCGCCGTGTCGACCACCAGCGCGGCGCTGCGCTCCGCGCTGCCGGCCTCGTAATAGGCGGCCGGCTGGCTGGCGCCATCGCCGCCCATCGGCTTGACGACGATGCCGGCCGCTGGAATCACCGTGACCACGCGGCCCAGCCGGCCCTGGGCCAGTGCCAGCGTGCGCCGGTAGCGGTCGAGCAGGGCCGCCGCGTCGGTGAAGAACAGGCGCCGGTCGCTGCGCGCGAAGGCGATGAATTCGGCGAAGCCGCCGCGAAAGCCGGTGCGCGGGATCAGGCGCTCGATCCCGGCGCGCAGGCGCGCCACCTCTTGCAGGCCGAGCGCATGCACCTGGGCCGGGGTCATTGCGGTGGTGGTGCTGTCCTTCACCAGCTGGGCATACCACTCGGGGCCGCCCGGCAGCGCCGCGGCGCCGATGCTGTCGCGCGCGCCGGGCACGTAGTCCTGGCGCAGGAAGTCTTCGAGCTTGCGCAGGGCGGGCGCTGCCTGCTGTTCCAGGGTCGCCTTGCCGGCCGCGCGGAACTGCTCGCGTACCTCGGGCGCGATGGTCGCCGGGATGCGCTGGAAGGGCGCGCCGAGCGGCCCGTCGATCAGCTTTTCGCGCAGTGCGCGCAAGGCGTCCGGCGCCGGCGCGATGGCGGCCTTGGGGATCGTCCAGCCGGCCTGCTTGCCGGCGCGCAGCTGCTCGATCAGGCCGTCGACGTGGGCCGGCAGCGCCTGCAGGCGCGCGAGATAAACCAGGTAGTCGGCGTCGGTCGCGAACGGCATCTGCGCGACCAGGCGCGGCAGCCGCACCTGCAGGCCGTCATAGGCGGTGATCGGGAGCGGATCGAAAGGACGCGCGGCGCCGACCGCGATCAGGCGTTCCTTGTCGGCCACGAACAGGTCGTACGAGACCTGGTCTTCGCCGCCTAGCTGCGCGCGGTCGATCTTCTGCGCCGCCGCCAGCATGGCGCGCTCGTGTTCGAGCGCGGCCGCGCGCGCGGCCAGCGAGGTGTCGCTCAACCAGGCGTTGTAGCGATGTTCGCCCAGGGCGGTGGCCTTTTCGGGGGCGTGGCGCAACTGCCATTGCCAGTCGCGTTCGTAGAGGCGGGCGGCCAGCACGGAGGGTTGCACGGGTGGCTGTTCAGCAGGCGCGTCCTGCGCAAGCGCAGGCGGCGTGGGCAGCGCGGGCTGCACGACGGCGGCGCCGCCGTGCAGCGGCGCGAGCAGGACGAGAGAGGCGAACAGGATGCGCATGCATGCTCCGGAATCAGGACTGGTCATTTTAACAAGCCCATCCTGGGAGGTGCGCGCCCTAGGCACCCTAGGCACCGCGGCGGCCTCCGCTGACCCGTTCGATGCCGGCCAGGTCGCGCCAGCTCTGCACCTCGGCGTAGCCGCCCGCGGTCAAGAGGCCGCGCGCCGCCTCGGCCTGGTCGTAGCCATGTTCGAGCAGCAGCCAGCCGCCGGGCTCCAGGTGCCTCGCCGCGCCATCGGCGATGGTGCGCAGGTCGGACAGGCCGTCGCCATGGTCGGTGAGGGCGTCGATCGGCTCGAAGCGCAGGTCGCCCTCGATCAGGTGGCGGTCGCCGGCGACGATATAGGGCGGGTTCGAGACGATCAGGCCGAAGCGCTCGTCGCCGAGGGCCTCGTACCAGTCGCTGCGCAGGAAGCGCACGCGTGCGCCGTTGGCGGCGCCATTGGCGCGCGCGATGGCCAGCGCCTCTTCGCTCACGTCGAGCGCCGTGACGTCGGCGTCCGGCCGCGTGTGGGCCAGGGCAACGGCGATCGCGCCGCTGCCGGTGCCCATGTCGAGCACGCGTCCCTGCTGCGCCAGGCGCTCCAGCGCCAGCTCCACGATCAGTTCGGTGTCCGGACGCGGGATCAGCACCGCCGGCGTCACCTTGAACGGCAGCCCGAAGAATTCGCGCTCGCCGACGATGTAGGCGATCGGTTCGCCGTCCAGGCGGCGCCGCACCAGCGCGTCGAGATGCGCCGCTTCGTCAGCGCTGAGCACGCGTTCGGATTGCGTGATCAGGGCCACGCGCGGCAGGCGCAGCGCATGGCACAGCAGGATACGGTTTTCGAGCGGATCGAGCGGCAGCGACAGCCGCACCTGCCCGAGGGTGGCGCCGGCCTCGATCATGCCCGCTTGGCGCGGAAGTGGCGCAGCAGCACCCAGCCCAGCAGCACGGTCAGCACCACGAACCAGACCGCCGACCATTGCGGGATCGCCAGGCCCAGGATGGCGTCGGTCGCGCCTTCGCACAGGCCGTCGGCGCGGAACAGCCACGGCAGGTATTCGGCGGTGGGGATCTTGTTGAGCATCGTCTCCATCGGATCGATGCCGCACGAGAAGCCGGGATTGGCGATCACGTACAGGTGCTTGCCGACCGTGTACAGGCCGCCGAAGGCCGCCAGCAGGGCCAGGATCGTACCTTCCCGCACCTTGCCGCTGATGGCCGACACCAGCGTGCACACGCCGATGGCGAGGAACATATAGCGCTGGATCACGCACAGCGGACAGGGCCGCATCTCCATGATGTGCTGCAGATAGAGGGCGACGGCGATCAGCGCGAACGAGATCGAGGAGATGGCGAACAGGACCTGGCGATTGGTGGGCATGGATTTTTCTCGATGTGGACCGGTGCGAATGCCGTTCCCGTTAGCTCAAGCACGTCGTCCCCGCGCAGGCGGGGACCCAAGTTTGCCGGCGCAGCCGCTGTCGTTTGCCAGCAGTGGCGGATCATGCAGACTTGGGTTCCCGCCTGCGCGGGAACGACGTTTTTACGCCAGCATATGAAGCGGGCGCCAACGGGAGGCAAGCGTGCGGCTATTTTCGCATAAACGTTGCAAACGACGCCCGGCCATTTTCAATCTGGCAACTTAACAATGACTTAAGTCAGCTATCCGCTCAATCCCCCAGCGCCGCCAGCAGTTCAGCCTGGTGCTCCGCCGCCAGCGCATCGGTCAGTTCCTTCAGGTCGCCGTCCATGATGAAGTCCAGCTTGTACAGGGTCAGGTTGATGCGGTGGTCGGTCAGGCGACCCTGCGGGAAATTGTAGGTGCGGATGCGCTCGCTGCGATCGCCCGAGCCGATCAGGCTCTTGCGGGTGGCCGCTTCCTGCGACTGCTGCTCGCGCAGCTGGGCGTCCTTCAGGCGCGCCGCCAGCACCTTCATGGCCGAGGCCTTGTTCTTGTGCTGGCTGCGGTCGTCCTGGCACTCGACCACCAGGCCGGTCGGCAGGTGGGTAATACG
>DDKG01000345.1 GCA_002339265.1 Massilia sp. UBA2604 | reverse complement strand
CTGCTGCGCTATTCGCGCTCGATCATCATCAAGGGCGCGCGCTCGCCGGAGCGCCTGCTGGACGAAGTGACGCTGTTCCTGCACAAGGTGGAGTCCGAGCTGTCGACCGAGCGCCAGAGCATGCTGAAAGCAGTGCGTGGACGCGACCGCGTGTTCGAAGGCCGCACCATCCTGCTGGTCGACGACGACGTGCGCAATGTGTTCGCCCTGACGTCCGCGCTGGAGCAGCGCGGGGCGAAGATCGAAGTCGGCCGAAATGGATATGAAGCAATAGCGAAACTGGATGAAGTGCCGGGGATCGACCTGGTGCTGATGGATATCATGATGCCGGGCATGGATGGCCTGGAAGCGACGCGCCGCATTCGCGCCGACGGACGCTTCGACCGCCTGCCGATCATCGCCATCACCGCCAAGGCCATGAAGGATGACCAGGAGCAGTGCCTGGCCGCCGGCGCCAACGATTACCTGGCCAAACCGATTGACCTCTCCCGCCTGTACTCGCTGTTGCGGGTCTGGATGCCCACTTTGGAGCGAATTTGAGCCAACCCCCGAGCGACTTCGACATCGAGCTGCGGATGCTCGTCGAAGCCGTCTACCTGAAGTACAACTATGATTTCCGCGACTACACCGGCGCTTCGCAAAAGCGCAGGGTGCTGGTCGCCATGCGCGAAATGGAATGCGAGACGGTCTCGGAGCTGCAGTCGAAGGTGCTGCACGAACCGAACGGCTTCGCCCAGCTGCTGCAATACCTGACGATCCCCGTCACCGAGATGTTCCGCGACCCGGAGTACTTCCTGGCGGTGCGCGAGCAGGTGGCGCCTTTCCTCAAGACCTATCCGTCGCTGAAGATCTGGGTGGCCGGCTGCAGCACCGGCGAAGAGGTGTATTCGCTGGCCATCCTGCTCAAGGAAGAGGGGCTGCTCGAGCGCAGCATCATCTATGCGACCGACATCAATCCCGAGTCGCTGGAGGCGGCGCGGCGCGGCGTGTTCCCGCTGGAGCGCATGCGGTTGTACACCGAGAACTACCAGAAGTCCGGCGGCAAGGCCTCGTTCTCGAACTATTACACGGCGGCCTATGGCGGCGCGCTGTTCGAGCGCAGCCTGATGGAGAACGTGACCTTCGCCGACCACAGCCTGTCGACCGATAGCGTGTTCTCGGAGACCCACTTCGTCAGCTGCCGCAACGTGCTGATCTACTTTAACCGGCGCCTGCAGGACCGCGTGCTCGGCCTGTTCCACGACTCGCTGTGCCATCGCGGCTTTTTGGGCCTGGGCAGCAAGGAAAGCATCGACTTTTCCAGCTACGCTGAGCGCTTCGAGCCGCTGGCCAAGCGCGAGCGCCTGTTCCGCAAGGTGTCGCCATGAACCTTGACCAGCAACTGGCCGCGGCCATGGGTTCGCGCCGGATCGAGATGGTCGTCATCGGCGGCTCGGCCGGCGGCGTCGATGCGTTGGTCAGCCTGGTGCCGGCGCTGCCGGCCGGATTCAAGCCGGCCGTGACCTGCATCCTGCACGTGCCGCCGGACCGCGACAGCCGCCTGGCCGAGCTGTTCGCGCTGCGCACGGCGCTGCCGGTGCGCGAAGCGCAGGACAAGGAACCGATCCAGCCAGGCACCGTGTATTTCGCCGGTTCCGGCTACCACCTGTCGATAGAACAGGACCGCAGCTTTTCGCTCAGCTGCGAGCCGCCGGTGCAATTCGCCCGGCCGGCGATCGATATACTGATGGAGTCCGCCGCCGACGTGTATGGTCCGGCGCTGGCGGGTATACTGCTGACCGGCGCCAACTACGACGGCGCCGAAGGCATGTGCCGCATCCGCGAATGCGGCGGTCTCACCATCGTCCAAGACCCTGAAGAAGCACAGGCCCGGTCCATGCCCGAAGAGGCGATCCGGCGCTGCGCCCCGCACATGGTGCTGCCGTTGGCCGGCATCCGTACCGTGCTGCCCCTGTTGGAGACCCCATGAACCAGGACCCAAGCAAGATTCTGATCGTCGACGACCTGCCGGAAAACCTGCAGGCGCTCGAGGCGCTGCTGCGCCATGACCAGCGCGCCATCTACCAGGCCGCGTCGGGCGAGCAGGCGCTGGCGCTGCTGCTCGAGCACGAGTTCGCGCTTGCCATCCTCGACGTGCAGATGCCGGGCATGGACGGCTTCGAGCTGGCCGAGGTGATGCGCTCGACCACCCGCACCCGCCACATTCCGATCGTGTTCGTCTCGGCCGCCGGGCGCGAACTCGATTATGCCTTCAAGGGCTACGAGAGCGGGGCGGTCGACTTCATGTACAAGCCGCTCGACGCCGACGCGGTGCGCAGCAAGGTCAACGTCTTCGTGGCGCTCGATCAGCAGCGGCGCGAGACGCGGCGCCAGATGCTGGCGCTGGAACAGAGCCGGCAGGAGCAGGAAGTGCTGCTGCGCGAGCTGAACCAGACCCAGCAGGAGCTGCAGCGCTCGCTGAAGATGCGCGACGAATTCATGTCGCTGGTGGCGCACGAGCTGCGCACGCCGCTCAACACGCTGTTCCTGGAAACGCAGATGCGCAGCCTGCAGCTCAAGCGCGGCAACACGGCCGCCTTCGCGCCGCAGCCGATGGAGGCGATGATCCAGCGCGACGAGCGCCAGATCAAGTCGATGATCCGCCTGATCGACGACATGCTCGACGTCTCGCGCATGCGCAGCGGCAAATTGTCGATTCGCCCGGCCCAGGTCGAACTGATGCGCCTGCTGGAACGGGTGGTGAGCGATCTGTCGCTGCAGGCCGCCACCACCGGCAGCTCGCTGACCCTGCGCCCGCACGACGGCGTGACCGGCTGCTGGGACGAGTTCCGCGTCGAGCAGGTGATCGTCAACCTGTTGACCAATGCGCTGCGCTACGGCTGCGGCCAGCCGGTGGAAGTGAGCGTCGAGCGCACCGGCGACATGGTCCGCATCGACGTACGCGACCAGGGCAAGGGCATCGCCCCATCCGACCTGGAGCGCATCTTCGAGCCTTACGAGCGCGGCGCCCGCAACGGCGAGCCGAAGGGCCTGGGCCTGGGCCTGTATATCTCGCGCCAGCTCGCAATCTCCCATGGCGGCGAACTGCGCGTAACGAGCAAGCCGGGCGAAGGTTCGGTCTTCAGCCTGATCCTGCCGTGCACCGACGTGCCAGTGTGCGCCGAAGCCGACGTCTGAACCATCATGGCCGTGCGTGATGCCGGCGTCTAGCGAGACGCCGGTTGCACCCGCTTGCCATTTGCGACACACTGTCCGGGTTTGTTCGAGACCCTCCTTTGCCAAGGACGGCGAAGGCGCACTTGACTGATAGCCAAAATCAATCAAGAATATCGAATCAATCAATTTCACAAACGGCGAGCAGGGCGGTAAACTGCTTGTCATACGTTTCATCAACCCCCAAACAGGAGATTACATTGTCCCTCATCAACACCCAGATCAAGCCGTTCAAAGCAACCGCTTACCACAACGGCAAGTTCATCGACCTGACCGAAGAGAACTTCAAGGGCACCTGGTCGGTGGTGATGTTCTACCCGGCCGACTTCACCTTCGTCTGCCCGACCGAACTGGAAGATCTGGCAGCGTTCCAGCCAGAATTCGAAAAGCTGGGCGTCAATGTGTACGGCGTCTCGACCGACAGCCATTTCGCCCACAAGGCATGGCACGACACCTCGGACGCGATCAAGAAAGTGAACTACCCGCTGATCGGCGACCCAACCGGCGTCCTGTCGCGTAACTTCGAAGTCATGATCGAAGAAGAAGGCATGGCACTGCGCGGCACCTTCGTGATCAACCCAGAAGGCCAGATCAAGATCATGGAAGTGCACGACAACGGCATCGGCCGCGACGCATCGGAACTGATGCGCAAAGTCAAGGCAGCCCAGTACGTCGCTTCGCACCCAGGCGAAGTCTGCCCAGCCAAGTGGACCGAAGGCGCAGAAACCCTGACCCC
>DDKG01000069.1:501-3751 GCA_002339265.1 Massilia sp. UBA2604 | reverse complement strand
CGCCTGCAAGAGAACTGGCCGATCATCCGCGCCGAAGCCGAGAACCTGCTCGCGCTCAAGAAGATCAAGGCCGCCGAGCAGAACGACGATGCCGGCTTCAATTCCTTCTTCAAGAATGGCTGGAAGCGCTTCTACCTGAAGTGGTATGACGCCAGCCACCCGTCGGCCGAGCGCCTGTGCCCGCAAACCTATGCGCTGCTGCAATCGATCCCGTCGGTCAAGGCCGCGATGTTCGCCGAGCTGCCGCCGGGCGGCAAGCTGAATCCGCACCGCGACCCGTTCGCCGGTTCGATGCGCTACCACCTGGGCCTGGCCACGCCAAACGACGACCGCTGCTTCATCGAGGTCGACGGCGAGCGCCACAGCTGGCGCGACGGCCAGGGCGTGGTGTTCGACGAAACCTTCATCCACTGGGCGATCAACGGCAGCGAGAGCGACCGCGTGATCCTGTTCTGCGACGTCGAGCGTCCGATGCGCTACCGCTGGATGCAGGCCTTCAACCGCTGGTTCGGCCGCACCGTCATGACCGCCGCCGCATCGCCCAACGAGACCGGCGACCAGGTCGGCCTGGTGAGCAAGCTGTTCCGCATTTCCTTCTACGCCGGCCAGTACCGCCGCCGCTTCAAGGCCTGGAACAAGACCGCCTACAACATTACCCGCGTGGCGCTGGTCATCGCGCTGGCTGCCTTCATCTACTGGATCTGATCTCGTGTGGCGTGGGCGGCTCTGCCGCCCACGCGTTCAATCTTGGCTGGCGCTGCCACAATGCGACCGTGAGTTGAACGCGTGGACGGGGGAGCCGTCCACCCTATGCCCTAGTGCGCGCAGGCGGCTTCGCCTGCACAATCCATGTGGTTCTCGAAAACGGGCATTCGGCCATTGTCGCTACAATGGCCGTCCTGAATCCCACACATGGAGGAAGTCGATGGCAAAGGTACTGGTACTGTATTACTCGTCGTATGGCCATATCGAGACGATGGCGAACGCCGTCGCCGAGGGCGCGCGCAGCACTGGCGCGACGGTCGACATCAAGCGGGTTCCCGAGACCGTCCCTGAAGACGTCGCCAAGGGCGCCCACTTCAAGCTCGAGCAGTCCGCGCCGATCGCCAAGGTCGATGAGCTGGAGCACTACGACGCCATCATCGTCGGCGCGCCGACCCGTTACGGCCGCATGCCGGGCCAGATGGCGGCCTTCCTCGACCAGACCGGCAGCCTGTGGGCGCGCGGCGCCCTGAACGGCAAGGTCGGCGGCGCCTTCACCTCCACTGCGACCCAGCACGGGGGCCAGGAGGCGACGCTGTTCTCGATCATCACCAACCTGCTGCACTTCGGCATGACCATCGTCGGCCTGCCGTACAGCTACCAGGAACAGATGACCCTGGACGAGATCGTCGGCGGCAGCCCCTACGGCGCCACCACCATCGCCGGCGGCCAGGGCCAGCGCCAGCCGAGCGAGAAGGACCTGGGCGGCGCCCGCCACCAGGGCGAGCTGGTCGCCAGGACGGCCAACAAGCTGTTCGGCTGATCCGGCAACGCCGTCCGCTGGGCGCCGGGCGTGTGCGCTCAGCGGACGCGATCTTTGGTATCTTGGCACTCTGCCGCTGCGGCGGCTCCCCATGAGAGACGGCAACGACATGACCAAGCTCACCGACTACCCGATTACCAAGAAATGGCCGGCCGCGCATCCCGAGCGGCTGCAGCTGTACTCGATGCCGACCCCGAACGGCGTCAAGATCCCGATCATGCTCGAAGAGATCGGCCTGCCGTACGAGGTGCACAAGGTCGACTTCGCCAAGGACGAGCAGAACTCGCCGGCATTTCTCTCCCTGAACCCGAACAACAAGATTCCCGCCATCATCGACCCGGATGGCCCGGACGGGCAGCCGCTGGCGCTGTTCGAATCGGGCGCGATCCTGCTGTACCTGGCCGAGAAGTCCGGCAAGCTGATCCCGCGCGATGCCGCCGGACGCTACCGCGTCATCCAGTGGGTGATGTTCCAGATCGGTGGGGTGGGGCCGATGTTCGGCCAGCTCGGCTTCTTCGTCAAGTTCGCCGGCAAGGACTACGAGGACAAGCGGCCGCGCGACCGCTACGCCGCCGAATCGCGTCGGCTGCTGGGCGTGATCGACGCGCAGATGGCGCAGCATGCCTGGATGGCGGGCGACGAGTTTACCATTGCCGACATCGCGGTATTCCCGTGGATTAATGGCTTGCTGAACTTCTATGAAGCGGAAGACCTGATCGGCGCCGAGGACTTCGGCAATGTGAGGGACGCGCTGGAACGTTTCCTGGCGCGGCCCTCGGTCATGAAGGGCCTCAAGATTCCGGGCTGACTCAATAGAGGCTGGCGGTTGGGCGCACGATGATCTCGCTGACGTCGACGTCGGCCGGCTGCTCGATGGCGAAGGCGATGGCGCGTGCGATCGCTTCCGGCTTGATCGCACCCTTGCGGAATTCGCGCATCGTGTCGCGCGCCAGCTCGTCCGAGATCGAATCGGCCAGTTCCGACTCCACCACGCCGGGCGACACCAGCGTCACGCGGATATCGGCGCCCACCTCCTGGCGCAAGCCTTCGGTGATCGCTGCCACCGCGAACTTGGTGGCGCAGTAGACGGCCGCCGTTGGGCTGACCGTATAGGCGCCGATCGAGGCGAGATTGACGAACTGGCCGCTGCGGCGTGCCTGCATCCCCGGCAGCACGGCGGCAATCCCGTGCAGCACGCCGCGGATGTTCACGTCGATCATGCGGTTCCACTCGTCGATCTTGAGGGCTTCGAGCTTCGACAGCGGCATCACGCCTGCATTGTTGACCAGGACGTCGACCTGGCCATGGCGCTCGATGGCGAAATCGACGAAGTCGCGCATGCTTTCCAGGCTCGTGACGTCGAGCTGGGCGACGTCGGCCCTGCCGCCGGCTTCGCGGATATCGGCCGCCAGGGCCACCAGGCGCTCGGTGCGGCGGGCGCCCAGCACCACGCGGTGGCCGAGCGCGGCGAGATGGCGGGCGGTGGCTTCACCGATGCCGCTGCTGGCGCCGGTGATGAGGATGACTTTGGACAGTTGGTCTTGCATGATGGGCTCCATGGCGTTGGTTGACAGTGGAGCCAGTATGGACGCGCACGGTTGCGCTGCCCATGCCGAAAACTCGGCAGGGGTTGCACGATTCTCCGGATGTGACAAGGGCGCCCGTCACGCGAATTCCGTGAAACTATGAGCAGCCCCAACGTCATTCCCGCCCTCGCCGGGCGCC
>DDKG01000069.1:0-393 GCA_002339265.1 Massilia sp. UBA2604 | reverse complement strand
GGCGCCCGGCGAGGGCGGGAACGACGTTTCTAGGCTAACTCCCAGGCGTACGCTGGATCGACGGCGCACACCGCCACACCCAGTCGCTTACGCCTTCGGCGCCTGATCGCGCGGGCGCTGACGATGGAAAGTCAGCGGCGTATACGCCACGTTCGACGGCGGCGGCGACTTGAGGATGTTGCTCTTCATCGCGCCCACCACGTGCATCTCGCACGGCTTGCAATCGAAGCGCAGCGTGTACTTCTCGTCGCCGCTGACGAGGGTCATCGGCTCGGCCTTCACCTGGCCCTGCACGCCTTGCACGCCCTTGGCCTGCTTCGGGCACAGGTTGAACGAGAAGCGCAGGCAGTGCTTGGTGATCATCAGCGACACTTCGCCGGCTTCCTCGTGCGC
>DDKG01000181.1 GCA_002339265.1 Massilia sp. UBA2604 | reverse complement strand
GGCGACGAAGCTGATGGCGGTGTTGAAGCTGGAGTCGGGGCTGACGTTGGCCATGCCCTCGGGGTTGAGCGGCAGCCAGGCCTGCACGCGCTGCAGCGCGTAGACGAACAGCGCGCCGACGGCGTTGAAGGCGATCAGCGCCAGCGCATAGGCCTTCCAGCCCTGAGCCGCGGTGGCGGCGGGACCGGCCAGGCGGTATAGCGCGCGCTCGATGCCGGCGGCCCAGCCCAGGCCGGGGACTTTGCCGTCCGCGGCGACGCGCGCCATGAGGCGGCCAAGCGGCCAAGCCAGTGCCAGCAGCACCAGCAAAAAGACGGCGAGGAGGACGATGAATTCGGTAGTCATCACAATTCCTCCGGCTTGAACAGGGCTACCAGCAGGTAGACCAGCAGCGCGGCCGCGGCCAGGCCGCCGATCGCGTAGGAGAGATTCATGGCTTGCCTCCAGCTTGTGCGCAACCGGCCACCAGCAGGCAGGTCAGGCGGACGAAGATCAGGAGCGCGCCGAGGTAGATGAGGTCCATGGACGTTCGCCTTCAGCGTTGTTGTTGTATGGTCGAGCGTAGCGGCGCCGCCCTAAAAACGGGGTAAAAAGGCGGCGGCGCCGTGTAAACGCGATGTAAACGCGGTTTTTAGAAGGTGCGGCCGACGGTCAGCTGCAGGGCGTCGCGGCCGGTGAACTTGCCGTTGACCGGCGAGGTGTAGGCCGACTTGTTGGCATTGGTGCCGATGTAGGCGAGGCTGACCGTGGCCAGGTCGAACGAGCGGCTCACGCCGATCTTCCAGTCGGTGTAGTCGGATGCGGGGTTGTTCTTCACTTCCTGGCGCCCGGCGTGCAGCTGCAGGGTAAAGCCGTTGCCGACGTCGAGATTGGCGCCGACGTCCAGGTAGCCGCTGTTTTCGCTGTCGACGAAGCCGAACAGATTGGTCGTCGCATGCGAATACTTCACGTAGGCCGGGCCATAGCCCAACTGCGCATAGACCTCGGTGGTGTGCGCGTTGACCCAGCCCGGGAGCCGGCCCATGCCGTTGTCCGGATAAAAATAGCGCAGCACGCCGACGTCGTACGACACGCCGGACGACAGCGCGCCGCGCTTGCCGCCGTAGACGTCGATCTCGACCTCGCCGTCACCGCCGGCATTCTCGACCCACTTGATGGTCGAGGCCCAGGCGCCGGCATACCAGCCGTCCGCACGGACGTAGTCGACGCCGCCTTGCAGCGCCGGGCGCAGGCGGGTCTGGGAGATGGCGCGGTAGCGGTAATCGGAAGTGACGGCGGCGTTCCAGCTGATGGTGGATGCCGCTGTGGCATCCTGGCTTGCTTCGGTGGACTCGGCCTGGGCGGCGCTGCCCGCCAGCGCCAGGATGGCTGCCAGCGCGTGAATCGGTGCTTTCATGTTTCCCTGCTCGTGGTTGATGGAACCCGTGCAGCTTAGCGAGCAGGACGTAAAAAGCGGATATAAAGGCCGGCGCCGGATATCAACGCGCTGTAAACGCGCTTGCTGCATTGCTCGTCGGCGCATTTCATGCGAAAAGCATGTAATTTCGTCTAGGAAATAATTAATGCATGTTCCATAATTCGTGATCGCTTCCGATAGAGACTCACGAATGACGCAACGTATCCTTGGCACGACCCTCGCCCTCGCGTTCCTCACCCTTGCCGGCTGTGGCGGCCAGGCCGACGCGCCCGCCCCGCAGACCATGTCCGGCGCCGCAAAGTCGGTCGCGCCGTCGCAGGTGAAGCTGGGCACACCGCTCACCAATGAACAGGCGCAGGCTGCGCAGGGTTATCGGCCTGGCGTCGTCTACGAACGCCAGGAGGCCGCGCGCGTACTTGCCGAAGGCACGCCGCTGGCCATCGATACCCGCGACCGCGAACAGGTCCGGCTCGTCTTCAACAATATCTACCGCGAGCCTGTGCCGGCCGATGCCTGGACCGGCAATCACGCCACGGGCATTCCAGGCACGACCAATCCGGCATTCAAGGCAGCCATCATCCAGCGCGTGAACTGGTTCCGCGCGATGGCCGGACTGCGGGCGACGGTGCGCCTGTCGGACGCCTACAGCGCCAAGGCGCAGCACGCCGCGCTGATGATGAGCGTCGCCGGCCAGCTGTCGCACACGCCCTCCCCGAGCTGGAAGTTCTACACGCCTGACGGCGCCGAAGCCGCCGGCGCGTCCAACCTGGCGCTCGGCATCCACGGACCGGACGCGATCGATGGCTACATCCAGGATGACGGCGACAACAACGCCGCGGTGGGCCACCGTCGCTGGATCTTCCACCCGAATACCCTCGTCATGGGGACCGGCGACGTCCCGTCGGGCACGATCGACGGCCGGCAGGTCATGGCGTCGAACGCGCTGTGGGTGACCGATACCGACTACTGGGGGCCGCGCACGCCGGTGCGCGACGACTTCGTCGCCTGGCCTTCGAGCGGCTACGTGCCCTATTCCACCGTGTATGAACGCTGGTCGCTGTCCTATCCCAATGCCGACTTCAGCCAGGCCAGGATCTCGGTCACGCGCGACGGCGTCCCGGTGAACCAGGCCATCGAGACAGTCATTCCGAACGTCGGCGAAAACACGATTGTCTGGAAGATGCCGGTGATCGACGGCACGCGCAAGCACCCACGGCCCACGGCCGACGTGCGCTATCGGGTCAGCGTATCCAATGTCCTGGTGGCGCAGCGTGCGCGCAGCTTCGACTACGACGTGACGGTGTTCGACCCGGCCGTTGCCACGCCCGGCAGGATGCTGCCGGTGGCCTCCGCGCCGGCGCAGGCCCGGGCGGGACAACCCTACGCCGCGCGGATCGACGCGCTGGCAGGCGCCAGCGCCTACAGCCTGACCGAGTACCTGCGCGCGCCGCTCGCGGCGACGCGGGCCGCGCCGATCGACTCCGGCACCTGGACTACCGCCAACGGCGGGCGCTACGCCATCATCGACAAGGGCGCGCTGCGCTTCTATGTCGCTGACGACTGGCTGCCGCAGATCGCCACACTGAACAAGACGCTGTACGTGACCTCCGGCGCCGCCAGGGTCCTGGTCACCCGGTCGATGGGGCTGGCGACGAAGGAGCAGTCATTCCGGGTGCAGGCATCGAGCGACGATGGAATGAACTGGCGCGACGTGTACCACGAGACCGGCCGCGCGATGGTCGCCCCCCTGGCCGGCAAGCTGACAGTGTCGCTAGGCGACTTTGCCGGCAAGGTCGTCCGGCTGCGTCTCGTCGCCGACGTGTCGGGGCCGGCCTATATCGGCGCCGACACCGGCTGGACGGTCAGCGACATCGGCTTCGAAGGCGTCGAGGATCTTGGACAGGGACGCGAACTGCGCAGCGCCAGCGGCGAGTTCACCTTGACGCCTGCGCGGGCCGGCAACTACCTGCTCGTGCCGCGCGCCGAGTTGCACGGCCTGTACGACACCGATGCAGGCAACCCGGCGCTGGTCAGCGTGGACGGCGCCGTGCTGACCGGTCCGCGCGCGTCCTATACGGTCAGCCGCCGCGACGGCGTGCTCACCATCGTCGACAACTCGGGCCGCGACGGCACCCAGACCGTGCGCGATCCGTTCCGCCTCGACTTCACCGACATGACGCTGGCCTTCGACATCGACGGCAACGCCGGCCAGACCTACCGCCTGTACCGCGCCGCCTTCAACCGCACGCCGGACGCCGGCGGGATCGCCTACTGGATCCGCTCAATGGACGGCGGCCTGACGCTGGAAAACATGGCCCGGGAATTCGGCCGCTCGGACGAGTTCATCACCAAGTACGGCGCGGCGCCGACCCATGCGCAGATCATCACCGCCATCTACCGCAACGTGCTGCAGCGCGCGCCGGACGAAGGCGGCGCGGCCTATTGGCTGCAGCACCTGGCCAACGGCATGCCGCTCGAACGCCTGCTGGTGGAGTTCAGCGAAAGCCCCGAGAACAAGAAGCGGGTCGCGGCCGAGACCGAACTGGGGATCGCCTACCCGCGCCAGTAACACGGGTAAGCGACAGCTGGCGGCAGCCGGGCGCTGCCGCCGATGGAATCAGCGCGCCGGCTGGGCGCGCAGCCAGTCCATATACTTGGCCACGCCGGTCGCGACATCGGTGAACGGTTCATCGTAGCCCACCGCGCGCAGCGCCGAGATGTCGGCCTGGGTGAAGCTCTGGTACTTGCCTTTCAGCTTGTCCGGGAACGGCAGGTATTCCAGCAAGCCCCCATCGATGATCTGCTGCAGCGACAGCGCCGGCTTGCCTTCGCCCGCCAGCGCATTGACCGTGGCCACGGCCAGGTCGTTGAACGGCTGGGCGCGGCCGGTGCCGAGGTTGAAGATACCGCGCTTGTCCGGGTGATCGAGGAAGAACAGGTTGACCTTGACCACGTCTTCCACGTAGATGAAGTCGCGCATCTGGGCGCCGGCCTCATAGCCCTCGTTGGCGCCGAACAGCCTGACCTTGCCGTCCTTGAGGAACTGGTGGTACTGGTGGAACGGCACCGAGGCCATCGTGCCCTTGTGCCCTTCGAGCGGACCGTAGACGTTGAAGTAGCGCAGGCCGACAACCTGGCTGCCGGCGTCCTGGCCCTTGGCCTGCCAGTAGCGGCGCAGGTACTGGTCGAACAGGAATTTCGAGTAGCCGTAGACGTTCAGCGGACGTTCGAGCGGACGCTCTTCGCGGAACGTGGTGCCGGCGCCGTAGACGGCGGCCGACGAGGCGTAGATGAAGGGAATGCCCTGGCGCTGGCAGAATTCGAACAACGCGACCGTGTAGTCGTAGTTATTCTTCATCATGTAGCGGCCGTCGGTCTCCATCGTGTTGGAGCAGGCGCCCTGGTGCAGGACGGCGGTGAACTTGTTGTCGAACTCCCCCGCCTTCAGGCGCACCAGGAAGTCCTCCTTGTCCGCATAGTCGGCGATCTCGGCGTCGACGATATTGTGGAACTTCTCGGGACGCGACATATTGTCGACGGCGAAGACGCTGAACGGTTCGCGCTGCGACAGCGCATGCACGAGATTCGCGCCGATGAAGCCTGCTGCGCCGGTAACCAGAATCATGATTGTGTCCTTTTCAAATTGATGCCACGCCTCAGGCGCCGGCAAGCATGGGTTGCAAGGGCTGCCACACGTCGGCCGGGAGAATCTGCTTCATGCAGTTCTGGTGCCCCAGCGGGCATTCGCGCTGCTGGCAGGGCGAGCACTCGATGTGCAGCCACAAAATCTGCGCCAGCTGCGACAGCGGCGGCGTGTGGCGCGGGTCGGTCGGCCCATAGATCGCCACTACCGGCCGCCCCAGGGCGGCGCCGATGTGCATCAAGCCCGAGTCGTTGGTGACCACTGCGGCGGCGCGCGCGATCAGCGCGATCGCTTCGCTCAGCGAGGTCGAGCCGGCCAGGTTGTGCGCCTGCGGCACGACCGCCGTGATCTCGTCGCACACCGCGCGGTCCTTGGGAGAGCCGAGCAGCAGGATCTGCGCATCAGGGCGATTGGCCAGGATGGTCTGGGCCAGCTCGGCGAAGTAGGTCGATGGCCAGCGCTTGGCGGGACCGAATTCGGCGCCCGGCGCGAAGGCGACGTAGACGCCCGCCGGCAGCTGCAGACGCGCGATCGCGGCCTCGGCTTCGCCCGCAGCGACCGTCATGACCGGTTCCGGCAGGCGTTCCGGGCGCGGCAGATGCCGCACCGGCGCGTCGGCCAGCGCCTGGTAGAACTGGGCCATCGGGCGCGGCGCCGCCTTGTCGTCATGATGCATCACGTTCACCAGGCCGTAACGCATCTCGCCCTTGTAGCCGACCCGCTTCGGGATCCCGGCCAGCCAGGGGATGAGCGCGAACTTCAGGGTGTTCGGCAACACATAGGAGTCGGCATAGCCGCGCGCCTTGAGCATTTTCGCGAAGGCCTTGCGCTCCTTCCACTGCAGCGAACCGTGCTTGAACGGCGACTCGATCACGGTGTCGACTTCGGCCATCGCGCGCCACACCGGCGCCACCCAGGTCGGGGCCAGCACGTCGATCGGCCGCCCCGGCGCGAGCTCCTTGAGCCGGCGCAGCAAGGGCTGGGCCATCACGGCGTCGCCGATCCAGTTCGGGGAAATCACAAGGGTGCGCAACATGGTGTTCTTCAGGTGGTGTGTTAACTCGCGATTATAGCAATCGCGGCCGATTCAGCATTCCTCCAGGCGCCAGCCGCTGTCCAGCGCCGCCAGGCGGTGAGTCAGCCCGATGCACTCCAGGAACACGCGGTCGTGCGACACCACCACCAGCGCGCCGCGGTAATCATTGAGCATCGCCTCCAGCGCTGCCAGCGACGCCAGGTCGAGGTGGTTGCTCGGCTCGTCCAGCAACAGCAGCGCCGGCGGCGTGTCGGCATACAGCGCGCAGGCAAGGGCCGCCTTCAGGCGCTCGCCGCCGCTCAGCAGGCCCGCCGGTTGGGTGACCGTGCGCGCGTCGAGCCCAAGCTGGACCAGCCAGGTGCGCAGCATGTCCTGCCCGGCGCTGCGGTTCACGTCCAGCAGTTGATCGATGGTCGAACGCCGCGGATCGAGGCTGCCCAGCTGCTGATCCAGCCAGGCCACATGCGCCGGCAGGCTGCGCTCGCCCGCGACGGGATCGAGCCGTCCCGCCAGCACCTTGAGCAGCGTCGACTTGCCGCTGCCGTTGGGGCCGACCAGGCCGACGCGCTGGCGACCTGCCAAATTCAAGCTGATACGGTCCAATGGCGCGGCCACCCAGGGCAGCACGACTTCCTCCAGCTGCGCCACGCGGCGCTGGGACGGGGCCTCGACCGGGGCAGCGTGGATGCGCACGGCGGCCTCCTGGGCGACCCGCTGCGCGGCCTCGCGCACGCGCTCGACCTGCCCGCTGCGCGCCGATTCGTGTTGCTGGCGCAGGCGTCCGGCGCTGCCTTCGCTGCGCTCCTTGCCGCGGCCCAACAGGATGGCGGCCTGGTTGGCCTGCCCGGCGTCGCGCTTGCCCCGCGCCTGGCGCCGGTCCTGGCGTTCACGTTGCGTGCGCCGCGCCGCCTCGTCGCGCCGCAATTCCTGGCGCGCGTGCTCGAGCGCGCCCTGCGCCGCCTCCTGCTCGTGGCGGCGCGCTTCCTCATAGAACGCGTAGTTGCCGCCGTAGCTGCGCAGGCCGTCGCCCGACAGCTCGACGATGCATTCCATCGCGTCCAGCAGTTCGCGGTCGTGGCTGATCACCAGCAGGCCTTTCGGCCAGGCCTGCAACTGGCGCAGCAAGGCCTGGCGGCCCGCCGCATCGAGGTGGTTGCTCGGCTCGTCGAGGATCAAAAAGTCCGGATCGAACAGCGTGGCGCCGATCAGCGCCACCCGCATCGCCTCGCCGCCGCTGAGCGCGGCCACCGGCGTATCGAGCGTGACCTGCGGCAGGCCATGCGCCTGGCAAGCCTGGTGCAGGCGCGCGCCGATGTCCCAGTGTTCGCCGACCGCATCGAAGTCGCGCGGCTCGACGCTGCCGGCCGCGATCCGCGCCAGGGCGCCCGTGATCGCTTCGATGCCGGCCAGCTCGGCCACCGAGGCCGCGCCACCGCCGCCTGCCTGCTGCTGGAGGTAAGCCACACGTCCGCTGCGCAGGCAGCGGCCGGAACCGGGCGCCAGTTCACCGACCAGCAGGCGCGCCAGCATCGACTTGCCAACGCCATTGCGCCCCACCAGGCCGGTGCGGCGCAGGTCGAACTGGTGATGCAGGTTTGAAAACAAGGCTCTGCCGTCGGGCAGATACAGGGAAACGCCGTCGAGCGCTAGAATGGGCTGCGTCATATGCAAAGACTCCAAGGATGCCTGGACACTTCCGCAGCCTGGCTGGGAAGACCGAAAACGATGGCATCGATGAGGTATTACACGCGCGCGCTCCTTGGGAAATGACGGTCAATGGTAGCAGGATTGTCCCGCCAGGACAAATTGACCACCCGTGCGCGCCGCCGTGCCAGCAGGGCTATAATTTTCACATGCACAGGCTCCGAACAACCCGAACGCTGTATGGCTGGACCGTCCTCATGGCGTTCCTGTTCGGCCTGTTCGTGCCTGCGATTTCCCATGCCGTGGCCCACGCCACCCAGCAACCGGCGGCGGCCTGGATCACCGAGATCTGCAGCGCCAGCGGCACCCGCCACGTGATGGTGATCGACGACACGGCGCAGACCGACGCGCCGGCGGTGCCGGACATGTCGCACTGCGAGCTCTGTTGCTCGCACCACCACGCGCCACTGGCGCCGCCGACGCAAGCCCCATCGGTGCTTGCGCTCGACAGCGAGCGCGATCCCTATCCGCCCCTGTACTACCGCTCGCCCCGTCCGCAGCACGCCTGGACGCCCTCGCAATCGCGCGGGCCTCCGTCTTCGCTTTCCTGATTCGCCCTCCACCACGATTCGGGTGACGCAGCCGATGCGTCACCGGCCATGCGTGACGCCCGCGAGATGCCGCGTCGCGCGCACAGGATTTGCAATGAAGACTCGCTATCACCGCCAGCCCCGCAGGCTGGCGCTCGCCCTCGGCTGCGCCCTGGCCACCTTGAACGTCCAGGCCCAGACCAAGAACATCCCCACCGTCGAAGTCACGGCCGAAGCGCCGCGCGCCAACGGATTGCTGAACCTCGACACCCCGAGCGACACCGCCAGCCGCCTGGGCCTGAGCCCGCGCGAGACGCCGGCCAGCGTCACCGTGGTCGACCGCGCCCTGATCGACGTGCGCGGCGCCCAGGACACGCAAGAGATCCTGCGCGCCATCCCCGGCGTCACCGCCCACGACGCCCCGGGCAATATCGGCGTCAGCTACCGCGGCTTCGGCAGCGGCTCGGTCAGCCAGCTGTTCAACGGCATCAACGTGCAGTATTCGATCGCCGCGCGGCCGGTCGACAGCTGGATCGTCGCCCGGGTCGAGGCGATCGGTGGCCCGTCGAGCTTCCTGTTCGGCTCCGGCGCCGTCGGCGGCTCGATCAACTACGTCACCAAGCTGGCGATCGAGCGCGAGTTTTCCGAAGCCCGGCTGCGCCTGGGTTCCGACGAACTGAAGGAAGCCTCGGTCGGCCTGAACCGCCGCGTCGGCGACGGCCACTACGCGCGCATCGACCTCAATCATCGCGACAGCGCCGGCTGGGTGGACGGCGTCGACCGCCGCGCGACCCAGCTGGCCGCCTCGCTGAAGTCCGACCTGGGACGCGGGTTCACCCATACCCTGGCCTATGAATTCCAGCAGGAAGACGTCGACCGGCCCTACTGGGGCACGCCGCTGCTGAACCCCGTGGCCGGCGAATTGCGCATCGACGAAGCCACCCGCTTCAAGAATTACAATAGCGCGGACGGCGTCTACGACCAGCGCGTGCAGTGGCTGCGTTCGATCGGCGCCTGGAAGGTGAGCGACGCGCTGAAGCTGACCAACACCTTTTATGTCTACGACGCGCTGCGCGACTACCGCAACGTCGAGACCTACCGCTTCAACCCGTCCAATACGGCGGTGATCCGCTCCGCCGCCCTGCTCCAGCGCCATGACCAGACCATGGTGGGCGACCGCATCGACGGCGTCTACCGCGGCCGCATCGGCGAACGTCGCAGCGACTGGGCGTTCGGGCTGGACTTCAGCATCAACCGGCAAACCCGCTATCCGAACAGCCAGTCGGCCACGGTGAGCACGGTCGACCCCTACCATTTCGTCACCGAGCGCTTCTTCGACGTGCCGAACATGGCGCCGGGCTTCCGGCCCGACCGCGACAACGAGGTCAAGACCACGGCGCTGTATGTCGAGAACCGCACCGAGCTCGTTCCGAACCTGAACCTGGTCACCGCCCTGCGCCACGAACGCATCGAACTCGACCTGGTCAACCGGCGCGAAGTCACCGCCACCAACCCGGCCAGCTTCTCGCGCGACTACCATCCGACCACCGGCCGCCTCGGCCTGGTCTGGGACGTCACGCCCGGCATGAACCTGTATGCCCAGTATGCGACCGCCGCCGATCCGCCGTCGGGCGTCTTGTCCACCGCCTCGTTCGCCGACGTGCGCAACAACAGCGAGCTGACCACCGGCCGCCAGGCCGAAGTCGGCACCAAGCTCGATTTCTGGCAGGGCAAGGGAATGGCGACCCTGGCCGCCTACCACATCACGCGCAAGAACATCGCGACCCAGGACCCGGACGACAGCAGCCTGACGATCCTGGTCGGCGAGCAGTCCGCGCAAGGCGTCGAGCTGGCGCTGGGCCTGCAGCCAACGAAGCGCCTGGCGGTCCAGGGCAACTTCACCTGGGTGGACGCGGAGTATGAAAACTACCGCCAGGGCGGCGTCTCGCTGGCCGGGAAGACACCGACCAATACGCCGAAGACGGTGGCCAACCTGTGGCTGTCGTATGCGCTCACGCCCACCGTGCAGGCCCACCTCGGCGCGCGCCGGGTCGGCAAGGTGTACGCCGATGCCGCCAACACCCTGTACTGGCCGTCCTACACCTTCGTCGACCTGGGCCTGCGCTGGCAGATCGACCGCCACCTGGCGCTGGAGGCGCGCGTGCGCAACCTGACCGACCGGGTGTACGCGGCCAACGTCACCAATGCGATGGCCTATCTCGGGGCCCCGCGCACGGCGGACGTGTCGCTGCGCATGGCCTTCTGACGGGAGCGCACGATGGCGGCACGAATGAAACGCTGGCTGTTCCTGGTCCACCGCTGGCTCGGCATCGGCATCTGCCTGCTGTTCGCGATGTGGTTCGTCTCGGGCATGGTCATGATGTACGTCGGCTATCCCAAGCTGACCGAAGAGGAGCGCCTGCAGCACCTGCCGCGGCTTGAGGCGGACGCGCGCCTGCTGGCCCCGGCCCGGGCGCTGGCGGCGGCCGGCGTCGCAGGGCCGCTGGACGAGCTGCGCCTGGCCGCGTCCAGCGCCGGACGGCCGGTGTATGTCGCGACGCCGGCCCGGCCTGAAGCGCCGGCCGGCCACAAGCCGCCCCCCAGGGGCAGCGGCGCGGTGGTGATCGATGGCGTGAGCGGACAGCGCCTGCAGGCGGTGGACGAAGCCCATGCACTGGCCAGCGCCGCGGCCTATGCCGGCGCCGGCGTCAAGCTGGATTACCTGGGCACGGTCGACGAAGACGCGTTCACGCATTCGCGCGCGCTCGACCCGCACCGTCCACTGCACAAGGTGGAGCTGGGCGACGCCGAGCGCACCCTGCTCTATATCTCCAGCCGCAGCGGCGAGGTCGTGCGCGACGCCACGCGCAGCGAGCAGCTGTGGAACTATGCGGGCGCCTGGATCCACTGGCTGTATCCGTTCCGCGGCAATGCCTTCCAGCCTTACTGGACCGACATCGTCAACTGGCTGTCGATCCTGGGCATCGCGATGGCGCTCACCGGGACTGTGGTCGGCATCATGCGCTGGCGCTTCAAGAAGCCTTATCGCAGCGGCGCGCGCACGCCCTATCCGCAAGCCATGATGCGCTGGCACCACATCACCGGCCTGCTGTTCGCGCTGGTGACGATCACCTGGATCTTCAGCGGCCTGATGTCGATGAACCCGTGGCGCATCTTCGACACCGGCGCGCCGCCGCTGCGCATGGAGGCGCTGCAGGGGTCCCCGCTTGTTCTAAGCGACGCCGACGCCGCGCCGCAGGCGCTGCTGGCCGCCAGCGAAGGCGGCGTGCGCGAGCTGCGCTGGACCCGCGTGCTGGGAGAGAACCGCGTGCTAGCCCAGGCGGCCGGCGGCGCGCCGCAGGTGATCGGCAGCCATGATGGGAGTCCGGCGGTCCTCGATGCAGCGGCGCTGCGCGCTGCCGCGGCCGGCCTGCTGCCGGCGCCGGTGGCGCGGGTCGAGCAGTTGCATGACTACGACCTCTATTACTAT
>DDKG01000306.1 GCA_002339265.1 Massilia sp. UBA2604 | reverse complement strand
TCCAGGTCTTCCTCGAAACGCAGGTCGCGGTTGGTGATGATGCCCACCACCTGGCTGCCCTCGACCACCGGGAAGCCGCTGATGCCGTGCTGCTGCGAGAGCGCCAGCACTTCACGGATCTTCATGGTCGGCGGGATCGTGATCGGGTCGCGCAACACGCCAGCTTCGAAACGCTTGACTCGCGCCACTTCGCGCGCCTGGTCGGCCGGGCGCAGGTTCTTGTGGATGATGCCGATGCCGCCCTCTTGCGCCATTGCGATCGCCAGACGCGATTCGGTGACGGTGTCCATCGCCGCCGACAGCAGCGGAATGTTCAGCGTGATGTTCCGGGTCAGCTTGGTACGCAGGGAGGTTTGGGCCGGGAGAACGTTGGAGTAGGCCGGGACGAGCAGCACGTCATCGAAGGTGAGTGCTTTTTGGAGGAGACGCATAGTATTTCCTATAGGCGCAAAAGCAAATTATACAGAAACTCTCAATTTCCGTCGCCGGGGAGGCCAAAATTTCTTTTGCACGGTGCGCCCGGCAATTGACAGCCGAGCCAGGACATGGCGAAATCGACGCGATACTCCAGGAACCAATCCATGCCTCTTCTCGCCAAGCACGCCCTCGCCGCCCTGCTCCTCGTCGCCGCCACCGCCGCCCAGGCCCAGTACGTCTGGATCGGCCCCAATGGCACGCGCCAGTATTCCGACCGCCCGCCGCCGCCAGGCACGCCGGCCGGCAAGATCCTCAAGGCGCCCGGCCGCCCGGCCATGGAGCCGCCGGCCGCGTCGGAATCGGGCGCCGAAAGCGCCGGCGAGCCCCCTGCCGAGCGCAAGGATGCCGTCAGGCCGCCGACCCTGGCCGAGCAGGAAGCCGCCTTCCGCGAACGCAGCAAGGCGCGCGCCGAGCAGGAACAGAAGAGCCAGGAAGAAGGCGAGCGCCGCCGGCGCCTGGCCGAGCATTGCGCGGCGGCCCGCGAGACCCAGGCCAGCCTCGACTCGGGCATCCGCGTCGCGCGGGTCGGGCCGGATGGCGAGAAAACCTATATGAGCGACGAAGAAAAGGCCGCGCGCAGCGAACAGGTCAAGCGAGCGCTGCAGGAGTGCCGCTGACGGGCCCGATCGGCGATTCGGGCGCCGCCTCCACCCGGTTGCGCCCGCCCGCCTTGGCCGCGTACAGTGCCGTATCGGCGCGCGCCATCAGGCTCGTGATGTCTTCGCCCGGCTGCAGCATGGCCACCCCGATACTGACCGTATAGGACACGCCGGCCGCGCCCGACTCGACCTGCGGCGCGCGCTCGAGCGCCGCGCGCAGGCGCTGCGCCACCGAGAACACCGTGCGGCCGTCGGCGTCGGGCAGCAGCACCGCGAACTCTTCGCCGCCCAGGCGGGCGCAGTAATCGATCTTGCGGATCGCCTGCTGGGTGCGCTCGACGAGGTCGCGCAGCACCAGGTCGCCGACGCCATGGCCGTGGGTGTCGTTGATGCGCTTGAAGTGATCGGCGTCCACCAGCAGCAGGCCCAGGCTGCTCCCGCGGCGCTCGGCGCGCGCCAGTTCGCGCTCGGCGAAGGCGAAGAAGGCGCGGCGCGAAGCGGCCCCGGTCAGGTGGTCGTGGTCGGCGGCGTGGGCGCTGGCGGCGATCAGGCGCGCATTGGCCATCATCACCGCCCCCAGGGTCAGCGCCGGCAGCGCCAGGGTGCCGATCGCGAAGAACACCAGGTTATAAGTGCTGGCCTCGAGCAGCGAATACGGCTGGTAGAAGTCGATGACATAGAAGCACGCGCGCCAGGTGTGCCCCACGCCCAGCACCAGGGCGGCGCAGCGGGTGAAAGTGAACGGATAGCGCAGGCGCGGCTCGCCCGGCGAACGCAGGGCGAACCCGAGCGCGAAACAGACGACGGCGTGGAACAGCGACACCGACACGATGCGCAGCGCCGCCGACTCGTGCACATGGTGGAAGAAGACGATGCCCGACATCGCGGCCAGCGCACCGCCCGCCAGCCAGCGCCACGGCACCGATAGCCCCAGGAAGCGCCGGAAGCCGGCAAAGATCAGCGCGATCGTGCCCGTATAGAGCGCGTTGGCCACCTCGATGCTCAGGAAATCAGGGATCAGTCCGCGGCCTGCGTACAGCAGCAGGGCAACCACCGCCAGCAGATTCGCCTGCTGCCATTCGCGTATACCCGCGACCTCGCTCCTGGCGAGTGACGACAGGACCAGCAGCATGACCCCCGATAAGGCGGTGGTCACCAATAACAGACTCAGGGCATTCAACATTGGAGGGGGAGTACGGCAGGCGTATCGCGGCAGATATATCGACAGAAACAGACAAAAGGTGAAGCGCGCCCCCGCCATGTGCGGTATGCCTGCCCCGGTCCCTTGGAATCGTCATGATACCAAGAAACTCAGGGAAATCTATCCAATTGTTGCAGTCGTGAAATAAATTACAACCTTACCGCCCTGCGCCGGGTCAGGCGATACTGTCCGGCTCCTTGGTCGCGCCCTCTTTCTTGGCCGCGCGCTTGCGGCGCGACTCCTTGGGATCGGCCACCAGTGGCCGATAAATCTCGATGCGGTCGCGCTCGCGCAGCACGGTATCGAGCGTCTTTTTCTTGGCGTAGATGCCGACCGGCTGCGTGGTCAGGTTGATGTCCGGGAAGGCCTCCAGCACGCCGCTGCGCTCGATCGCCTCGCCGATGGTCGTGCCCGCTTCGACCTGCATCGGGTGCAGCCACTCGACCTTGTCGCTGGCATAGCACACGGATATGCCCAGCATCTCAGCCATATAGCGCCTCGGCGCGCTTGCAGAACGAATCCACCATGCTGTTGGCGATCATGCCGAACACGGGACCGACGATCTGGGCCAGGATGACGCTCGAGAACTCGTACTGCATGTCGAAGTCGATCTTGCAGGCGTCTTCACGCAGGGCCTTGAAACTCCAGGTGGCCTCCAGCATCTTGAAAGGACCGTCGACCAGGTGCATCTTCATCTGGGTCGGACGCTGGTTGTGGTTGGCCGTCGTAAAGCTCTGCTTGACGCCGTGAAAATTGATTTGCAAGCTCGCGACCAGCTTGTCGTCGCTCCGCTCGACCACCTTGACGCCTGCACACCAGGGCAGGAACTTGGGATAATCCTCGACCTTGGCGACCAGGTCGAACATCTGTTCTGCGCTATAGCCAAGGAAAACTGATTTGTGCACTACTGCCATTGGTCAACCGTTTGTTATGATGTTGGTCAAGTTGCATGCGCCATTCATTGGCGCAATGGCAGTAGTTTAACCGACACGCGAATTTTCGCCTTTTCATGAGCATCGCTGACAATAAAAAAGCCTTTTTTGACTACTTCATCGAAGACCGCTACGAAGCGGGCCTGGTGCTGGAGGGTTGGGAAGTAAAAGCCATCCGCGAAGGGCGGGTGCAGATCAAGGAAGCCTATGTGCTCGTCCGCAATGGCGAGCTCTACCTGTTCGGCGCGCACGTCAGTGCG
>DDKG01000382.1 GCA_002339265.1 Massilia sp. UBA2604 | reverse complement strand
GCGATGGCCTACCCGAACCTGCCGGCGCTGGACACCATCACCGACTACCGGCCCAAGATGCCGCTGCGTATCTTTACAGCCGATAACGTCCTGATCGGCGAGTTCGGCGAGGAGCGCCGCACCCTGGTCCACTTCAAGGACATCCCGGACGTCATGAAGAAGGCCGTGCTGTCGATCGAGGATGATCGCTTCTACGAGCACAGCGGCATCGATTACCTGGGCATCCTGCGCGCCGCCTTCCGCAACGCCACCGGCGGCGCGCGCCAGGGCGCCTCGACCATCACCCAGCAGGTCGCGCGCAATTTCTTCCTGTCGTCGGAGCAGACCTTCAAGCGCAAGGCCTACGAGGCCATGCTGGCATGGAAGATCGAGAAGAACCTGACGAAAGACCAGATCCTCGAGCTGTACATGAACCAGATCTACCTGGGCCAGCGCGCCTTCGGCTTCCAGTCGGCGGCCCAGATCTATTTCGGCAAGGACCTGCGCGACATCACCGTGGCCGAAGCGGCCATGCTGGCCGGCCTGCCGAAGGCGCCGTCGGCCTATAACCCCGTGGTCAACCCGACCCGCGCCAGGACGCGCCAGCAATACATCCTGCAGCGCATGCACCAGCTCGGCTACATCAACGACGCCCAGTTCGCCCAGGCGAAGGAAGAGCCGCTCAAGATCAAGACCGACAGCACCGCCTTCGGCGTACACGCCGAATACGTGGCCGAGATGGCGCGCCAGCTGGTCTACGAGCAGTTCAAGGAAGACACCTATACCCGCGGCCTGAACGTATTTACCACCATCACCAAGGCCGACCAGGACGCCGCCTACCTGGCCCTGCGCCGCGGCGTGATGGACTACGAGCGCCGCCGCCCCTACCGCGGTCCGGAATCGTTCATCGACATCCCGGGCGCCAAGGCCGCAGCGGACGAAGCGATCGAGGCCGAGCTGGCCGAGCATCCGGACAGCGACAACATCATTGCCGCCGTCGTGCTGCAGGCTTCCCCTACCCAGGTCCAGGCCACCATCGCCTCGGGCGACACGATCACCATTTCCGGCCAGGGCCTGGCCTTCGCGCGCGCCTGGCTGTCGGACAAGGCCGCCCCGAACCGCCGCGTGCGCCGTGGCGCCGTGATCCGCGTGATGCAGGACGACGAGTCGAAGTGGCTGATCACGCAAATGCCGGAAGTCGAATCGGCGTTTGTTGCGGCCAATACCGAGGACGGTTCGATCCGCGCCCTGGTCGGCGGCTTCGACTTCAACCGCAACAAGTTCAACCACGTGACGCAAGCCTGGCGCCAGCCGGGTTCCTCGTTCAAGCCGTTCATCTATTCGGCCTCGCTCGAGCGCGGCCTGTCGCCGGCGACGATCGTCAACGACGCCCCGATCAGCTTCGATGCCGGCCAGACCGGCGGCCAGGCCTGGGAGCCGAAGAACTACGACAACAAGTACGAAGGTCCGATGACCATGCGGCGCGGCCTGACGTCGTCGAAGAACATGATCTCGATCCGCATCCTGAACAAGATCGGTGCGCGCTACGGCCAGGAATTCGCGAGCCGCTTCGGCTTCGAGCCTGAGCGCAATCCTGCCTATCTGACCCTGGCGCTGGGCGCCGGCGCGACCACGCCGCTGCAGATGGCCGGCGCCTACGCGGTGTTCGCCAACGGCGGCTACCGCATCAGCCCCTACCTGATCTCGAAGGTCACCGACAGCGACGGCAAGGTGCTGTCCGAGGCGCGCCCGGCGCGCGCCGGCGACGAAGCGAACCGCGTGATCGACGCGCGCAACGCCTTCCTGATGGACAGCATGCTCAAGGACGTGGTGCGCTACGGCACCGCGGCCAAGGCGATGGCGCTCAAGCGCACCGACCTGGCGGGCAAGACCGGCACCACCAACGACTCGATCGACGCCTGGTTCGCCGGCTACCAGCCGAAGGTGGTGGGCATCGCCTGGATGGGCTACGACAAGCCACGCAACCTGGGCGCCCGCGAAACCGGCGGCGGCCTGGCGCTGCCGATCTGGATCGGCTACATGCAGAAGGCGCTCAAGGGCGAGCCGAACGTCGAGCGCGAGGTGCCGGCCGGGCTGGTGCAGTATGGCTCGGATTACTACTACGCCGAGACGCCGCCGGGCAGCGGGGTCGAGACGCTGGACGTGGGGCCGCCACCGGCGCCGGAACAGCAGAAGGAGCGTGATGCGGTGAGGAACGAGTTGTTCTGATCCCTGCTTGATCGTTAGCTTGTAAACGTCGTCCCCGCGAAGGCGGGGACCCAAGTTTTTCAATGCACCACTTGCAGCAAACGTAGTGGCGACGCATCGGACTTGGGTCCCCGCCTCCGCGGGGACGACGTTTTGAGGGCAACAAGAATAGCAACGCCGCAGCTACGCGGCATCAGATCACACCAGCGACACCTGCGCCCCGCCCTGCTCGCTCGCATATTTCGACAGCGACGCGAAGAACTCGCTGTCGTCGCGCGTATTGCGCCATTCGTCATTCACGCGCTTGTAGTGGTAACCGCCCGAGCGCGCCGCCACCCACATTTCCTGCAGCGGCGCCTGGCTGTTGACGATGATCTTGGAACCGTTGTCGATGAACTCGATCTCCAGCACGTTGCCGCTGCGCTTGCATTCGACGTCGATCACGTCCTCGTCGTTCAGGCGATCGAAGGCTTCCTCGATCTGCTTGAGGGTCAGGTCGGCAAGGTCCAAAAATTCGGTTTCGGTCATGCTACACTCCAAAATCTGCTAATCAAACCGTGATTCTAATCGTGAAGTCCTCACTTGCGCTTCTCCCGGCCGCTGTTTTGCTTGCCGCCCTGTCGGGCTGCGGCCAGACCGGCGACCTGTACATGCCGACGCCGCCCACCAGGCCGGCTGCGGCGCCGCCCGCGGCGCCGGTCGACCTGCCACCCCAGCCAGTCCCTTCGAACAACGCCTCCACGCCCGCACCACACCGCTGATGTCCTATTTTTCGCACCAAGACGGCGTCCTGCACGCCGAAAACGTTTCGCTGTCCGCCATCGCGGAACAATTCGGCACGCCGACCTACGTCTACTCGAAAGCCGCGCTGCTCGAGAACTTCGCCGCCTACCATGACGCCTGCCAGGGCCGCGACGCCCTGGTCTGCTACGCGATGAAGGCCAACTCGAACCTGGCCGTGCTCGACCTGCTGGCGCGCCAGGGTGCGGGCTTCGACATCGTCTCGGGCGGCGAACTGCTGCGCGTGATCGCCGCTGGCGGCGATCCGGGCAAGACCATCTTCTCGGGCGTCGGCAAGACCGTCGAAGAGATGCAGCTGGCCCTGGAGAAGGGCATTTTGTGCTTCAACGTCGAATCGATCCCCGAGCTGCACCGCCTGAACGAGGTCGCCGGCAAGCTCGGCATGCGCGCTCCCGTTTCGCTGCGCGTGAACCCGAACGTCGACGCCAAGACCCACCCGTATATTGCGACCGGCCTGAAGGCCAACAAGTTCGGCGTGGCCTTCGACGATGCGCTGGACACCTACCGTACCGCCGCCAGCCTGCCGCACCTGGACGTGGTCGGCATCGACTGCCATATCGGTTCGCAGCTGCTGGACGACGCCCCGCTGCTCGAAGCCCTGGATAAACTGATCGAGCTGATCGACACC
>DDKG01000129.1 GCA_002339265.1 Massilia sp. UBA2604 | reverse complement strand
TTAGATAAGCGAAACGTCCCGAAGGACGTTTCACATGACTACAAGCCGCTACCGATCAATAACGGTAGTGTTCCGGCTTGTACGGGCCTTCCTGGCTCACCGAGATGTAGTTCGCCTGCTCTTCGGTCAGCGTGGTCAGCTGGGCGTTGAGCTTCTTGAGCTGCAGGCGCGCCACTTTCTCGTCCAGCTTCTTCGGCAGCGTGTACACGCCCACCGGATACTGCGCGGTGTTCATGAACAGCTCGATCTGGGCGATGGTCTGGTTCGCGAACGACGAGCTCATCACGTACGATGGGTGGCCGGTGCCGCAACCCAGGTTCACCAGGCGGCCTTCGGCCAGCAGGATGATGCGATGGCCATCAGGGAAGATGACGTGGTCGACTTGCGGCTTGATGTTGTCCCACTCGTATTTCTTGAGCGCGGCGACTTCGATTTCATTGTCAAAGTGACCGATATTGCAGACGATCGCCTGGTCCTTCATCTTGAGCATGTGCTGCTCGGTGATGACGTGGTAGTTGCCGGTGCAGGTAACGAAGATGTCGCCGTGTTCGGCGGCGTAGTCCATGGTCACGACGCGGTAGCCTTCCATCGCCGCCTGCAGTGCGCAGATCGGATCGATCTCGGTGACCCACACTTGCGCCGACAGCGCGCGCATGGCCTGGGCCGAACCTTTACCCACGTCGCCGTAGCCGGCGATGACGGCGATCTTGCCCGCGACCATCACGTCGGTGGCGCGCTTGATGCCGTCGACCAGCGATTCACGGCAGCCGTACAGGTTGTCGAACTTCGACTTGGTGACCGAATCGTTGACGTTGATTGCCGGGAAGGCCAGCTTGCCTTCCTGGTGCATCTGGTACAGGCGGTGCACGCCGGTGGTGGTTTCTTCGGTCACGCCCTTGATTTGTGGCAGACGCTTCGAGTACCACGACGGATCACGCGCCAGGCGGCCCTTGATTGCGTTGAACAGGCAGATTTCTTCTTCCGAGCCTGGCTTGTCCAGCACCGAGATGTCTTTCTCGGCGCGCACGCCCAGGTGCAGCAGCAGGGTGGCGTCGCCGCCGTCGTCCAGGATCATGTTGGCGTGGTTGTCACCAGGCCATTCGAAGATGCGGTGGGTGTATTCCCAGTATTCGTCCAGGGTCTCGCCCTTGATGGCGAACACCGGCGTGCCGACCGAAGCGATGGCCGCGGCGGCGTGGTCCTGCGTCGAGTAGATATTGCACGATGCCCAGCGCACGGTGGCGCCCAGGGCTTCCAGGGTACGGATCAGGACCGCGGTCTGGATGGTCATGTGCAGCGAACCGGCGATGCGCGCGCCCTTCAGCGGCTGGGTGGCGGCGTATTCTTCACGGATCGCCATCAGGCCCGGCATCTCGGTTTCGGCGATGCGGATTTCCTTCTCGCCCCAGGAAGCCAGGGAGATGTCGGCGACGATGTAGTCTTGGGAGTCTTTGAGTACGGCGCTCATCACGCCCTCCTTTCAGTGTTTAGAAAAAAGTAACGTGAGCGCGGTTGCTGGATATCCGAGCCTGGCAAAGAGGGACCTCTCTGTCGCAACGCTCCTCGGAACGGGGTAGTTTAGCACGGCTGGTGCCGTGTGGCGATGGGGGTTTGCGGAGAACTTGGGTTCCCGCCTGCGCGGGAACGACGTTGGTTGAGGGTGTGGGATGTCGATCAGTCGACTTCGGACACGCACTTATACACGTCTTTCCCGCGGAGGCGGGAACCCAAGTATGCGCTGCAGACCGAACGTATCCGTCAGCCCGCGACGCGAGGAATTACGCCAGGCCCGCCGCAGCGCGCAGCTCGGCCGCCTTGTCGGTACGCTCCCAGCTGAACTCCGGCTCTTCGCGACCGAAGTGGCCGTAAGCCGCGGTCTTGCAATAGATCGGGCGCAGCAGGTCGAGCATCTGGACGATGCCTTTCGGGCGCAGGTCGAAGTGCTCGTTGACCAGGGCCGCGATTTTCTCGTCCGAGATCACGCCGGTGCCTTCGGTGTACACGGTGATGTTGATCGGACGCGCCACGCCGATGGCGTAGCTGACCTGCACCTGGCACTGGCGCGCCAGGCCGGCGGCGACGATGTTCTTGGCGACGTAGCGCGCGGCGTAGGCGGCCGAGCGGTCGACCTTCGACGGATCCTTGCCGGAGAACGCGCCGCCGCCGTGCGGGGCTGCGCCGCCGTAGGTGTCGACGATGATCTTGCGGCCGGTCAGGCCGCAATCGCCCTGCGGACCGCCGATGACGAAGCGGCCGGTCGGGTTGACCAGGAAGCGGGTTTTATCGAGCCACTCGCGCGGCAGCGTCGGCTTGATGATCTCTTCGATGACCGCTTCTTCGATCTGCGAATGGGTGACGTCCGGGTGGTGCTGGGTCGACAGCACGACGGTGTCGACCGCGACCGGGCGGCCGTCGACGTAGCGCAGGGTGACCTGCGACTTGGCATCCGGACGCAGCCATGGCAGGCGGCCATCCTTGCGCAGCTGCGATTGGCGCTCGACCAGGCGGTGC
>DDKG01000035.1 GCA_002339265.1 Massilia sp. UBA2604 | reverse complement strand
TGGTCGGCGTGCTGTCGCTGGGCGCGATCTCGATGTACGACGGCAACCTGGCGGCGGCCGAGCAGAAATTCTTCCTGAAATACATGCTGTCGAGCGGCTCGGCCATCCTGTGGATGAGTGCGCTGTTCATCTTCTCGACCGTATTCTACTGGGTCGGCCTGTTCAGCCGCGGCAAGTTCGGCGGCGGCGTCGGCGCCAACCTGTGCTGGGCCGCCGTCGTGATCGGCTCGGTCGGCATGATGGTGCGCTGGTATGAAAGCTACCTGATCGGGCCGGACGTGGGCCACATCCCGGTGTCGAACCTGTATGAAGTGTTCATCCTGTTCGCGATCATCACCGCGCTGTTCCACCTGTACTACGAAGAACACTACGCCACCCGCCAGCTGGGTCCGTTCGTGATGCTGATCATCGGCGCCGCGGTCGCCTTCCTGCTGTGGTACACGGTGTCGCGCGATGCCGCCCAGATCCAGCCGCTGGTCCCGGCGCTGCAGAGCTGGTGGATGAAGATCCACGTCCCGGCCAACTTCATCGGCTACGGCACCTTCGCCCTGGCGGCGATGGTGGGCAGCGCCTATTTGTTGAAATCTCACGGCATCCTGGCCGACCGCCTGCCGGCGCTCGAGGTGCTGGACGACGTGATGTACAAGTCGATCTCGGTCGGCTTCGCCTTCTTCACCGTCGCGACCATCCTGGGCGCCCTGTGGGCGGCCGAGGCCTGGGGCGGCTACTGGTCGTGGGACCCGAAAGAGACCTGGGCCCTGATCGTCTGGCTCAACTACGCGGCCTGGCTGCACATGCGCCTGATGACCGGCCTGCGCGGCCGCGTGGCGGCCTGGTGGGCGCTGGTGGGCCTGCTGGTGACCACCTTCGCCTTCCTGGGCGTCAACATGTTCCTGTCAGGTTTGCACTCCTACGGCGAGTTGTAAGCTGTGTTGGTGGCCTAACCCTGGCTTAAGGGAACTTCGTGTAATGTGAAGTCTCTTAAGCTTGCGGGGCCTGCCATGCTGTTCAAACGTCATCCCAACGGACTCGATCTTCCGTTCCCTTCCGAAATCACTCCCCAAGAGATCTACACCGGACGGCGCCAATTCATCGCCCGCATGGCGGCCACGGCCGCCGTCGGCAGCGGCGTGTGGGAGATGGCCAACCGCGAAGCCTTCGCCCAGACCGCGACCGGGCAGAAACTGGCGGCGCGCGCCAACGTGGCGCTCTCGACCGACGAAAAGCAGACCCCGTTCAAGGACGCCGCCGGCTACAACAATTTCTACGAGTTCGGCCTCGACAAGGACGACCCCGCCAAGAATGCGCACACGCTGGTCACCCGTCCCTGGACCGTGCGGATCGAGGGTGAAGTCAAGAAACCGCTCACGCTCGACATCGATGGCCTGCTCAAGCTGGCGCCGCTCGAGGAACGCATCTACCGCTTGCGCTGCGTCGAAGGCTGGTCGATGGTCATTCCCTGGATCGGCTATTCGCTGTCGAACCTGCTCAAGCAGGTCGAACCGACCGGCAACGCCAAGTTCGTCGAATTCACCACCCTGGCCGACCGCAAGCAGATGCCGGGCCTGAGAAGTGGCGTGCTTGACTGGCCCTACGTGGAAGGCTTACGCATCGACGAAGCCATGCATCCGCTGACCCTGCTGGGCATGGGCATGTATGGCCAGGTGCTGCCGAACCAGAACGGCGCGCCGGTGCGCCTGATCGTGCCCTGGAAATACGGTTTCAAGTCGGCCAAGTCGATCGTGCGCATTCGCCTGGTGTCGCGCCAGCCGCGCACCGCCTGGAACGATTCCGCGCCGCGCGAATACGGCTTCTATTCGAACGTGAACCCGAACGTCGACCACCCGCGCTGGTCGCAGGCGAGCGAGCGCCGCATCGGCGAGACCGGGTTGTTCCAACCCAAGCGCAAGACGCTCATGTTCAACGGCTATGACCAGGTCGCCTCGCTGTACACGGGCATGGACTTGAAGCGCTATTACTGATGGCGCTGCAGCTGACGAACAAGCAGGTCGGATGGGTCAAGGTCGCCATCTTCGTGCTGGCGTTGCTGCCCTTCGCGCGCCTGGTGTGGGGAACGGCGACCGGCGCCTTCACCGATCCGCTGGCCGAAATCACCAAGATCAGCGGCGAATGGGCGCTGTACTTCCTGTGCATCACGCTGGCGGTGACGCCGCTGCGGCGCCTGTCGGGCTGGAACTGGCTGGTGAAACTGCGGCGCATGATCGGCCTGTTCACCTTCTTTTATGCATTCGTGCACTTCATCGCCTTCCTGTGGTTCGACCATTTCTTCGACGTGGCCGCGATGCTGGCCGACGTGGTGAAACGGCCGTTCATCCTGGTCGGGTTCATCGCTTTCGTGTTGTTGATCCCGCTGGCGGCGACATCGACCAACGCCATGATCAAGCGCCTGGGCGGCAAGCGCTGGCAGTGGCTGCACCGGCTGATCTATGCGATCGGGCCGCTGGCGATCGTGCATTACTGGTGGATGAAGGAGGGCAAGAGCGACTTCGCGCAGCCGATCCTGTTCGGCGCCATCGTGGCCGCCTTGCTGGCGCTGCGGGTGTTCTGGCATTTCAGGCGCAAGCCGCAAGCGGCGCGCGCATGAGTGAAAAGGCCCGCATCGCGCGGGCCGTTTCGTTTTGACGATCGATTATTTTATCATCGTCTCGAGTGCGAACACCTCGGCCGGCGTCTCGCGCCGGCGCACCAGATGGGTGACATCGCCATCGACGATCACCTCGGCCGCGCGGCCGCGGGTGTTGTAGTTCGACGCCATCGTCATGCCATAGGCGCCGGCCGTCATGATGGCCAGCAGGTCGCCCGGTGCCAAAGCCAGCTCGCGCTCGCGCGCCAGCCAGTCGCCCGATTCGCATACCGGGCCGACGATGTCCCACACCAGTTTCTCGCCGTCGCGCGGGGCCACTGCCTGCACGCCCATCCAGGCCTGGTACAGGGTCGGTCGCATCAGGTCGTTCATGGCCGCATCGACGATGCAGAAGTTCTTCTCGGCGCCCGGCTTGAGGAATTCGGTTTTCGTCAGCAGCACGCCGGCGTTGGCCACGATCGAGCGGCCCGGCTCGAAGATCACCTTGACCGGCTGGCCGCCATGCTTCTCGGCGCGCCAGGCGTCGATGCGCTGGAACAGGCGGCCCAGGTAGTCGCCCACCGGCACTGGCGGCTTGTCGCCGGCCACGCCGTAGTCGACGCCGATGCCGCCGCCGATGTCCAGGTGGTGCAGGTGGATGCCCTCGGCGTGCAGGGTGTCGATCAGCTCGATCAG
>DDKG01000240.1:5384-20419 GCA_002339265.1 Massilia sp. UBA2604 | reverse complement strand
CGAAAAGGGCATGGACTTCGAAGTGCGCGACGTCGACCTGTTCAACAAGCCGGAAGATATTTCGACCATGAATCCGTACGGCCAGGTGCCGATCCTGGTCGAGCGCGAACTCATCCTGTACGAATCGAACATCATCAACGAGTACATCGACGAGCGTTTCCCGCACCCGCAACTGATGCCGGCCGACCCGCTGATGCGCGCCCGTGCCCGCCTGATGCTGTTCAACTTCGAGAAAGAACTGTTCGTCCATGTGCATACGCTGGAAAGCGAGCGTAACAAGGCGAACGACAAGAACCACGACAAGGCCCGCGCAGAGATTCGCGATCGCCTGACCACCTTGGCTCCGCTGTTCCTGAAGAACAAGTACATGCTGGGTGACGAGTTCTCGATGCTGGACGTCGCCATTGCCCCGCTGCTCTGGCGCCTGGACCACTATGGCATCGAGCTGTCGAAGACCGCTGCTCCACTGATGAAGTATGCGGAGCGTATCTTCTCGCGTCCGGCGTACATCGAGGCGCTGACCCCGTCCGAGAAAGTGATGCGTCGTTGATGTGATCTGGGGCGGGATTTTTTAGTCCTGCCCTATTTGCTTTTTGCGTCACGTTTTCGTCATTGGACGCCTCTTGGGCTAATCCGGTAGACTGGCGTGACGGCCTGTATTCCTAGACAACACCACCATGGCAGAGATCTCCACCAAACCCTACCTGCTGCGCGCCATCTACGAGTGGTGCACGGACAGCGGCTTCACGCCCTACATCGCCGTCAAGGTCGATGGGGGAACGACCGTGCCGATGGAATATGTCCGCAAGGGCGAGATCATCCTGAACATCAGCTACGGCGCGACGTCGGGGCTGAAGATGGACAATGACGCGATCCACTTCCGTGCACGCTTTAATGGCGTGTCGCGCGAGATCTATATCCCGGTTCATAACGTGTTGGCGATTTATGCCAATGAGAATGGGCAGGGGATGGCGTTCGAGGTGGGGGCGGCGCCTGAGGCGGATGCGCAGTCGTCGTCGGATGCTGCTGAAACGGCACCTGCCGCGCCGGCCTTGTCGGCTGTGCCCTCGAAAGGTGTGGATTCGCCGGTGGTCGCTGATGCGCCGCCGAACTCGCCTGGCGGGGATGATGAGCCGCCAAAGAAGGGTGGACGCCCGACCTTGACCCGGATCAAATAGCGTATAATTGTTGTTTTAACGATCATGTGCCGACTTAGCTCATCAGGTAGAGCAGTTGATTTGTAATCATCAGGTGGCGGGTTCGAGTCCTGCAGTCGGCACCATTAGAAGTAGCAAGAAGCCCAGCATCATCGCTGGGCTTTTTGCTTTCGAAGCTGACGACGCTGTACAACTCCGGCGTTGACTTGCGGCGCGCGGGTTACGCTCGCATATGCCGGCCTGCGACACAGGGCAAACATTGCCTGTAGATGGCCGTCAGATATTTTTTATGAACTTAGCTGGAACCCCACCGACAAGCGAATGGTCGGGAATGGGTTTCGTCACCACACTGCCAGTGGCAACTACACAGCGACTACCCACATCGTCGCCGATGACACTGTTACTGCCAATCCAGACATCCGAACCGATCTTGATGACACGACGCCCTTTACCAGGTGTATCCCAGATCAAACGGTCAGGATCGTGAAAGCCATGTTGCTCCATTCCCGATAACAGGTTGACGTTCCCACCGATGAGTACGTGATCACCGATGTCCACTTCTCCAATCGTGTTGAAGTAGCCGATCAAGACGCGGTTACCCACCCGGGCTTTGCGGTACTGAAAAAACGCACCGTATCGAAACGTCACATCGGCGCCAACGGAAATGAGCAATCTTCGGTAAAAAAGATAACGTGCCCGCTCGCCTACATGGAATGGAACTCTGGAGATAACCAGGGCGGCCTGTGTAATCTCGTTTTTCAGTCGATGACTGATCAAGGCCAGCGCAATCATGGGCCACGCGATCAGGGGCGCTAATACCCAGTAGGCGAGCAATCGATAGAGTTTATGCAATTTATACATTGGGTCGATGTCCACATAACAGATGTAAATATTATACATCGCAGTATTTACACTCCGGTATGTTTAGGATATGCATCACGGCCAGCTTTGTAGGCCGACGTCCCGGGAAAGTCGACTGGGCCGCTGCTGGCGCCAATGCCGAGCGCGGCAAAGGCTGCCAAGCCGCCACTGCTAAGCAGGGCTTCAGGTACGGCACTGAAGAGGATGCCACGGCCAGCAAGCAGCGACATCCATGGAGGTCATACCAGCACCAGACACCACCATCCATGAGTTAGCAGTGACAGGGTGGTCTATGCGTGCACCAGAAAATCGGTGGCAGGTCCCGGCCCAGTGCTGGGTTTCTTGTTGATGGACGATCCCCGCTTACCTTGGTTTCAACAACAGACTTGCTTCTCGCCGAAGCTTCGGATACACCACCGGAATCGTCATCATCGTGCTGCCGATTGCCATCAGCAGCAGTGCAGTGAACGTCTCGCTGGTAATGACGCCCTTGTCGAGCAGGATGTTCGAGAAGATGATCATGATCAGCGCCTTGGTCTGCAACAGCCAACCAATGATCGCGGCCTCTTCCCTGCTCCAGCCAAGAATACGTCCGGCAATGCGCACGCCCATCAGCTTGCCCGCTACCGAAGCCACCAGCATCACCGCGGCTGCAATGAACACGGCGGTGCCGCCGACATCCCAATTAGTACGCAATCCAGTGCTCAAGAAATAAACAGGCATCAGCACTAGCAAGACATTGTTACGCAGGAAGTCCAGCTGCTTCTGATCGAACCAGTCTGCATCCATCACCGCACCAGCCAGGAACGCCCCCACCATATAGTGCAGCCCTGCCCAATCCGCAGCAAACCCGCAAATCACCAGCCACACCAGCATCACAAACCACCGATCCCGCTCGGGAATACTCACCATCAGCTTCCGGAACAGCCTGGTCGCCACGATAAACACCAGGAAGAACCCCAGCTGCCGCCCCACCCGCTCCCAATCGAGCAGAATCAGCGCCAGCACGCCCCAGATCGCGATATCGTCCAGGCTGGCATAGCGCAAGATCCGCTGCCCCAGCGGCTGTCTTAAAATCTCCAGCTTCTCCATCAGCAGAATCAGAATCGGCAGCGCTGTCACCGCACACGCCATCCCCACGCCGAGCACGAACTGCCACCCCTGCGCCTGCGGCCCGATCCAGCCGGCAAACCCCAGCATCCCGGCCGCGACTACGCTACCAAACACCAGCGGCACGCCCAACGCCAGCCCAGCTGTAATCGAACTCTCCCGCCGATGCTCCCACGCCTTCTTAAGATCGAGCTCGATCCCCGCCAGCATCACGAAGATCATCACCGCCCACCAGGCGATCCCGTTCAGCGACTGGATGACCTGGGGGTTGAAAACGAAGCTGTAATACTCCGGATACGCCTTGCCCAGCACGCCAGGTCCCAGCAGCACACCAGTAATGATCTGCACGATGACGAGCGGCGCCCAGTAATCGGTATTGCCGAGCCGCCAGATCAGGTAGGGGACGGCGAAGATCAGCAACATCGCGATCAGGTAGATCTCGGTGGTGGCCATTGCGCTATGCATGGTCGGTCTCTCAAATAATTATTATGATGACGAGGTCGCCACGCGATGGCACAGCGATACCCCTAGCTTCCCGGGAGTATCCTCGTAAATATGAGCCCTGAGCAATGTCTAACCTGAACCATTCCTGAAGATTCATGCCAAAATGACATATTGCAAGTTTAATTTGACCCTGAATTAACGCGATGCTATAGTCGGGCAAAGCCGATGGTAACGTTTCCAACTTACCAAAACAATAACGGCGCCAATGGAGACAAGATGGTCACACCCCGCAACCTGGCTGCAGCCTGCGCATGGCTGTGCGCCGCTGCTTTCGCGCCAGGCTTCGCACTGGCCCACGCCACTGCGCCGAAGGCGGAAGTCATCCACTGGTGGACATCCGGTGGCGAATCGAGCGCCGTCAAGCAGGTCGCCCAGGCCTATCGTGCTGCAGGCGGCGTCTGGATCGACAGCGCCATCGCCGGCGGCGACCAGTCGCGCGCCGTCACCATCAACCGCATCATCGGCGGCAATCCGCCGACCGCCGCCCAGTTCAACACCTCCAAGCAGTTCACCGACGTCATCGAGCAGGACATGCTCAACAACGTCGACCTGGTCGCCAAGGCCCAGGACTGGGACCGCATCCTGCCCGAGCCGCTGATCGACGTGATCAAGCACGACGGCCACTATTACGCGGTGCCGCTCAACATCCACATGCAGACCTGGTTCTGGTATTCGAAAGCCGCCTTCCAGAAGGCCGGCATCGACAAGGAGCCGGCCAGCATCGACGAACTCTTCTCCGCACTCGACAAGCTGAAGGCCGCCGGCTTGGTGCCGCTGGCTCACGGCGGCCAGTCGTGGCAGGAGAACATCCTGTTCTCGGCCCTGCTCGCGAATATCGGCGGCCGTGAGCTGTACCTGAAAGTGATCCGCGACCGCGACCAGGCCACAATCCTGTCGCCGCGCTTCCGCGACGTGCTGCTCACCTTCAAGCGCATGAAGTCCTATGTCGATCCCGGTTCGCCGGGCCGCAACTGGAATGACGCCACCGCGATGCTCATCAGCGGCAAGGCCGGCTTCCAGGTGATGGGCGACTGGGCCAAGGGCGAATTCACCAACGCCGGCCAGCAGCCCGGCCAGCACTATGGCTGCATCCCGGGCCTGAAACCCGACACGCCCTACCTGATGCAGGGCGACGTCTTCGTTTTCCCGCGTACGAACAAGGCCGATGCGATCAGGGCCCAGCAACTGCTGGCCAACGTCGTCTCGCAAACCGACCTGCAAGTCGCCTTCAGCAAACTGAAAGGCTCGATCCCGGTGCGCCAGGATGCCGACGCGGCGCAGCTCGACCTGTGCGCACAGAAGGGCATCGAGATCATCAAGGACCGCACGCGCCAGGCCGGCGTGACGGAGGTCTACCTGACACCAGACCAGAACGGCGCCATGCAGGACATCCTCACCGCCTACTGGAATATGGACATCAAGGTGGATAAAGTCCAGCGCAGCATCGCCAACGCCCTCAAGTACTGACGCCATGCTCGCCCACCGCCCTCACGCCCGCCTTGCTCCGCATGTCGCCCTCTTGCCGATGGCGCTGGTGGTGCTGGGCGCCTATATCGGCGGCGCGCTGTGGACCCTGCGCACCTCGTTCACGGCCTCGCGCACCTTCCCGTCCGATAACTTCATCGGCATGGCGCAGTACGTGCGCCTGTTCGACAACGAGCGTTGGCTGCTGTCGCTGCATAACCTGGCCGTGTATGGCGTCGCCTTCATCGTCGCCTGCATGATCATCGGCTTCCTGCTGGCCGTCTTCATCGACCAGAACGTCAAGGGCGAAGGCCTGCTGCGCACCGTGTTCCTCTATCCTTACGCGATGTCCTTCATCGCCACCGGCCTGGTATGGCAATGGATGCTGGCGCCGGGCAGCGGCATCGAAGGCGCGGCGCGCCGCCTCGGCTTCGAGGGCTTTACCTTCGATTGGATCGTGCACCAGGACCTGGTGATCTATACGGTCGTCATCGCCACCGTGTGGCAGGCCTCGGGCCTGGTGATGGCGTTGATGCTGGCCGGCCTGCGCGGCATCGATCCCGAAATCTACAAAGCCGCGCGCCTGGACGGCATCCCGGCCTGGCGCGTCTACCTGCAGATTGTCCTGCCGATGCTCGGGCCATCGGTCGCCACCGTGTTCCTGCTGCTTGCCACCGCCGTGGTCAAGTTGTTCGACGCCGTCGTCGCGATGACCCAGGGCGGTCCCGGCATCGCCAGCGAAGTGCCGGCCAAGTTCATCATGGACCACCTGTTCCTGCGCTCGAACATCGGCCTGGCTTCGGCCGGCGCAGTGACGCTCCTGATTCCGGTGCTGGCCCTGCTCGCGCCGTATGCCTATGCCCGCAGCCGCCGCGCGCGCCTGGCAGGAGGCCACGCATGAGCCATCATTCCCTGCAGGCGGTCGCGCGCCCCATGCCCATGCAATCCCAAGCAGCACGCCGCAAGCGCCTGTTCACGCCGGCGCGCCTTGGCGTCTATGCCTTCCTGTTCAGCGCCGCCCTGTTCTTCCTGCTGCCGCTATACGTCATGATCGTCACCTCGTTCAAGCCGATGGACGAGATCCGGATGGGGAACGTGTTCGCCCTGCCGGGCAGCGCCACGCTCGAACCGTGGCGCGCGGCCTGGGGCGCAGTCAGCCAGGGTTTCTGGAATTCGGTGGCGATCGCCGTGCCCAGCACCGTGATTCCGATCCTGCTCGGCGCCATCAACGGCTATGCGCTGTCATTCTGGCGCCCGCGCGGCGCCAACCTGCTGTTCGGCGTACTGCTGGCCGGCGCCTTCATCCCCGTGCAAGTGATGATCTATCCGCTGGTGTGGATGATGGCGCATGCCGGCGTATTCGGTTCGCTGCCGGCGATCGTGGTGGTCCACGTCATCTTCGGCATGCCGCTCATGACGCTCCTGTTCCGCAACTACTATGCCTCGGTGCCGCACGAGCTGTTCCAGGCCGCGCGCATCGACGGCGGCGGCTTCTGGCGCATCTTTTTGCAGGTGATGCTGCCGATGTCGCTGCCGATCATCGTGGTGGCCGCGATCATGCAGGTCACCGGCGTCTGGAACGACTACATCCTGGGCCTGGTGTTCGCCGGCCGCGAGAACCTGCCGATGACGGTCCAGTTGAACAACGTGATCAACACCACCACCGGCACCCGCCTGTACAACGTCAACATGGCCGCGACCATCCTGACCGCCGCGGTGCCGCTGGCGATCTACTTCATCTCCGGACGCTGGTTCGTGCGCGGCATCGCCGCCGGCGCCGTGAAAGGCTGACCCCCTATGTCGAACGTCCACCTGCGCAAACTGTGCATCACCCGCGGCAATAACGAGATCATTCGAGATCTCGACCTGCAGATCGAACCGGGCGAATTCCTTGTGCTGCTCGGCCCATCGGGCTGCGGCAAGTCGACCCTGTTGCACAGTATCGCCGGCCTGATCGACCTGTCCGGCGGCGCCATCGAGATTGGTGGCCGCGACATGAGTTCCGCCGACCCGAGCGAGCGCGGGATCGGCATGGTGTTCCAGTCGTATGCGCTGTACCCGACCATGACGGTCGAGAAGAATATGTCGTTCGGCCTCAAGATCGCCGGCACGCCGAAGGCGGAAGTGCAGCGCCGCGTGCGCAAGACGGCAGAAATGCTGCAGCTCGACGTCCTGCTGGACCGCAAGCCATCCCAGCTCTCGGGCGGCCAGCGCCAGCGCGTCGCCATCGGCCGCGCGCTGGTGCGCGAAGCCGGCGTCTATCTGTTCGATGAACCGCTGTCGAACCTCGACGCCAAGCTGCGCGCCGAACTGCGCCGCGAACTCAAGATGCTGCACCAGACGCTCGGTTCGACCATGATCTACGTGACCCACGACCAGGCCGAGGCGATGACGCTCGCGACCCGCATCGTGGTGATGCAGGGCGGCCGCATCCAGCAGATCGGCACGCCGGCCGAGGTGTATGAGACCCCTGCCAACCGCTTCGTGGCCGGCTTCCTCGGGTCTCCCTCGATGAATTTCATCGACGGCAGCCTAGATGCGCACGGTCGCTTTTCTTCCGGCGCGATCACGCTCCCTTTAATGAACGGTGCGCAGGTAGGCGCGGTGACGCTGGCCGCGCGCCCGGAACACATCCACATCGACGACAACGGCTCCTTGAACGCCACGGTGACCCTGGTGGAACCGATGGGCAACCACCAGGTGGTGTGGCTCGACTGCGGCGGCCAGGCCCTGTCCTGCATCGAACACGATGGACGACCGTTGGCGTCGGGCCAGGCGGTGCGCTTCGCGATCGATGCCGGCCGTGTTTCGCTGTTCGATCCGAAACAAGGCCACCGCCTGTAAAGATGGATGCGATCGATAGATGAATGCAGTATGCTTGACGGTTGTTTGAATAATTCACTGGATAGGAATCGTTAGTGGCGACAATCAAGGACGTAGCGCGGCTGGCTGGAGTGGGTCTCGGCACCGCCTCGCGTGTGGTCAGCGGCAAGGGTTCGGTATCGCCCGCCACGCTCGAGCGCGTGCGCAAGGCGATCGACGAGCTGGGCTTCCGGCCCTCGCACGCGGCGCGCGCCCTGCTGTCCGGCACCAGCCGGATGGTCGGCGTCTACATCCCCGTCTTGTCCGGCACCTTCTACACGCCGATCCTGCAGATCATCGACACCGAGCTGCGCGCGGCCGGCCTGCACATGGTGGTCGCCTTCGGCGTCGGCCTGGGCGACGCGCGCAACCAGGCGATCGAGGGCATCGAGTTCCTGATCGAACGCGGCTGCGATGGCCTGATCATGATGACCAGCGCCCTGCTCGACGAAGACATCGCGGCCCTCGGCGGCAAGCGGCGCCTGATCGTCGCGCTGAACCACGATTTCAAGGACATCCCGGAACAGTGCTTCACGGTCGACCACACGCAAGGCGGCCGGCTCGCGGCGCAGACGCTGCTCGAGCATGGCCACCGCGACATCGCCGTGATCGCCGGTCCCAGCGCGCTGGTCGACAACGTGGCGCGTATTGACGGCTTCATGCACGAGCTGAAGGCCAACGGCGTCGACACAGATAAAGTGTGGCTGGTCGAAAGCGACTTCTCGCCGCAGGGCGGTTGGCATGCCGCCAAGGCCCTGGTCGAATCGAAGACGCCCTGCACCGCGCTGTTCTGCGCCAACGACGAGATGGCGGTCGGCGCCCTGTCCTATTTCCAGGAAGCCGGCATCAGCGTGCCGCGCGACCTGTCGGTGATCGGCTACGACGACACGCCAAGCGCGCAGTTCTCGGCGCCGCGCCTGACGTCGGTGCACATGCCGTGGCGCGAGATGACGCAGAACGGCATCAACGCCCTGCTCAACCGCTGCTATGACCTCAAGCGCCCGGTGGCGCGCAGCTTCCCGGTCGACGTGACCATGCGCGCCTCGCTGGCCAAGATCGGCGGCAAGGCGAAGAGCAGCAAGAGCAAAGGCAGGAGTAAAGGCGAGTGAGGCGTGTTTGCCTCACCCCGGGCCGTGCGCGGCCCTTTTTTTGGCGCCGGACTGGAAAGCTTTCCAATGTCTTGTTAAGCTGTCCCAAAATTTAAATTGTGTACACAACCAAAACCAGAAGCGAGACCATGACCACTGCCAACCGACCCGAGCCTCACGCGCCGCAGCGCAGCGATTTCGCCCGCGACTTCCTGTGGGGCTGCGCCACCTCGTCGTACCAGATCGAAGGCGCCGGCCGTGAAGACGGCCGCGTGGAATCGATCTGGGACCGCTTCGCCGCCACCCCCGGCACGATCCGCGACGGCTCCAGCGGCATCGAAGCCTGCGACCACTACCACCGCTGGCCGGAAGACTTCAACATCGCGCGCGGCATGGGCCTGAACGCCTACCGCTTCTCGTTCGCCTGGCCGCGCATCTACACCGGCGTGAAGGGCCAGCCGAACCAGAAAGGCCTGGACTTCTATTCGCGCCTGGTCGACGGCATGCTGGAGCGCGGTCTTCAGCCATGGGCGACGTTGTACCACTGGGACTTGCCGCAAACGCTGCAGGACGCAGGCGGCTGGGAAAACCGCGCCACCATCGACGCCTTCCTCGAGTACACCGACGCCATGACGCGCACCCTGGGCGACCGTGTGAAACACTGGATCACCCACAACGAACCTTGGTGCACCTCGATCATCGGCAACTTCGAAGGCTGGCATGCGCCGGGCAAGACCGATCTCAAGGCCGCGCTGCAGGTCGCGCACAATGTGCTGGTCTCGCACGGCAAGGCGGTGCCGCTGATCCGCGCCAACGTGCCGGATGCACAGGTCGGCCTGGCAGTCAGCCTGCACCCGCTGCGCGCCGCCAGCGACAGCCTTGAGGACAAGGCCGCGATGGAACGCCACGACGGCCTGCGCTACCGCTGGTTCCTCGACCCGCTGTTCGGCCGCGGCTATCCGGAAGCCACGCGCGAGGCCTTCGGCGCCGCGGCGCCCGACGTCCTGCCGGGCGATATGGAAGCCATCGCCGTCAAGACCGACTTCATGGGCGTCAATTACTACTTCCCCGAAGTGGTCAAGCACGAAGCCGGCCACGCACCGCTCGACGCAAAGGTGCTGCCGACCACCAGCGGCGAGATCACCGCGATGGGCTGGCCGGTGTCGCCGGAAGGCTTTACCGAACTGCTCACCCGCATCGAGAACGACTACCACCCAGGCCCGATGTACGTCACCGAGAACGGTTCGGCGTTCGAAGACGTGGTCGGCCCGGATGGCGAGATCGACGACGTCCAGCGCCGCCACTACCTGATGCGTCACCTGGCCGCCATGAAGGATGCGATCGACCAGGGCGCGCCGATCAAGGGTTACTTCGCCTGGAGCCTGCTCGACAACTTCGAATGGGCCGAAGGCTACCAGCGCCGCTTCGGCCTGGTGCACATCGATTACGCCACCCAGCAGCGCCGCCTGAAGAACAGCGGCAAATGGTATGGTTCCTTCCTGCGCCAGGATTGAACCTTCACTTCAACGAACAATAAAGCGAGACACCCAATGACCTTCAAGCTTCGTCCTTCCACGATGGCCCTTTCCATCGCCCTGGCCCTGCCGGCCATCTGCGGCGCCGCCGCTCCAGTCGACACCAAGCTGGCCGACTGGCCGCGCGTGACCAGCGCCATCAAGAAGGATGACGCGATCGAGAAGCGGGTCCAGGAAATCGTCAGCAAGATGACCCTGGCGCAGAAGGTCGGCCAGATGACCCAGCCCGAGATCAAGACCACCAAACCCGAGGATGTGACCAAGTACTACCTCGGTTCGGTCCTGAACGGCGGCGGCAGCTGGCCAAACAATAACAAGGCAGCCGATGCCAAGGAATGGCTGGCGCTGGCCCAGGCCTACCACGAAGCCTCGATGAAGACCGATATGGCGATCAAGGTGCCGGTGGTGTGGGGCACGGATGCGGTCCACGGCCATAACAACGTGCCGGGCGCCACCCTGTTCCCGCACAATATCGGCCTGGGCGCGGCGCGTAATCCGCAGCTGATGCGCGAGATCGGCGCCGCCACCGCCAAGGCGGTGCGCGCGACAGGCATCGCCTGGGTGTTCGGCCCGACCCTGGCCGTCGTGCGCGACGATCGTTGGGGCCGCACCTACGAAAGCTATGCCGAGCATCCGGAAGTGGTGCGCAGCTATGCCGGCGAATACGTCAAGGGCATGCAGGGCGCGTTCAAGGACGACGCCAACACCATCTCCACCGCCAAGCACTTCATCGGCGACGGCGGCACCAGGAACGGCAAGGATCGCGGCGTGACCGAAGCCAGCGCGGCGGACATGATCAACATCCACGGCGCCGGCTACTTCCCGGCCCTGAACGCGGGCGCGCAGGTCGTGATGGCCTCGTTCAACAGCTGGACCGATACCGCCAGCGGCAAGCAGTACGGCAAGCTCCACGGCAGCAAGGAAGCGCTGACCGACATCCTCAAGGTCAAAATGGGCTTCGACGGCTTCGTCGTCACCGACTGGAACGGCCACGGCGAAGTGACGGGCTGTCGCAACGACAGCTGCGCCCAGGCGATCAACGCCGGCAACGACATGATCATGGTGCCGGACGACTGGAAGGCCTTCATCGCCAACACCATCAAGCAGGTGGAAGCGGGCGAGATCCCGATGTCGCGCATCGACGATGCCGTCTCGCGCATCATCCGCGTCAAGCTGCGCGCCGGCCTGTTCGACAAGAGCCCGATGCAGAATGCCTACGCCGGCAAGGACGATGCCATGCAGGCGCGGCTGCTTGCGCGCCAGGCGGTGCGCGAGTCGCTGGTGCTGCTCAAGAACGAAGGCCCGGCCCTGCCGCTGAAGCGCGGCCAGAAGATCCTCGTGGTCGGCAAGAGCGCCGACGAGCTGTCGAACCAGAGCGGCGGCTGGTCGATCACCTGGCAGGGCACCGCCACCACCAATGCCGATTTCAAGAATGCGGACACCATCCTGACCGGCATCCGCGAGGCGGCCGGCAAGGATAACGTCACCTTCAGCCTCGATGCGAAGGGCGTCGACGTGTCGAAGTTCGACGTCGTCATCGCAGTGATCGGCGAGCGTCCGTATGCCGAAGGCGATGGCGACATCCACCCATCGGGCACCCTGCGCCACAGCAGCCGCTATCCGGAAGATCTCGCCGTGCTGCAAGCCGTCGGCGGCAAGGGCAAGCCGGTGGTGACGGTGATGGTCACCGGCCGTCCGGTGTTCGCCAACGACCTGCTGAACCTGTCCGACACCTTCATCTCGGCCTGGCTGCCGGGCTCCGAGGGCAAGGGCGTGTCGGACCTGCTGGTCGAAGGCCAGCAACGTTACGACTTCCGCGGCCTGCTGCCGTTCTCGTGGCCGAAGTCGGCCTGCCAGGTCAAGCTGAACGTCGGCGACAAGGATTACGCGCCGCTGTTCGCCTACGGCTACGGCCTGAAGGCTGGCACCCGCTCCAAGCTGGGTAAACTCGACGAGAGCTACCCGCAGGGCGGCTGCAGCGCCGGCAATACCTTCCCGGTGTTCAGCCAGGCCGACCGCCTGAGCTATCCACTGGCAATCCGCAGCGGCCAGCAGACCACCGTACTGGGCGCCGACCTGAACGCCAGCTTCAAGCTGCCGAACATAACCGTCACCACCGCCCAGGTCAATACCCAGCAGGACGCCAAGCTGGGCGCCTGGACCGGCCCGGCCACGCTGGAAGCGCGCGGCGCGCGCGCCATGACCCTGCCGGCGGCAGCGGTCAAGGATGGCGCGCTGCGCTTCGACACCATCGTCGCCAAGGCGCCGGCCGGCAAGGTGACGCTGTCGATGCGCCAGGGTTCCACCAGCGTCGACCTGGATGCGACCGCCCTGTTCAAGCGCCTGGCCGTCGGCGCCAAGAATACCGTCGCGATTCCGCTGGCCTGCTTCCAGGCCAAGGGCCTCGACCTGGCCAAGGTCGATACCCCATTCGCCGTCACAAGCGATGCCGCCTTCTCGGCGGCGTTTGCCAATATCGAGATCGCGGGTGGAGCCGCCAAAGAGGCCGGCGCCGTGCAGTGCGGAGAACTCAAGTGACGGTGGAGTTGCGCCTGCTCGCCGACGTCGGTGGCACCAACGCCCGCTTCGCCCTGCAATCGGCGCCGGGCGGCCACTTCGACGACATCGAAGTGCTGGCAGCAAGCGGCTACCCGACCCTGGGCGATGCAATGCGCGCCTACCTCGCCAATGCCCGCGCCCGCGGGCTGGCGGTCGATACGGTCCGCCATGCGGCGATCGCGATCGCCAACCCGGTCGAGGGCGACGAGATCAAGATGACCAATCATCATTGGAGCTTCTCGATCGAGTCCCTGCGTGTCGAACTGGGCTTGACCACGCTGCTGATGGTGAACGACTTCGCCGCGCTGGCGATGTCGCTGCCGCACCTGGCGCAGCACGGCCGCCGGCAGATCGGCGGCGGCATCGAGCTACCCAACCGGACCAGCGGCCTGATCGGCCCCGGCACCGGCCTTGGCGTCTCGGGCGTGGTGCCGGCGGGCGGCCGATGGGTCGCGCTGTCCGGCGAAGGCGGCCATGTCAGCTTCGCGCCGGTCACCCGCGACGAAGTGGCGATCCTGGAAGCGCTGTGGGGAGAGTACGGCCACGTCTCGGCCGAGCGCCTGCTGTCGGGCATGGGCATGGAACTGATCCACTGGGCCCGCACCGGCAAGCGTCTCAAGGCGGCCGACATCACCAGCGCTGCGCTGGATGGCTCGTCGGGCGACTGCGAAGGCACGGTGCGGGTGTTCTGCGCCATCCTGGGCAGCGTGGCCGGCAACGTCGCGCTGACCCTGGGCGCCACTGGCGGCATGTACATCGGCGGCGGCATCGTGCCGCGCCTGGGGCGCCTGTTCGAACAGTCGGCGTTCCGCGCGCGCTTCGAGGACAAGGGGCGCCTGGGTGACTATCTGTCGCGCATCCCGACCTACCTGATCACCGAACAATATCCCGCTCTGCGCGGGGTTTCAGCTATGCTGTCGGATCACGTCGCAACTCTGCAATAACAACGGAGACTCCATGCAGAACCCAATCCAGAACCCGACCGTGGCCAGCGCCGCCGTGGAAGGGGAACACAACCAGCACACCGGTGCGCTGGTCATCGTCACCATCCTGTTCTTCATGTGGGGCCTGATCACGTCGCTGAACGACGTCCTGATCCCGCACCTGAAGTCGATCTACACCCTCACCTATATGCAGGCGATGCTGGTGCAGTTCTGCTTCTTCGGCGCCTATTTCATCGTCTCGCTGCCGGCCGGCGCGCTGATCCGCCGCCTGGGCTACCAGAACGGCGCCGTCACCGGCCTGCTGATCGCGGCCGCCGGCTGCGCCCTGTTCTACCCGGCTTCGAACGGCGGCTACGGCATGTTCCTGTTCGCGCTGTTCGTGCTGGCCAGCGGCATCACCATCCTGCAGGTGGCGGCCAATCCCTACGTCACCGCGCTGGGACCGGCGCGCACCGCGGCCAGCCGCCTGACCCTGACGCAAGCCTTCAACTCGCTCGGCACCACGGTGGCACCGGCGCTGGGCGGCATCCTGATCCTGTCGACCGTGGTCCTCTCCGCCGACCAGCTGGCGCTGCTGCCGGAAGCCGAACAACTCGCGCACAAGGCGGCCGAAGCCGCCGCCGTGCAAGGTCCTTACCTGGGCCTGGCTGCCGCGCTGGCGCTGCTGGCGGTGCTGTTCGCGATGGCGCGCCTGCCGAAGATCGCGTTCGAGGAATCGACGGCGACGATCGACGCCAAGGGCGGCGCCATGTCGTACCGCCACCTGGTGCTGGGCGCGCTGGGCATTTTCCTGTACGTCGGCGCAGAGGTGAGCATCGGCAGCTTCCTGATCAACTTCATCGGCGAGCCGCACATCGCCGGCCTGTCGCACGCCGATGCGGCGCGCTACGTCAGCATGTACTGGGGCGGCGCCCTGGTCGGCCGCTTCATCGGCTTCGCCGTGATGCGCTA
>DDKG01000240.1:0-5236 GCA_002339265.1 Massilia sp. UBA2604 | reverse complement strand
GTGGGCCTGTGCAACTCGATCATGTTCCCGACTATCTTCAGCATGGCGCTGCACGGCCTCGGCAAGTTCACCGGCCAGGGCTCGGGCATCCTGTGCATGGCCATCGTCGGCGGCGCCGTGGTGCCGTTCGTGCAGGGCATCCTGGCGGACACCATCGGCCTGCAGATCTCGTTCCTGGTGCCGGCGGCCTGCTACCTGTTCATCATGTACTACGGTGTGAAATACGCCAATCTGCACAAGCAGAAAGTCGCGGCCGAGTAAGCCGTAAAGTTAGCCTGAAGACCGTCGTCCCCGGCCTCGTCGGCCACCTTGGCGGGGACCCAAGTTCTGCACATTTCATCGTGATGCATGCAAGCTTGGGTCCCCGCCGAGGTGGCCGACGAGGCCGGGGACGACGTTTTTGGGGAGCGGGAACTGCGTTGTGATTGAGGTTAGCGGTTCAGGCGCTTGAGCAGCTGCGCGCGCACCATGCGCGAGGCGTGGTCGTCGAACGGTGCCAGCAGCCCGCGCGCAGCTGGCGGGATATGGGCCGCGGTCTCGGCGTCGGCTTCGAACACATAGTGGCGGAACAGCTCGGCCCAGGCCGCGCGCTGCGCCGGCGGCAGGTCGCGCACCGTCATCAGCGCGTGCATCAGGGCGTTGTTGGGTGTGTCCATCCAGTCGGGCGACTGACGCCACCAGTAATTCACCAGCACATTGAAGCCATCCAGCGCCTCGACGTGGTGCCACCACATGCTGGGCACGAAAATCGCGTCGCCCGGTTCCATCTCGGCGATCTGGGCGTGCTCCAGGGCTTCGGCAAAGCGGGGGAAACGGTCGAAATCCGGTTGATTGAAATCCACCAGGCTGATGGGCTGGCCGGCCGGGGTCAGGTCGATCGGTCCGACATAGAGATTGTGCTGCTGGCCCGGCGGGAACAGGGTAAAACGGCGGCGCCCGGCGCCGATGCAGGCCAGGTTGTCGGGTAAATCGTAGTGGGCCGAGATGCGCGTGCGGTTGCCGATCCAGATGCTGGCCAGCGGGTCGCGATGGCCCAGGTCGACGTCGTTCTCGTTCCTGAAACCCGGTAGCGCGCCGTCGATCGTGGTGGAGCCGACGTAGATCGCCGGCGGCGCAGGGTTGGACAGATGTTTTTCCAGCTCACCCAGCACGGCGTCGAGCCGCACCCGCATCGGTTGAAAATTGAAACCGTCCATCGCCTCGTTGTAGAAGAAGCGACCGTCGATCTCGGGCGCGCCGAGCATGGCGTTGACGGTCGCATCGACATACCAGCGGCGCAGGTAATCGATCGCTGCTTGCGGTGAGCTGCGCGCGGCCTGCACCATCGGCCAGTCGGCCACCAGACCGCGCAGCAGCAGCGGCTCGGTGGAGGCGAGGATCTCGGGGCCCAGGTCGGCGCGCCGCAGCCCGGCAATCTCGCGGATCGGCTTAGCGGCTGGCGCCATCGCGTGCGTTCCTGCGGTTCTTGCGGTCGATCAGGTCGCGGAACTTCGACAGCGAGGCCAGCGCGAAGTAGATCGGCGCCAGGTGGCCGGCCGCGTGCAGTTCGGCGATGGCGGCGCCGTCGAGCGCAGCCAGGCGTTCTTCGTGGATTGTGTAGAAGCCGCCCATGCGGTTCTGGTCGCCGTTGTCGAACTCCATGTCGAGCACGAAGCCGTCCAGCAGCTCGTGGCGCTGGAGCGCCTCGAGGAAGTTGGCGTTGGCCTGCATGCCGTTGTGGATGTTCGAGAGCATGGCGCTCGTCTGTTCCAGGTAATCGGTATTGCCGCCATGCGGCTTGAACACCGGCTCACCCTCGGTCTGGCTGACGCGCGGATGGTCGAGGTCAACCTGGATCATCAGCTCGTCGCCGTTGCGGCCGATGTAGAACGGCAGGCGCTCGTGCAGGGCCGGCACGACCGCCGCATCCCAGCGGTCGCCCTCGAGGAACAGGTTCTCGTCTTCCTTGAAGCCGAGCAGCGCGATCGCCTCGAAGGCGCCGCCGTCGACCTGGCGGAAGACGATCGGGTAATGCGCCTGCAGCGAGCGGAATTCGCCGGCGAAGGTCGGCACCCAGGCAACCTCGCTGCCCAAGCCGGGGCGGTGGCCGGAAATGATGCGCAGGTCCTTGTGCTCGATATTGTTCAGCAGGGCGATGTTGGGCATGGAGTGTCTCATTTATCTTTTTAGGAATCATAACGACAACGGCGGGCCGGCTGTTGCCGACCCGCCGTCTCTACCGCTGTCCGGAAAGTCTACTCCCGAACGGCGGCGCAGGCAAAGCCCCAATCAGAACTTGTAGCGTGCGGCCAGCATGTAGCGCGGGCCCGACTGCGTCACGAACAGCACCTGGTTCTTGGTGCGGCCGTGGATACGCTGGATCTCGTCGGTCAGGTTGATGCCTTCGAACGACAGGCTCAGGTTGTCGTTGACGTTATAGCCGACGCTGATGTCCAGCTGGCCGTATTTTTCGACGTAGTTCGGGTTCGGACCCTGGCCGTCGAAGGTCGACGACAGGAACTCGTCGCGCCAGTTGTAGGCCACGCGCGCATTCCACTTGTCGTTCTCGAAGATACCCACCAGGTTGGCGGAGTCGCCCAGGCCGACCAGCGCGAACTGCTCGGCCTTGCTGGCGTTGTCGTACTTCAGGCCCGAGTTCACGTAGGTGTAGTTGGCCTGGATGCCGAAGCCGCTGTTGCCGAACATGTGCTGGAGATTGAATTCCAGGCCACGGATGCGCGCCTTCTGCTGGTTCGAGTACGAGGTGATGCGGAAGTCCGCGATCGGATCGGTGCCGATGGCCGTGATGACGCCGGTGGCGTCGCCCGAGGCGTTGTCCGGACCCGCGACCACGCCCGGCTGGCCGTTGAAGTTGCGGAAGATATAGTTGCGGATGCAGGTGGTGTCCGCGGTCGTGCAGCCGTTGGCCAGCGCCGCGTTCCAGTAGGCGCCGCCGACCGGGGTGCGCACCCCGAACGGCTGGGCGATGATCTGCGACTGGCCTGCGTAGTTGTCCAGGTGCTTGCGGAAGTGGTTGACCGAGAAGAAGCTCTGGCGGGCGTAGTACCACTCGAGGGCCAGGTCGATGTTCTTCGACTTGACCGGCTCCAGCGCCGGGTTGCCCTGCGAACCGGTGCCGCCTTCGACGCGCGCCAGGGTGTCGAGCACCTGGCCGCCGGCGATCTGGTCGTAGCGCGGACGGCCGATGGTTTCGCCGTAGCTGAAGCGGCCCTTGATGTCCGGACGGAAGGCGATGTCGGCGTCAAACGTCGGCAGCACGTGGTTGTACTTGCCCTTCAGCGTGGTGAAGCCCGAGTCGCCGAAGACCACCGGCAGCTCGTTCTGCGAGACCCAGCTGATCGCGATCGGGGTCGGCACCAGCGCGGTCGAGCTGACGTCGGTCTTCTCGTAGCGCACGCCGACCGAGGTGTTGATCGGGTAGCGGGTATCCCATTCGGTGTTGAATTGCAGGTACAGGCTCTTCGACTTTTCTTCGGTACGACGGTCGGTGTCGTAGGTGGTCTTCGGCAGGTACAGGTGCGGCAGGCCCGAGGCTTGCGCCACGATGTCGCGGATCTGGCCGAAGTTGAAGGTGTGGAAGCGGTTGAACAGGTTCGGATTGCCGCTGCCGTCGATCTGGTCGAAGTACTTGGAGAGGCTATCCGGCGTGAACAGGCTGGCCGGGTAGTCCGAGGCCTGGGTCGCGCCGCCCCAGGTGTCGCGCTGCTGCACCGAGAACGCCGAGCGGTACTTGACGTTGGTGGCGCCGACGCCGAACTTGAATTCGGAGGCTTCCATCACCTTCCAGCTGCCGTGGGTCTGGATCTGGTCGACTTCGGTCTTCATGTAGCCGTTCTCGAACACCGAGCCGGTGACCTGCTGCGGCGAGCGCAGGAAGTCGGCGCCTTCGATGGTCAGGACCGGGAAGTCCTGCGAGAAGTCGGCGGTGGTGTTGCCGCGGCTGAAGCTCGCGGTGCCGATCACGTTGCTCGAACCCCATGGGCTGTTCGGGGTCGATTCGGCCGACGAGCTGTGGGCATCGAGTTCCAGGCGCAGGTCGGGGTTCACGCGCCAGACGGTGTTGAAGCCCAGCGACTTGTTCTCGCTCTTGGTCGCAAAGTCCGAGGCGCCCATGGCGATGTCGCTGTTACCGGCCGGGATCAACTCGGTATACACCAGCGGCGAAGCGATCGGGCCGTCGGTCCAGCTGCTCGACGACGGGCCGAAGTTGAACCATGCCGACATGTCGTTGCGGCGGGTGTGAATCTTGTTTTCCGAGTAGGTGTAGTCGAGGGTTGAGGTGATCGACTTGTTCGGCGCGAACTGGAACACCACCTGGCCGTTGGTGCGCTCGCGCTGCACGCCGGACAGGTTGTAGTTCAGGTTTTGCGGCACCTGGTACTGGTCGCTCGGGCCCGGGCGGTTGGTGATCAGCTCCGAACCAGGGGTGCCCGGCTGCGGGATCGTGCCCCAGGTGTTCTCGTCACCGCGGAACGGGCCCTTCCAGCCATTCGGCACCGAGGCGCGGTTGTAGCCCAGGTTGCGCTCCTGGTAGCTGGCCGACAGGCCGATGCCGAAGCGGCCGTCGGCCGAGGTGTTCGAGTAGATGCCCGACACTTCAGGCGTGACCTTGTTGCCGTGCTGGAGGCCGTCCGGCAGGTTGGTGGCCGAGGTGTCGTGCACGCCCTTGATGCCGATGCTGGCCTGCATGCCGGGACGCGACAGCGGACGCGCGGTGATCACGTTGATGGTGGCGCCGACGCCGCCGGTCGGGGTCTCGGCGCGGCTCGATTTGTAGACCTGCAGCTGCGAGATCGCTTCCGAGGCAATGTTGGCGAAGTCGAAGGCGCGGCCGTTGCGGTCGCCCAGGTTCGAGACCGGCATCTGGCGGCCGTTGAGCAGCACCAGGTTGAAGTCGGGACCCACGCCGCGCACGGTGATCTTCGAGCCTTCGCCGATTTCGCGGTCGATCGACACGCCCGAGATACGCTGCAGCGATTCGGCCAGGTTCGTGTCGGGGAATTTGCCGATGTCTTCGGCGACGATGCCGTCAACAAAACCCTGCGCATTGCGCTTGAGGTTCAGCGACGATTCGAGACTGGCGCGAATGCCGGTCACGACCACGGTCTGGGCGCCCGGTTGCGCCGGGCCGGTAATCGAGCCGGTCGGGTTGCTGGCGGCGTCCGTTGCCTGGTTCGGGGCGCTGGTCGCGGTCTCGGCCGGCGCGCTCGCCTGTTCCTGCGCGAATGCCGGGATG
>DDKG01000234.1 GCA_002339265.1 Massilia sp. UBA2604 | reverse complement strand
CAAGGACCCGCGCCGCATCGCCCGCGCGCGCGAAGTGATGGAATACCAGATGAGCACCCCGAACAGCGATTATTGGTGGTGGGCCGACGGCATCTATATGGTGATGCCCGTGATGACGAAACTGTACAAGGCCACCGGCGACCGGCGCTACCTCGACAAGCTGCACGAATACTTCAGCTATGCCGACCAGCTGATGTACGACCAGGAGGCCGGCCTGTACTACCGCGACGCCAAGTACATCTACCCCAAGCACAGGTCGGCCAACGGCGGCAAGGACTTCTGGGCGCGCGGCGACGGCTGGGTGTTCGCCGCCCTGGCCAAGACGCTGGCCGACCTGCCGCCCGATAACGCAAGCCGGCCACTGCTGACCGAGCGCTTCCGCCGGATGGCGGCGGCCCTGAAACCGCTCCAGCAGGACGACGGCTACTGGACCCGCAGCCTGCTCGACCCGGGCCATGCGCCGGGCCCGGAAAGCAGCGGCACCGCCTTCTTCACCTATGCCTACGCCTGGGGCATCAACAACGGCTACCTGGACCGCGCAGAGTATGCGCCGACGGCTTTGCGCGGCTGGCGCTTCCTGAGCAAGGTGGCGCTGCAGGCCAATGGCCGGGTCGGTTACGTGCAGCCGATCGGCGAGCGCGCGATCCCCGGCCAGGTCGTGAACCAGGATTCCACAGCGCCGTTCGGCGTCGGCGCCTTCCTGCTGGCGGCGACCGAGATGGCAAGCCTGGTGGACAAGGCGGGAGCGGCGCGATGATGAACACACTGCCACGTCGCCGCCTGCTGCAAGGCGCAGCCGCCAGCTCCGCGCTGGCGCTGCTGCCCGTCCAGGCCCAGGTCCATGCCGCCGCCTCTTCTCGCTTCGCGATCGGCCGCAACGACTTTCTGCTGGACGGCAAGCCGCTGCAGATCCGCTGCGGCGAGATGCATTTTTCGCGCGTGCCGCGCGAGTACTGGACGCACCGCCTCAAGACCATCAAGGCGATGGGCCTGAACAGCGTCTGCGCCTACCTGTTCTGGAACTACCACGAGTGGCGCGAGGGGAAGTTCGACTGGGACGGCCAGCGCGATGCCGCCGAGTTCTGCCGCCTGGCGCAACAAGAGGGCCTGTGGGTGATCCTGCGCCCCGGCCCGTACGCCTGCGCCGAATGGGAGATGGGCGGCCTGCCATGGTGGCTGCTCAAGAAGCCGGGCGACGCCTTCCTGCGCTCCACCAGCGAAACCTTCCTGGCGCCGTCGCGGCGCTGGCTGAAGGAAGTCGGCCGCGTGCTCGGTCCGCAGCAGGTGACCCGGGGCGGACCGATCCTGATGGTGCAGGTCGAGAACGAATACGGCTTCTACGGCGAAGACCTGGACTATATGCGCAAGCTGCGCCAGGCCGTGCTGGACGCCGGCTTCGACGTCCCGCTATTCCAGTGCAACCCGACCAATGCGGTGGCCAAGACGCATATCCCCGAGCTGTATTCGGTCGCGAACTTCGGCAGCAATCCCGAAGCCGGTTTCAAGGCCCTGGCCGAGGTGCAGCAGGGACCGCTGATGTGCGGTGAGTATTATTCCGGCTGGTTCGACACCTGGGGCGCGCCACACCGCCGCGGCGGCGTCGAGAACGCCGTGGCCGACATCAAGACCATGCTGGCGGCGAACGGCTCGTTCAGCCTCTATATGGCGCACGGCGGCACCACCTTCGGACTGTGGGGCGGCTGCGACCGGCCGTTCCGGCCCGACACCACCAGCTACGACTACGACGCCCCGATCAGCGAAGCCGGCTGGATCGGCGACAAGTTCGAGGCCTACCGCGCCGCGATGACGCCCTTCCTGGCTCCAGGTGAGACCTTGCCGAAGCCGCCGGCGCCGATGCCGGTGATGACGATCCCTGGCTTCGCCCTAACCGAAACCGCGCCCTTGCACGCCAACTTGCCGGCGCGCGTGATCCGCGACGCCTCGCCACGCCCGATCGAGGAATACGACATCAGCCGCGGCATCGTGGTGTACCGCGTCACCCTGCCGGCCGGCCCGGCCGGGATGCTGGCAGCGGCCAAGGTGCGCGACCTGGCCTGGGTGCGGGTCGACGGCAAGCTGGTGGGCACGATGGACACCCGCTACCGCCGCTTCAAGGTGGCGATCCCTGCGCGCAGCAAGCCGGCCGTCGTCGAGGTGCTGCTGTACACGATCGCGCGCGTCAACTTCGGCGTCGAGATCCACGACCGCAAGGGCATGCACGGCCCGGTCACGTTCACCCCGACCGGGGGCGCGGCGCAGGAACTGAAGGACTGGGAAATCCGCGCCATCGATTTCGACGCCGAAGGCGTGCTGCCGCCGCTGGCGTTCAAGCGCGGCCGCAGCAAGGACGCGGCCTTCTGGCGCGGCGGCTTCGACGCCCGCGCCACCCACGACACCTTCCTCGACATGTCGGGATGGGGCCAGGGCATCGTCTGGATCAACGGCCGCTGCCTGGGCCGCTACTGGAGCATCGGGCCGACCCAGACCATGTACCTGCCAGGGCCGTGGATCAAACGCGGCCGCAACGAGGTGGTGGTGCTCGACCTGACCGGCCCGCGCGAGGCGCGCATCGCCGGCCTGGCCAAGCCGATCCTCGATCAGTTGCGCCGCGAACTCGACCTCGAACGCCCGCCCAGCACCGTCAGCCTGCAGCTCGACGGCGTCAAGCCGGCCCACGAAGGCGCATTCGCGCCCGGTTCCGCGACCCAGGACGTGCGCTTCGCGGCGCCGCTGCGCGCGCGCCAGTTCTGCCTGGAGTCGCTTGATGCATTCGACGGTAAGCCCTACGCCGCGGTGGCCGAGCTGTCACTGCTGGACAAGAACGGCAAGACGATCGAGCAATCCGCCTGGACCATCGCCTGGGTCGACAGCGAAGAGTCGAACAAGGAGGATGGCGGCGCGCTCAATGCGATCAATGGCCAGAACAGCGACTTCTGGCATACGGCCTACAGCGGCCCGGGCGCAGGCAGCGCGCACCCGCACCGCCTGGTGATCGATCTCGGCAAGGATGTCGAGGTGGCCGGCCTGCGCTACGTACCGCGCCAGGGCAAGGACGAGGTCACCGGGCGCATTCGCAGGTATCGCGCCTATGCCGGCGAGCGGCTGGCCGGCGAGCCCTGAGCCACGATTCGGATAACGACAAGGAGACACAATGCAACGAAGAGATTTCATCGGCAGCCTGGCGGCGGGCGCCGCGTTCACGGGCCTGTCCATGCCGGCGACTGCGGCTGCAACCACGGCCGCCGCGGGGAACGACCGCGCATACATGGCCGCCCTGCTGCAAAAGATGGTCGAGCCGGTGCTGTCGAACATGGCGCGCGGCGAACTGAAGAAAAATTTCGCGCTTGAAGTCAGCCCGACCTGGGATGGCCGCGACAAGAACGTCGCCTATCTGGAGTGCTTCGGCCGCCTGATCGCCGGCGTCGCCCCGTGGCTGGCGCTGCCGGACGATGCCACGCCTGAGGGTAAAACACGCGCGCGCCTGCGCCAGCAGGCGCTGCAGAGTTACGTACATTCGGTCGACCCGAAGAGTCCCGACTACCTGACCTGGCGCGGCCACGGCCAGGCCCTGGTCGACTCGGCCTACTTCACCAACGCGCTGATGCGCGCGCCGAAAGCCCTGTGGGAGCCGCTCGACGCGACTACTAAAAAACGCATCGTCGCCGAGATCAAGGGTCTGCGCCGGATCGAGCCGCCCTACATCAACTGGCTGCTGTTCGCGGCGATGAACGAAGCCTGGCTGCTGTCGGTCGGCGAAGAGGCCGACCCGCTGCGCACCAATGTCGCGATCCGCAAGATCAACGAGTGGTATGTGGGCGACGGCTGGATCAAGGATGGCGAATCCTTCCACTTCGACTACTACAGCTCCTTCGTGATGTACCCGATGCTGCTCGAGATCCTCGAAGTGCTCGAACGCCATAATGCGCCATTCTGGAACGGCAAGCCGGCCGAGCTGCGCGCCCAGGCCCTGAAACGCATGCAGCGCTACGGCGAGCACCTGGAACGCTTCATCTCGCCGCAGGGGACCTTCCCCCCGGTCGGCCGCTCGCTGACCTACCGCAGCGCCGCCTTCCAGCCGCTGGCCCTGCTGGCCTGGCGCAAGCAGCTGCCGCCAAATCTCCCCGAGGGCCAGGTACGGGCGGCGCTGCAGGCGGTGCACCAGGCCTTGTACACCGATCCCGGCAACTTCACCAAGGACGGCTACCTCACCATCGGCTTTGCCGGCCACCAGCCGGAGCTGGGCGACTGGTATTCCAACAACGGCAGCATGTATATCGCCGCCTCCAGCTTCCTGGCGCTGGGACTGCCGGCCGACGATTCCTACTGGACCAGCCCGGCCCAGGACTGGACCCAGAAGAAAGCATTCAGCGGCGCGAAGTTCCGCAAGGACTACCCGGTCGACTACTGAGGATCAGCGGCCTCCCGCCGATGAGGGATCGAGAAGCGCTTGACCGGCTGGCGGCTTCGGCGGATAACATTGGTATGGAACGTCCACGGGAAATGCCATGTCGATCGCCAGGAGGGAGGACATCGCCGGCGCGCTGCGCCGACGCGAATTCGTCCTGTACTACCAGCCCAAGGTATCGCTGACCAGCAACCGCATCGTCGGCGCCGAGGCCCTGGTGCGCTGGCAGCGCCCCGACGGCACGCTGCTGCCGGCATCCGCCTTCATCGGCGCCATCGAGCGCGCCGGCCTGCTCAAGAGCCTGACCCGGCGGCTGCTGCCGCAGCTGGTGCATGACATGGTCGACAGCGGCATGGCGGACCAGTTCCAAGTGTCGTTCAATGTGTGCTCGTGCGACCTCGAAAACAGCACGCTCACCAGCATGATCCTCGACGCCATCGTGCGCGGCGGGCTGCCGCCGACGGCGCTCGAACTCGAGATCACCGAGACGCAAGCCCTGCAGGCCGCCCCCTGCGTGCTGTACAACGTCCAGGCGCTGACCGAGGCCGGGATCGGACTGGCGATGGACGACTACGGCATCGGCTACTCGAGCATCGATACACTGAGCCAGTGGCCCTTCACGACCATCAAGCTGGACCAGGGCATCGTGGTGCGCATGCTCGACTCGCCCAAGAACGCGACCATCGTCCGCTCCTCGATCCGGCTCGGCCACGAACTCGGGCTGGAAGTGGTCGCCGAGGGCGTCGAGACGGTCGCGCAGCACGACTTCCTGGTGGAAGCCGGCTGCGGCGTAGCCCAGGGCTTCCTGATCAGCCGCGCCCTGCCCCTCGAAGGCTTCAAGGCATTCTGCGCCGCCGCCGGCAAGTGCCGCGGCCTGCCGGTCGGCCTGGTGCACATGGCGATCGTCGACCACGTGCAGTGGCGGCGCCAGCTGGCCAGCTTCGCGATCCGGCGCGCCGCCCTGCCGCCGGATGCGCCGCTGCGCCAGTCGGCCGGCCACCCGACCCTGTGCGTCACCAAGTGCGCCCTCGGCCGCTGGTACCTGAGCGAAGGCCGCTATTTCGCGGGCACGCCCACTTACCACGCGCTCGATGCGCCGCACCGCAGGCTGCACGAGATCGGCGCCCGCGTCGTCGAGCGCATCCGTCTAGGGGCGAACCAGGCCGACATCGCGCCCCTGATGCGTGAACTCAAGCAGGTGTCTCTGGTGCTGATCGGACTATTGGAAGATATCGAGGACGCCGGCTTCGAGAACCTGTTCACGCCGGCGGCGACAACCAGTTTTAAGCATTGACCAGCCGTTGAACGCCCAATGTGCGTCATGACTCAGGCCTTGGGCGCCGCGCCCTCTTCATCTCCGGCCTGTGGCGCGGCCGGCTGGACGGCTTCGGGTTTCGGCTGCAACGCGCCCAGCTGCTCCATCAGCTGCGCGAAGCGCTGCTGGCCCGGCTGCAGCCGGTCGACGTGTTCCAGCACATGTCGAGCCTCGACCTCCAGTTCGGGATCGTACCCGCGCTGCTGCATGTGCGAGATCAGGATCTGCACCGCGTTGAACAGCACCCGGACGTTGTCCGGCAGCCGTTCGCGCGCCTTGCGCATCCATTTGACGGCGTCGGGCAGTTTGCCGGTCTTCCACAGCACCACACCCTGGTTCATCAGGTCCACCGCTTCCTTGCGCGCGGTGCGGATGATGAGCGCGCCCTCGTCGGACAGGCGCGCGCGGTCGAAGATCTTCTGCACCTCGTCCTGCAGCAGGGTGTTGTCGTGGTTGTTGCGGATGACGTAGGCCAGCACCTCGTTCGGCGTGCCCTTGACACCCACCGCGAACAGCAGGGTCGCCATCTCGATGCAGATCGCGGTGCCGGGCCGCGCGGGATCGGCCTGCAGCATCGCCTCCAGCTCGTCGCCGGCGCGGCGCGCGTTCAGGTAGTCGCCGCTCTCGTGGTAGACGTGGCCTTCGGTGATCTTCGCGCGCAGCACGATGTGTTCGTGTTCGCTGCCGAATTCGCGCTGGGCCAGCAGGAGCAGCTGCAGCGCATCCTTGGTATTGCCCTTCAGGCCGCACACGCGCGCCAGGCCGAGATAGTCGTCCGGCGCCTTGCGGATCGAATACTCGCCGATCACCAGGCATTTGCGGAAAGCCTTCTCGGCCATCGGCACGTTCCCCAGGCGCAGCGCGGCCTGCCCCAGGTGGCGCTGGCGCGGCACCGAATTGGGCGACAGCTTGGCCGCGCGCTCGAGCACCGCGGCCGCTTCCTCGTGCTGGCCCATGCCCTGGTAGGCGCGGGCCAGCTGGTCGTAGGCGTCGATGTAGTGGCGGTTCTCGGCGATCACGGTCTGGAACATCTGGCGCGCCTGCTCGAAGTCGCCGTCGGCCATGCGGATCTTGCCCAGGCCCGCGCGCGCCCAGTGGTATTCGCGCTGGGCCAGCACTTTCTCGTACACCTCGCGCGCCCGCGCCGGCTGGCCGCTGCGCTCCAGCATGCGCGCCTTCATGCGCAGCAGCTCGATCTCGTGCACCTTGCGGGCGGCGATCTGTTCGTCGCACAGGCGCGCCGCGCGCAGGTAATCCTTCTCGACGAAGGCCTGGTCGATCAGGCGGAAGATCTGCTTGCGCCGCCACACACGGTTCAGGCGCGTGAGCAGCACGCCCTCGGTGATCGGCTTGACCAGGTAGGCATCGGGCTGGTGCTCGGCCGCGCCCATCACCGATTCCACGCTCTTCTCGGCCGACACCATCACGAACACCGAGGACGGCATCAGGAGCTGGCGCATGCGCGCTTCTTCCAGCACCTGCTGGCCGTTCTTGCCCTCGCCCAGATTGTAGTCGCACAGCACCACGTCGTAGCGCAGCTTGTTGAGCAGGCCCATGGCCTCGCCGCCGCTCGATGCCTGGTCGATATTCCGTGCGCCCAGGCTGCGCAGGCTCTCGCGCAGCAGCTGGCGGATGCCGACGAAGTCGTCGACGATCAGGTAATGCTTGCTGGCCCAGTCGATCTCTTCGAGCACCTTGGGCTTGGCGACTGCCGCCGGGGCGACCGGCTTTGGATGCGGCGTGGCGTCTGGCTTGGGTTCCGGCACAGGGAGAGCGGCAGGCGTGTTCATGGCAGGGTCAGGATGAAGCAGCCGCCGCCGAGCGGACCGCCGTTTTCGAGCCGCACCGCGCCGGAGCGCTCGCGGTGACGGTGCATGCGCGCGACCTCGCCCGAGAAGTACAGGCCCAGGCCGGCGCTATTGGTCAGGAAGTTGACGCCGCTGTCGCCGCTGCCCGGCGTGCCTGCCGCCAGCAGCGCAGGCGGGAAGCCGGCGCCGTTGTCCTCGACCCGGATCTCGAGGTCGCCATCGACCTCGCGCGCCGACAGGCGGATGCGATCGCGCGTGTAGTGCAGCGCGTTGTTGACGGCGTGCGAGACCACGCCCACGATCAGGTCTTCGTCGACGTGGGCGATCAGTTCGGGATCGACGTCGAGCTCCAGGCTCACGCCGCGCGACTCGAGCAGCACGCGCGCGAGCGCCACCACCTGTTCGACCAGCTGGCCGACCTCGAGCGGCTGGACGTCGAACGGATAGCCGGGCTTGCCGACCTGCTTGTACAGCGCCAGCAGCTGCATCAGGTTGTCGTTCAGGCGCCGCGTCTGGTACAGCATCTGCGCCATTTGCGCATACGCCTTCTCGGTCTCGGGCGAGGCGCCGTCGAGCAGGCGCTCGAGCGTGCCGGACAGGACGCTGATCGAGTTCTTCATGTCGTGCGCGGTCGACGCCAGGAACAGGAACAGCTCGGGCGAATGTTGTGAATCTTCCATCCGGACAGGCCCTTTCGGCCAAAAGTTGCTACCAGTAAATTATACCCGCAGGCATTCTACAGTTTGGCCGCACACGCCCATTCCGCGCGCACGTTTGCGGCGGCGCAACGGTCAAGAGTCGATATCCGTGGCGTTCGGCGCCGGATGGCGGCTGTTGCGGCGCGCGCGCAGCACGAAACGGGCCGGATCGAGCGCATCGACCAGGGCCATCTCGAGCGGCATCGGCTCGCCTTCGAGCTGGGCGGCCAGCAGTTCGGCGCCCAAGGGAGCCCAGATCAGGCCGCGCGAGGCATAGCCCAGCAAGCCGTACAGGCCGGGATGGCGCGGCACATCGCGCAGGCGTTCGGTAGCTCCGGCGGCGGCGAAATCGGGCAGGCGGCCGACCAGCGGCAGCCGGTCCGGCGCCACGCAGCGAAATCCCACCCTGCCCGCCAGCGGCGCGCCCGCGGCGACCTGCGGATCGGAGACCAGGCCGCGCAGGCGCGCCACGTTCTCTTCCTGGCTGGCGGCGCGCAGTTGCGGATCGGCGTCCAGGTCATAGGTCGCGCCGGCGCAGGTGACGCCGTGGGCGGACGGGGTCAGGTAGGCTTCGCGGCACAGCACCAGCGGCAGTTGCGGCGCGTGCTCCGGCGCCAGGTGCGTGACCTGGCCGCGCAGCGCCTGCAGCGGCAGGTCGGCGCTCTGCGCCATCTGGCGCGCGCCGGCGCCGCTGGCCAGCACCACGGTCGGGGCCTGGCCGATCGCATTGCCGTCGGCGCCGCGCGCGATCCACTCGTCGCCCTCCCGCTCGAGGCGCACGTCGCCGGCGCCGAAGCGCCGCGTCAGCAGGTCGCCGCAGGACGCCAGCATCGCCTCGCACACGCTGCCCGGCCGTGCCCAGCCACCTTCCGGGAACAGCCAGCCGCCATCCGGCGCGGGCAGGCCGAGCAGCGCTTCGGCCTCGATCGGTTCGAGCCAGCGCGCGAAGTCGGGCGTCACCGTGCCGTCACCGGCGATCGCGCGCGACACGGCCGCATGGCCGGCATCGCGCGACAACTGCAGCACGCCGCATTGGTCGCCGTCGAAGGCGCGGCCCACGCCGCCCAGCTGCTCCCACAGGCGCAGCGCGTACAGGTAGGCGGCGCGCGTCAGGCGGGTCGGAATATTATCGTCGCGCGACAGCAGCGGCATGAAGATGCCGGCCAGGTTGCCCGACGCTTCCGTCGCCACTTGCGGATGGCGTTCGACGAGCGTGACCTGCCAGCCGCGCGCGCACAGGCGCGCCGCCGCGGCGCAGCCGGCCACGCCGGCGCCCAGCACCAGCGCACGCCGGTCAGGTTCCGGCGTCGACGGCAGGCGCGGCTTGCGGGTGGCGAAGGTCGCGCCATCGCCGTCGAAGACGAAGCCCAGGGCGGCCAGGGCCGCGCGCTGTTCATCATCCAGGCCATGTGATTCCAGCCGCGCGCCAAGGGCCGTCAGGCGCGCCAGTGGACGGACGAAAGCCGTGCCCTGCGCGCCGTGCAGGTAGACGAAATCGGGGTGGGCGTTCAACTCGGCCAGCGCGGTGTCCAGCGGCGCCGCGATCAGGTCGAGCGTGACTTGTCGGTCGTCCTGGGGGATGCGGTGAAAGCCCGGCTGCAGCGCATCGGTGAGCGCCACCACGTGCAGGCGCGCGGGCCGCTGCGGGTCGGCGCGCCAGGCATCGATCACTGCGCGGACATGGGAGCCGTCGCTGTCGAAGACGGTGTAGCGCGCACGGCCGCGCCAATGGTCCTGCAGGTTCATTTCAACGGCGCCTGCTGCGACAGTGACATTCGCGGTCATGGTCGTCGACCAGGCCGATGCCCTGCATATAAGCGTAGATGATGGTCGAGCCGACGAACTTGAAGCCGCGCTTCGACAAATCTTTCGAGATGCGGTCGGACAGTTCGGTGCGCGCCGGGCGGGCGTGATCGGGCCAGTCGTTCACGATCGGCTTGCCATCGACGAAGGCCCACAGGTAGTCGTCGAGCGTCAGGCCCTGTTCGCGCAGCGCGAGATACGCCTTGGCGTTGGTGATCGCGGCGGCGACCTTCAGGCGGTTGCGCACGATGCCGGGGTTGGCAAGCAGCTCGGCCTTCTTGTCGTCATCGTAGGCGGCGATCTTTTCCGCATCCCAGCCGTCGAACGCTTCGCGGTAGGTGTCGCGCTTGTTCAGGATGGTCTCCCACGACAGGCCGGCCTGCGCGCCTTCGAGATTGAGCATCTCGAACAGCGTGTTCTCGTCATGGCAGGGCACGCCCCACTCGTTGTCGTGGTAGGCGAGGTAGCGCGGATTGGCCATATTGGCCCAGGAGCAGCGCTTGACCGTCATTGCGCCGCTCCCGTTTTTTCGCCGCGCAGGGAGGCCAGGACGTCGTCGGTGCGGCCGTCCGCCACCAGTTCGGCCGGCGTGCGCCCATCCAGCGCCGGCTGGGACGCCTTCATCCAGGCGTCGGCTGCATCGTCATTGCCGAGCACCTTGCGCGCCTCGTGCATGACGGCGTAATAGGCCTGCGCCTTGCGCGAATGGCCGTCGAAGCGCGCCTGGAGCGCGGCAATGGAATCAGGCGAGAGTCGTTCAGGATCGGTCATAAAGTCGGACCACGGCAGCGGTTTTTCGATCGAGATCGCATGATACTCCGACCCGGCAGGACGATCGAGGAACACCGCCCCGGCACTGTCCTCGCCGAGCGCGTCGGCGGGGTTGCGCAGCGGGCAGTCGGTGAGGGAAAGGCAACCGCAGCCGATGCAGGTATCGAGTTCGTCGCGCAGCCGCTGCAGGCGCGCGATGCGCTCGTCGAGTTCCGCGCGCCAGCCGGCGCCGAGCACCCGCCACTCCTTCGCGCTGATGGTGCGGCCTTCCGGCAGCCCCGCCAGGTTTTCGCGGATCGTCTCGAGCGGAATCCCGGTGCGCTGCGCCACCTTGATGATGGCGATGTGGCGCAGCACTTCGCGCGCATAGCGGCGCTGGTTGCCATCAGTGCGCCAGCCCTTGATCAGGCCTTTCGATTCGTAGAAATGGATGGTGGAGACCGCCACGCCGCTGCGGCGCGCTACCTCGCCTACCGTAAGGGCCTTCTTGTCGGGATCGATCGTCGTCATTGCGCTTGACCTCAAGTTAAGTTGAGATTTTATACTTTTTCTCGCTACTTTCACATTAGGACAGGAGAAAGTATGAGAAATCAGACCGACGACATCCTTCAGGCAGGGCGTTCTGTGCGCAGCGCGGGTGCTGTTCACAGTGGTGCTCGGCCTATCGGGTTTTGGCCAAGCTCGCGGACTTCGATGGCGGCATGGCCGAGATGAGCCGCGCGGCTAGCGCCGGTGGCTGTACAACATCGCGGTCGCTCTTGTCCTATTGGCTGGCAAGCTGGCGATCTGGTTCGATCGCTACATGTGACAGGCAGCGGCGCAGTTGGCGCCCTTCTTAGTGGAGACCATCTTGTCGTCCACCATTTTTGACGGCTGTCCAAGCCGCGTGCGACCACATTGTTCTTCTTCGCACTGGAACACATTTCGTTGGTCGGCGGCCTGGCCTGTGCGGTGGCGAATATCTGCAGGCGACGGCAGCAATCGGTTGGCTGAGCCATATCACCGTGCTGGCGCTCGCTATCGTACTGGACGAGGGTACGCACCAAATCCTTGGATGGTTCATAACCTGCCCCGGTAGGCTAAGAAGCACCACACCAATGAAATGAAACCTTAAAAATTCAGCCACTTAGCAAGAGCCACCCCCCTATTGATAGCGAGCAAATATTTTTAAGGATATTGGAGATAGCAGAAGCGTCACATCCTCAATTGCGCAGCTGACACGATTAAGTGAAAAAATGTGAGAATTTTCAATTTTGAAACCTGATAGTCTTAACCCGTGACTTCTCACTAACCGCTCACTTCTGCGCTCCTCCGCAATGAAAATCGAAATTAAAAATTGCAACAGTATCGATCAAGCCACTATCTTGGTAGAACCAGACAGGCTAAACATCAAGCATGGCCCAAATGGAACCGGCAAAAGCACTTTAGCAAAAGCCGTGTTATTAAGTTGCGAAGAAAACGCATCGATCGCAAGCCTTACACCCTTTAAGTACAGGGATATTGATCCAAATCCTGAGAATCGGCCAGTGGTGACGATAGATACGCCAGTCAATTCAGTAGCGCTCTTCAATGAAGACTATATAAATCGATTTGTTTTCACCCAGGATGAAGTACTAAAGAACAGCTTCGACATATTTATTAAGACTCAGCAGTACGATGAAAAAATGGCGGAAATCGAAGAGATTATTTCTGACATCCGCAAAACTTTCAGAGATCATGAAAAAATTGACGTAGTTTTAGTTAATCTCAATGAGCTTTTGGAGTGCTTTGGGAAATCAAGCAAAGGACTTGCCAAATCCAGTAAGTTTATCAAAGGCATCGGTGATGGAAATGCTATTGAAAACATTCCAGCCGAATTAGCACCATTCGAAAAATATATCAAGAGTGATAGCAACTTAGCTTGGCTGAAGTGGCAGATGAGCGGCAATGCGTTTTTGGAAATTTCCGATGATTGCCCTTACTGCACCTCTCCAGCTGCAGAGAAAAAACAAACTATTTTAGCAGTAGAGAAAACTTATGATGCGAAAGCCGTAGAGCACCTATCAAAGATACAGGACGTTATTGAGAAGCTCGGCGATTATTTTTCCAATGAGACTAGAAGTAAATTGGAAAAAATCGTCAAGAATAAAGATGGGCTAAAAAAAGAAGAAGAATCGTTTCTTGCCGAAATCAAAAAACAAGTCGAAACCCTTATAACAAAGCTTCGAGATATTAAGTCTATCTCGTACTTCTCGCTCAAGGACTCATCAGAGATCAAGAAAGAAATTGAAAAGCTAAAAATTGAACTCACTCTTTTAAGTCACCTCAGCTCCAAGCCCACAAAAGAGATTGCAGATGAGATTAATCTCTGCCTCGACAATGTGATAGTGAAAGCAGGGAAACTGCAGGGCGAGATCAACAAACAGAATAGGCTGATTCAACAAACTGCTAAAAAGCACAAAGAGGATATTAATGGTTTTTTGAAGTACGCTGGCTACAAGTATTATGTGGATATCGCCGAGGAATCAGACACTTACAAAATGAAATTAAAGCATTCCGAATGTGATGGCGATATTGCAAATGGCGCAACACACTTGAGTTACGGGGAGCGCAATGCGTTTTCCCTCGTTCTTTTTATGTACGACTGCCTTACAAAAAATCCAGACCTAATCATCCTCGATGATCCCATTTCCTCATTCGATAAGAATAAAAAATATGCGATTATTGAAATGCTCTTTAGGACTAAAAACTGCCTGAAGAATCGAACTGTATTGATGTTGACTCATGACATTGAGCCTGTAATTGATATGATCAAGAATTTGGCACAAAATTTTCAGCCTCGGCCATTAGCACACTTTGTGACTTCCAAAGGTGGAATCATCACCGAAAAAGAGATTCGGCGCGATGATATTCTTAGTTTCCCACAAATTTGTGAAAGCAATATTTCATCAGCAAAGCATTGTGCAATCAAGGCGATCTACTTAAGGCGTCATTATGAGATCATTGATGACAAAGGCTTAGAATATCAATTGTTGTCAAATGTCTTCAAGAAAAGAATTAAGCCTGTGATACGCTCGATCGATCTGCACGGAAATCCTGTGGAAGTAGAAATGACACCCGAGGACATAGCTAAGTCTCAGGCTGAAATCCAGCGAAAAATCCCCGAGTTTGACTATCAAACGATAATATCAAACGTGAATGACAAGGTTGCAATGAAAAAACTTTTCCACGAGACTTCCAATAATTACGAAAAGCTTCAAATCTTCAGAATTATCAACAATGACAACCATGAAAATAATGTGATAAAGAAATTCGTCAATGAAACATATCATATTGAGAATGAATACATTATGCAACTCAACCCGCATGAATACGATTACGTGCCGGACCATATCGTAGTTGAGTGCAGCGAGCAGTTGCAGTGATGTGCTAGCGGAACTGCTGACTTAAGGCCCTGTCCTTATACACGTGTCTGACCTGACCTATACCGCGCCAAGAAATCTTCTACATTCAACGGCTGGCCGCAGCGTTTGTAGACGGCCGCCATCTCGCGTTACTTTCGCCTTTTTGAGTAACGCGTTGACGACAGCAGCGCAGTGGCCAGCCACGTAATTCGCGCAGTTGAGTCTCGGCGACGCACACCTCAAAATTCGAGCGAGGACGGCGATGGAGTAATTTGCAGTCGACCCGGCGGCTAGTATTGCGGACGCCTGTCACGGATAGGCGAAAACAATGACCTCCTACTGTTTTCTGGGCAACGAAGAAGTCGATTTGCAGGCCATCCTGACGCCGCACTAGGAGCAAACACGCTAGCGGATACAGGCGCACCCGGTGACGCCATGCCTGCAAGATACGACGGAACTGACCTTTAACTGACAGCAAATCGCTGGGCTGGGCCGTCATGTTACGAGCCGCAGCGCAGCATGTATTTGCACCCGACCCTGCCGTCACGCCGGGCCGAAAGCCCTCGGGGTGCTCGATGCCTGGATGTGGGCGCGCAGCAAAAAAGATGCGACCGGCAAGCGCCAGGACGTCAAGGAAATCCTGCGTTGGCCGGATTCGGCGGCTTCTTGGCGCGCAAGGCAGGCGGAGAGCCAGGGATGCAGAAAAATTGGAAGGGACCTCGGAAGATGCTGCTCGCTGCCGAGGCGCTACGCACTGCGGACTCAGTCTATCGCTAACGTGGAATTGTATATAAGGGCATTATTCCACGTAGCCCTTCGGGGAATCGTCGATAGCATGTTCGCTGGCAAAGTCCTATACGGTTCGCAGGAGCTCGTCGCCCTCTTCCGCCTCACCGACGAGCGCTGCTGATCCACTGATCCCCTTCACACCAGGACCGCAGTCCTGGTACCAGGATAGGCTCCGTTCCAGTTCAATGCCCGCGCAACTCCGCATCGATCTTCGAATGCGCCGCCGTATCCCTCATGAACCAGCACACGACCAAGGTGCAGGCGATGACGCCGGTAACGTACCAGTAGAAGCCCGACTCCAGGTTCACCGACTTGAACCACAGCCCGACATACTCTGCCGTGCCGCCGAACACCGACACCGCGAACGCATACGGCACGCCGACGCCGGTGGCGCGGATCGAGGCCGGGAACATCTCTGCCTTCACCAGCGCATTGATCGAGGTGTAGCCCGAGACGATGATCCAGGCGCAGGCGATCAGGCCGAAGGCTTCCCACGGGCCGCTGGCGTGACGGATCGCCGTCAGCAGGGGCACGGTGAAGATGGTGCCGAGCAGCGCGAAGCCCACCAGCAGCGGGCGGCGGCCGATGCGGTCCGACAGCGCGCCATACAGCGGCTGCAGGCACATGGCGAACAACAACGAGGCGGCCGAGACGGCCGTGGTCTGCGAGTCGGTCAGGCCGACCGACAGGCGCAGGAACTTCTGCATGTAGACGGTGTAGACATAGAACGCGAGCGTGCCGCCCATGGTGAGACCGATCACCAGCAGCACTTCCTTCGGATGCTGGGCCAGCTGCTTCAGGCCGCCCATCGGCTTGGCCTTCTTGCGCGCGGCTTCGAACGAGTCGGTTTCCGGCATGTCGTGGCGCATCATCAGGGCGATCAGGGCCAGCAGCGCGCCGCACACGAAGGGAATGCGCCAGCCCCATTCACGCAGCTGGGCGTCGGTGAGCAGGAAGTGCTGCAGCACCAGCAGCAGGACCAGGGCCAGCAACTGGCCGCCGATCAGGGTCACGTACTGGAAGCTGGCGTAGAAGCCGCGCCGTTTCGAATCGGCCATCTCGGACAGATAGGTGGCGCTGGCGCCGTATTCGCCGCCCAGGCTCAGGCCTTGCAGCAGGCGCGCCAGCAGCAGGATGCAGGGCGACAGGATGCCGGCGGTGGCGTAGGTCGGCGCGCAGGCGATCAGCAGCGAGCCCGCGCACATCAGCAGCACCGACGCCATCAGGGCTACCTTGCGGCCATGACGATCGCCCAGGTGGCCGAACAGGATGCCACCGATCGGGCGCACGAAGAAGCCGAGCGCGAAGATGCCGGCGGTCGACATCATCTGGGCGGTGGGATCCTGGGCCGGGAAGAAGGAACTGGCGAAGTACAGGGCGAAGGCCGCGTAGCAGTAGAAGTCGAACCACTCGACCAGGTTGCCGGCCGAGCCGACGAAGATCGCGCGCAGGCGCGAAGCGGAAATGGGTTCGGCGGCCTCCGGCTTGACGCCGGCGGCCGGGTTGCTGATGGTTGTTGTCATGGGTGTCTCCTCTTCTGGAAATCCCATTGTCGACATCCATAGAGGCGGGCACATCCGCAATATCGGCGCGGCCTCCTCCGTAAAAATACGGAGGGCGACGCATGACGCCCGCGCAACTGCTATTGTTGGCTATTTGGGCCCAGGGCAGCGATGACATCCTTGTTCAAACGACATCCCTGGCGCGCATTGCTCGTGCTGGGCATGGCGCTGGGGCTGATCTTCACCGCCGGCTGGTTCGCCGAACAGCGCGAACTGCAGGCCAAGATGGAGGCGCTGCACCAGGCGACGGCGGCGCACGTGCTGGGCCTGCGCGGCCTGGTGGAAAAACACGACTTCTTGCCGCATGCGGCGGCGCGCCATCCCGACGTGCACCACCTGCTGCAGGCGCCCCGCAATGCGGCCCTGCAGGCGCGCGTCAACGCCTACTTCGCCGACCTGCAGACGACGACCGGCGCCACCGCGCTGTTCCTGATCGATCGCGCAGGCCTGACCATCGCCTCCAGCAACTGGAACCTGCCATCGAGCTTCGTCGGCGAGTCCTACCGACAGCGCCCCTATTTCGAGGATGCGGTGGAGGGACGCCGCGGGCTGTTCTTCGGCCTGGGCCTGACCACCGGCCAGGCCGGCCTGTTCATCGCGGAGCCGGTGCGGATCGACGGCGCCGGGAGCGATGTGATTGGCGTCATGGTCGTCAAGATCAGCCTCGATCCACTCGAACAGACGTGGCGCCACGGCGCCAATCCGGTGGTGCTCCGGGACAGCCGCGGCGTGGTGTTCCTGAGCGGGGTGCCCGAATGGCTGTTCCACAGTGTCGGGCCGGTGTCCGCCGCAGACGCGGGCTGGATCGCGGACCACGGCCAGTACGGCACGCGGCGGCGCTTCGACGTCCTGCCCTGGACCATCCGGGTTCGCGACGACGTACCGGGCTTCGTGCTCAGGACCAGCACCGGCGGGCGGGCGCGCGACTACCTCGCATTGGATACGCCGCTCCCTGGACTGGACTGGACCCTGACCGTCACCGAAGACATGCGCGAAGTGCGCGAGGCGCGGCGCCTGGCGCTCGCGCTGGGCACGCTGGCGGTGGCCCTGCTGCTGCTCGGCGTTCTGTACTGGCGGCTGCGCGAGCGGCGCTACGCCGAGCAGCAGTCGGCCCGGCTCGAGCTCGAGCACCGGGTCGAAGAGCGCACCCGCGACCTGCAGCAGGCGCACGCGTTCCAGAAGGCGATGGAGGATTCCCTGCTGGTCGGCATGCGCGCACGCGATCCGGAAGGCACGATCATCTACGTCAATCCCGCCTTCTGCGCGATGGTCGGCTACGGCCCCGACGAATTGCTCGGCTGCCGCCCGCCCTATCCATACTGGCATCCGGACGACCTCGAAAAGCACGAGCGGGACAGCGACGACGCCCTGCTCGGCCGCGCCGCGCCGCATGGCTTCGAATCGCGCATCCGCCACAAGGACGGACACGACGTGCTCACCATGGTGTACACCGCGCCCCTGATCGATGCCGACGGCGTGCATCGCGGGTGGATGAGTTCGATCGTCGACATCACCGCGCAGAAGCAGGCCGAGGCGCGCCAGCGCGACCAGGAACTGCGCCTGCAGCGCAGCGCGCGCCTGGCCAGCGCCGGCGAGATGGCCTCGACCCTGGCCCACGAACTGAATCAGCCGCTGATGGCGCTGTCCAATTTTGCGATCGCCTCGCGCGCGCTCGCCGCCCGTGGCGAAGCCGCCATGCTGACCGGCGCGCTTGACGACATCGTCGAGCAGTCGCGGCGCGCCAGCGAGATCGTCAAGCGGGTGCGCGCCATGATCAATCCGCAGCGCGGTGACTACGCCACCCTTGTCATCGGCGCCGTGATCGACCACGTCGAAGCGCTGCTCAAGCCCGAGCTGACCGGCCAGGGGGTGCAGCTGCGCCTGGTGCTGGAAGACCCTGCCGTAAAGGTGCGCGGCGACCAGGTCCTGCTCGAGCAGGTGCTGGTCAACCTGATCCACAACGCGGCGCAGGCCATGCACGACCAGCCGCGCCACCGCCGCCGCATCGTGCTGTCAACGCGCCGAATCGGGCAAAACGTGCAGATTTCCGTCAGCGACCAGGGCCCGGGTGTCCCGGTCGACCAGCTCGAACAGATCTTCGCCCCCTTCTTCACCACCAGGCCCGATGGCCTTGGCCTGGGCCTGAACATCTGCCGCACCATCATCGAAGCGCATGGCGGCTCGATGACGGTGGCGAACGACGCCGGTGGCGGCGCCACCTTTTCATTCATCCTCCCCATCGCTCATTGAAACAAGCGCCATGAAAGATTCATCACCGACCCTGTACGTCGTCGACGACGACGAAGCCCTGCGCCGCTCCCTGCTGCTCCTGCTGTTCTCGCAAGGGCTGGCGGTGCAGGCTTTCGACTCCGGAGAGGCGTTCCTCGACGCCGTCGACCCGGGCCAGCCGGGATGCGTGATCCTCGACCTGCGCATGGGCGGCATGAGCGGCCTGGCCGTGTTCGAGCGCCTGCGGGCGGCGCACAGCCCACTGGTGACGGTATTCCTGTCGGGGCACGGCGACATCCCGATGGCGCTCGAGGCGGTGCGCAGCGGCGCCTGGGACTGGGTCGGCAAGCCCGACACCCAGCAATTGCTGGACAAGCTGCCAGACGCCATCGCCGAAGCCCGCGCGCGCGGACACGCGAGCCGGCTGTGGGAAGAATTGACGCCGCGCGAGCGCGAAGTCGCGCGCCTGGTCGGACTGGGGCAGCCCAACAAGGAGATCGCGCGGGTGCTGGTGCCGCCCTGCGGCCCGCGCTCGGTCGAGACGCACCGCGCCAATATCTTCCACAAGCTGGGGTGCGCCAACGACAACGAACTCGGAAGGTGGCTGGCGGCCTACCCCTGGCTCCGGTGAACGGTCACTTGTGCGGCCACTGGTCTTCGATCACCCGCGCCAGCGCCTCGACGCCCTGCCGGATCGCCTCCGGTTTCACCGCCGAGAAGCCGAGCAGCAGGCCTGGCGCCACTGCGCAGCCGGGCGTGGCGGCGGCATTTGCGTAATAGCCGAGTGGCCGCAGCTCGATGCCGGCCTCCAGGGCCGCCTGCGCGACACGCGCTTCATCCGGGATGCGGCCCTTGCGGTCATGCCTGAAATGCGTGCACAGGTCGAGCCCCACGTCGGCCGGTCCGCACACCAGGCGCTCGCCGAGGCGTTGGTCCAGCGCCGCCATCAGCGTGGCGCGCCGTTCGGCATAGGCCTCGCGCGTTCTCCGGATATGGCGCATGAAATGGCCTTCGGCGATGAAGTCGGCCAGCACCGCCTGCGGCAGCATGGCATGGTGCATGTCGACCACCGCCTTGGCGCGCGCCAGCGGCTCGGCCAGCGCCGGCGGCGCCACCACATAGCCCAGGCGCAGCGCCGGGAACAGCACTTTCGACAGGGTGCCGACATAGACCACGCAGCCGGCGCGGTCCAGGCTCTGCATCGAGGCCAGCGGCGGGCCGGTGTAGCGGTATTCGCTGTCGTAGTCGTCCTCGATCACCCACGCGCGCTTCGCCGCGGCCCAGCGCAGCAGCTCCAGCCGGCGCGCCAGGCTCATGGTCGCGCCCAGCGGCAGCTGGTGCGACGGCGTCGCGAACACCAGGCGCGCATCGGGATAGTGGCGCGCGCCATGGGCCACGTCCATGCCCTCGCTCGTCACCGGCACCGTGCGGATGCGCGCGCCGGCCACCAGCATCGGCGCGCAGGCGCCCTGGTAGCCGGGCGACTCGACCCAGACCTCGTCGCCCGGCGCCAGCAGCAGCTGCGCCAGCAGGTACAGTGCCTGCTGCGAGCCCGAGGTGATGACGATCTGCTCCGGCGTGCAGACCACGCCGCGCGAGGCGCGCAGGTAGGCGCACAGCAGTTCGCGTAGCGGGGCGTAGCCGTTGGCGGGGCCGTAGCCGAGGTAGGGCCCGGAGCGCCGCAACTGGCGCGCCTCGAGCTTGCGCCACAGGTCGAATGGAAACAGGTCCAGGCCCGGCATGCTGGGACGGAAGGCGCGCACCGGCCCCTGGTAGAAACGCCGCGTTCCCATCGCGTCCGCCAGGGCCGCGCTGCGCTCGGACAGTGCGCGCAGCAGTCCCGGCGCCGCCGGCGCCGGCGCCTGGCGCGCCAGCGGCAAGGCCTCGTCCACGAAAGTGCCCTGCCCCACGCCGCCGCGCAAATAACCCTCGGCCGTCAACTGGTCGTAGGCCGCCAGCACGGTCTGGCGCGATACGCCGAGCAGCTGGCATAGTTCGCGCGTGGCCGGCAGACGAGCGCCGGGCGCCAGCGTGCCTTGCAGGATGGCGTCCTTCAGGCGGGCATACAGCTGGCGAAACAGCGAGACATCGCTCGTGCGTTCCAACGGAATGCTGGCGATCAGGTCGTGGACGTGCATGGCAGGCGGCGCAAAATTGGTACGCTCATCTTCCATGGAATTGGCTATTTCGGCAAGCCAAGCCGCGACCTAAGATGGGGGCTTGAGCAACGCTATCCCGAGCCCCGCATGAAACAATTCGACGCCCGCGTCACCTGGCAGCGCGCCGGCCAACCGGTCCTCGACGGCCGCTACAGCCGCGCCCACACCTGGCATTTCGATGGCGGCTTGAGCATCCCGGCCTCTTCGTCGCCGCTATCGGTGCCGCTGCCGATGTCCGACCCGGCCGCGGTCGATCCCGAGGAAGCGCTGGTGGCGGCGGCGGCGAGCTGCCACATGCTGTTCTTCCTGTCGATCGCGGCGCAGCGGGGCTTCGTGGTCGAGCGCTACGACGACACCGCCCGCGGCCTGCTCGGTACCAATGCCGCCGGCCGCATGGCCATGGTGCGCATCGAACTCAGGCCGAGCATCGCGTTCGCCGGCGAGCGCCAGCCCGACGCGCAGGAACTCGCCGCCATCCACCACCTGGCGCACGAGCGCTGCTATATCGCCAATTCACTCACTGCCGAGATCGTCATCATGGAGAATTGCTAGATGTATTGCCCTGCCCGCTTCACGCAATCCGATTCCGCCCTCATGCATGCCCTGGTCGCCGACCATCCGCTGGGCATGCTGGTCACGCAGCGCTACGGACTGCCGGACGCAGATCACCTGCCGTTCGAATGGCTGGCCGGGGAAGGCCTGCTGCGCGCTCACGTGGCGCGCGGCAATCCGGTATGGCGGCGTGCCGGACAGCGGGTGCTGGTGGTGTTTCGCGGGCCGTCCGGCTATGCGACGCCGGACCGGATCGAAAAGGCCGAGAATGGCGGCCGGGTGGTCCCGACCTGGACCTATAACGTCGTGCACGTGCATGGCACGCTGCGCGCGATCGACGATCCGGACTGGCTGCGCGCGCTGGTCGAGCGCCAGACCGACCGCCAGGAAGCGGCGCTGCCGGATCCGTGGTCGGTCGACGACGCGCCGGCCGACTACACCAGCAAACTGCTGGCAGCCATCGTCGGTATCGAGATCGCGGTCGACCGCATCGAGGGGAAGTGGAAAGGCGAGCCGCCGCCGCGGGTGGCAGCGATCCAGCTCGCCTGAAGAAGCGAAGCCCGGCAAGGACTGCCGGGCGGATAAGCAGCCTGCTTAGTGGCTCGAACCGGTATGGCCCGCGGCGCCCGAGCTGCCGGTGCTGCCCGATTTACCCTGCGCCAGTTGCTCAGCGTGCTTCAGATGTTCCTGGACGACCGGGATCATCTTGTCGACCTGGCCCTTGACGTCCGGATCCTTGGCGCCTTTCGAGGCTGCCTGCAGCTTGGTCAGGGTTTCCTTGTGCGCGCCGACGCCGCCCTGCTTGACGTAGGCCTTGTCGAAGGCGTCGCCCGACGCTTTCTCGAGCTTGGCCGACATCGCCTTGTGCTTGGCGTCGAGCTCGGTCGGCAGGGTCACGCCCTTCGACTGGGCCAGGGTCTGCACCTCGGTCAGCGCCTTGCCGTGGTCATCGACCATTTTCTGCGCGAATGCTTTCACGTCGGCGTTCTGGCTCTTGCTTTGCGCCAGCTTGCCCATCTCGACTTCAGCCATGTTCGACATGCCCATGTCCATGATGGCCTTGCGGTCGGCGGCGGTCAGCTTGGCGCTGCCGCTGGCGGTGGCCGAAGTCGCGCTGCTGCCCGACTGCTGGCCGGCCTGGCTGGATTCACCGGTCTGCGCCTGCGCGCCGACGGCGCCGAACATCGCGGCGGCAACCGATACTGCCATCAGACGCTTGAGGATAGGATTTTTTTGCATTTGGCTCTCCGTTGAAATAGTTGGATGAGCCGAGTGTAGCCCGGCCTGTTCAAGACTAGCGCGCGTTAGCCGACAAGCAATTTCAAGAAGAAGAAAGCCAGCCCGGGTGGGCCAATATCGTCCAGTTAGCGTGTGAACGTCGTTCCGGCGAAGGCCGGAACCCAAGTAATGCATGAGCTATTAATACGCTGAACTTGGGCCCCAGCCTGCGCTGGGGCGACGACTCTACGGCTAACTGGGCGGCATTAGCCCAGTCGGGCTGGCTTTCGATGGAAAACCCTCGGGCTTAACGGAAGCTGAGCGCCGCCGTCAGGTCGCCCGGCGGACGCGCGCCGCGCGCTTCGAAGGCGGCGTTGCGGGTGGCCAGGCCCTCGAGCAGCGGCAGGCCGTGCAGGCGCGTGATGAAGCGCAGGATCGAGGTCGTGTCGTAGAAATTGTGGTCGACCGCGCCGCGCTTGGCATGTGGCGACACCACGATCGCCGGGATGCGCGAGCCCGGGCCCCAGCGGTCGCCCTGCGGCGGCGCCACGTGGTCCCACCAGCCGCCGTTCTCGTCGAAGGTGATCACCACCACCATATCCTTCCACTGCGGCGACTTTTTCAGGTGCTCGATGATGTTGGCCACGTGGGCGTCGCCCGACTCGATGTCCGAATATCCCGCGTGCAGATTCAGGTTGCCCTGCGGCTTGTAAAAGGCCACCGCCGGCAGCTTGCCCGCCACCGCGTCGGCGATGAACTTGTTGGAGATCGGGCTGTCGCCCAGGCCGCCGTCGCGCAGGTGTTCCGCGCGCTCTTTGGTGCCCGGCGCGAACTGCCTGAAGTAATTGAACGGCTGGTGGTGGTACTGGAAGTTCGGCCGTTCGCCGGCGCCGCGGCCGTCGAGGGCCGCCTGCATGCCGCCGCCATACCAGGCCCAGCTCACGCCCTTCTTCGACAGCAGGTCGCCGATCGTGTCGTAGGTCTGCGGCGGCAAGGTCGACGCGTCGGCCGGATCGGCGTGCAACGGGTCACCGTCGACGGCCGGACGCACCCAGCTCGGCTGGTACGGCGGCGCCATCGTATTGACTGCGTAGCCGTCGGGCGTCATCGCGCCATTGCGCACGAACTTCGGCTTGCCTTCCAGCGCCGAAGCCGGCGAATCGGGGGCCAGGGCCAGGCGCACGCCCTGCGGG
>DDKG01000180.1 GCA_002339265.1 Massilia sp. UBA2604 | reverse complement strand
TCGCGCCGCGCGCCGCGCATCGGCGACGACGAGGCGGCCGAGCTGGCCGACTCCTTCAACGCCATGCTGACCGAGATCGAGGGCCGCACCCGCGAGCTCGAGGATTCGCACAGCAGCACCCTGCGCGAGTCCCAGCAGCGCACGCGCGCGCAGCAGGAAGTGATGCGCCTGAACGAGCAGCTGGAACAGCGGGTCGACGAGCGCACCCTGCAGCTGGCGCTGGCCAACGCCGAACTGGCCAACGCCAACGAAGAAGCGAAGAGCGCCAACCAGGCCAAGTCGGCGTTCCTGTCCTCGATGAGCCACGAGCTGCGCACGCCGCTCAACGCGATCCTCGGCTTCGCCCAGATCCTGACCTCCGACACGCTGCCCTCGACCCTGGAGCAGAAGAAGGAATTCGCGAACCACATCCTCAAGTCGGGCCGCCACCTGCTCACCCTGATCAACGAAATCCTCGACCTGGCCAAGGTCGAATCGGGCACCATCACGCTGTCGATGGAACCGGTGGCGCTCAGGGACATCCTGCTCGAATGCCGCACCATGATCGAGCCGATTGCCGCCACCCGCAAGGTGCGGGTACTGTTCCCGGATGGCGAGGGGGCGGTGGTGATGGCCGACCGCACGCGCCTGAAGCAGGTGCTGCTCAATCTGCTGTCGAACGCCGTCAAGTACAACCGCGAAGAGGGCGCGGTGGTGGTCGGCTGCGACCACCCGACGCCCGAGCGCCTGCGCCTGTCGGTGCAGGACACCGGCCATGGCCTGAACCCGGAGCAGCTGGCCAACCTGTTCCAGCCCTTCAACCGCCTGGGCCAGGAAGCCGGAGCCCAGGAAGGAACCGGCATCGGCCTGGTGGTGACCAAGCGCCTGGTGGAGCTGATGGGCGGCGAGATCGGCGTCACCAGCAGCCCGGGCGTGGGCAGCGTGTTCTGGATCGAGCTGGACAGCACCACGCCGCTGGCGTCGGCGCTGCCCGAGCGCGGGCCCGTGGCCGCGAGCGCGCCGAGCGCCATGCCCGCCGAAGGTGAGCCGCACCTGGTGCTGTATATCGAGGACAATCCGGCCAATCTGCGGCTGGTGGAAGAGATCTTCGCCTTCCGGCCCGACCTGCGCCTGTTGTCGGCCCACGACGGCCATCTCGGCCTGGAGCTGGCCCGGGCGCACCGTCCGGAAGCCATCCTGATGGACCTGAACCTGCCGGGAATGAGCGGCTTCGAGGTGCTGCGTCAGCTGCGCGCCGATCCCGAGACCACCTGGATTCCCGTGATCGCGCTGACCGCCAACGCCATGCCGCGCGACATCGAGCGCGGCATGGCGGCGGGCTTCCACCGCTATCTCACCAAGCCGATCGACATCGATAAATTCACTGAAGCGATCAACAGTACGCTGGCGGAGCAGCCCGGGACGGGCAGGCCGGCGGAAAGGAAGGACCCATGATTTCACTGTCCGATATCCGGCGCGCGCGCATCCTCGTCGTCGATGACGAGCCGGTGAACGTGCAGTTGCTCGAATACCTCCTCAAGACCACCGGCTACGAGAACGTCACTTCCACCTACGATCCGCGCCAGGTGGTGGCGCTGCACCTCAAGCACCGCTTCGACCTGATCATCCTCGACCTGCACATGCCTGGCATGGACGGCTTCGAGGTGATGGAAGCATTGAAACCGCTGGAAAGCGATTCCTGGCTGCCGGTGCTGGTGGTGACGGCCGAACCGGACAAGAAACTGGCGGCGCTCGAGGCCGGCGCGCGCGACTTCATCGGCAAGCCGATCGACACGGTCGAGGTGATGACCCGCATCCGCAACCTGCTCGAGGTGCGCCTGCTGCACCGCGAATCGATCGACTACGGCAGCCAGCTGGAACGCCAGGTGCGCGAGCGCACCGCCGAACTGGCGCGCTTTCGCGGCGCGATGGACGCCACCCCGGACGCCCTGTTCCTGATCGACACCGCCAGCATGGCGATGGTCGACGTCTCGGAAGGCGCCTGCCGCATGCTGGGCTTTTCGCGCGACGCGCTGCTGCGCATCGACCCGGTGGCGCTGGGCCTGGCCACCCGCACCCAGCTCGAGCGCCTGCTGGGCGGCGGCGCCGCGCACGATGGCGAGTCCGAATCCGAGGCCGACATCGTCGAGACCGAGCTGCTGCGCGCCGGCGGCGAAGGCTCGGTGGCGGTCGAGATCAGCTGGAAGCTGCAGGAACAGGACGGCCAGCATGGCGCCCAGCGCATGCTGATCGCGGTCGCGCGCGACATCAGCGAGCGCCTGCAGGCCCAGGAAAACCTGCGCCACGCGGCCAGCTACGATGCCCTGACCGGCCTGCCGAACCGCAGCCTGTTCTTCGAAAACCTGCGCGACACGATCGAGCTGGCCCAGGACAAGAACTGGCGCGTGGCGGTGCTGTGCATCACGCTCGACCGCTTCAAGGTGATCAACGACACGCTCGGCACGCGCGGCGGCGACGAGTTGCTGCGCCAGTTCAGCACGCGCCTGGTGCGCTGCGTGAAGGTGCGCGATTCGGTCGGGCGCCTGGGCGGCGACGAGTTCGCGCTGATCCTCACCATGCCGCGCGAGCAGCAGGACGCGGTGAACATGGCCAACGACGTGCGCGACTCCCTGCGCGTGCCGTTCGACCTGCACGGCCAGCAGGCCGCGCTGACGGCCAGCATCGGCATCGCCATGTACCCGGACGACACGGTCGAACCGGGCGCCCTGGTCAAGTACGCCGACACCGCCATGGTGCGCGCCAAGGAGGCCGGCCGCGACGGCTACCGCTTCTTCACGGCCGGCATGAACGTGCAGGTGCTGGCGCGCCTGGACCTGGAGCTGGCGCTGCGCGGCGCCCTCGAGGACAGGCAGTTCGTCCTGCACTACCAGCCCAAGATGGAATTGAACACCGGCCGCATCGCCGGCACCGAGGCGCTGCTGCGCTGGCACCGCCCCGGCTACGGCCTGGTGTACCCGGCCGAATTCGTGCCGGTGATGGAAGAGACGGGCCTGGTGGTGCGGGTCGGCGACTGGATCATCGACGAGGCCTGCCGCCAGATCGCGGCCTGGAACGCGGACGGGGTGCGCGACGTGCGGGTGGCGGTGAACGTGTCGAGCCGCCAGTTCGTCGAGGGTGACCTGGAAGGCGTGATCAAGGGCGCGCTCGCGCGCCATGACGTCGAACCGGGGCTGCTGGAACTGGAACTGACCGAGAGCGCGCTGATGCAGAACGCCGAGCACACCACCGAGGTGCTCACGCGTCTGAAGGCGCTCGGGATCCGGATCGCGATCGACGATTTCGGCACCGGCTACTCGAGCCTGGCCTACCTGAAGCGCTTCCCGATCGACAAGCTCAAGATCGATATCGCGTTCGTGCGCGACATCGTCAACAATCCGGATGACGCCGCCATCGCGCTGGCCATCATCAGCATGGCGCACAGCCTGCACATGCAGGTGATCGCCGAGGGCGTCGAGACGCGCGCCCAGATGGCCTA
>DDKG01000062.1 GCA_002339265.1 Massilia sp. UBA2604 | reverse complement strand
CTTGCGTATAGCAGAATACTGTACAAAAATACAGTCTACCTCTACAACCCGTTGCTGCAAGATTATTTATGCTCAAGCTCACTGCAAGGCAAGAACAGATCCTTAACCTGATCAAGGAAGCGATCGAGAACACGGGTTTCCCTCCGACCCGGGCCGAAATCGCGGCCGAACTGGGCTTCCGCTCGGCCAATGCGGCCGAAGAACACCTGCAAGCCCTGGCGCGCAAGGGCGCGATCGAGATTTCGCCGGGCACCTCGCGCGGCATCCGCCTGGTCGGCGCCAGTGTCGAGCAGATCCCGATGCCGCCGCCTTCGATGATGTCGCTGCCGCTGGTCGGCCGCGTCGCCGCCGGCAATCCGATCCTGGCGCAGGAGCACGTCGAAGCGACCTATAACGTCGACACCGCGATGTTCGCGGCGCGGCCCGACTTCTTGCTGAAGGTAAAAGGCTGGTCGATGCGCGACGCCGGCATCATGGATGGCGACTTTTTGGCGGTCAAGAAAATCGACAGCGCCAAGAACGGCCAGATCGTCGTCGCCCGCCTGGGCGAGGAAGTGACTGTCAAGCGCTATCGCAAGACGGGCGACCTGGTCGAACTGCTGCCCGAGAACCCCGACTTCAAGGTGATCGAAGTCACGCCCGACGAAGAGTTCGCGCTCGAAGGGCTGGCGGTTGGGTTGATGCGTAGCTGGAACTAACTCGACACCGTTAGCACGTCGTTCCCGCGCAGGCGGGAACCCAAGTTTGCATGTGTTGCCACCAGGGTTGGCCCTAGTGACAACGCGGAGGACTTGGGTTCCCGCCTCCGCGGGAACGACGTTTACAAGCAGTCTTTATTGCTTGGCCTTGTTGACCACCGCATTATGCTGGTCGACGAACCTCTCGGTCGCGCTGCGCCATGCGGCGAAATCGGCCAATACCAGCTTCGAATTGACTTTCGCTCCCTCGGCGATGTTCTGGCGCACCTGCTCCAGGTAGGCGGTCGAGGCCTCGGTTTCCTGTTTGTTCATCAGCTTGGCGATGTCGGGCGGGATGCGCTTGGTCAGCGGCGACTGCGCATTCAGGTTGGTCACCATCTTGTTGTAGCAATCCTGCCAGGCAGTCACCGCATTGTTCACGCGCTCGATCTCGTCGTTCACCTTCGACACCGTCGGGATGCGCGGCGACGGGCAGCGGTACTCGCCCGACTGCAGGTCGGCGCCATCGTAGCCCTTGATCCAGTAGTCGATCTCGGCGCGGCGTTCGACGCGCTGCTGCATGATCACGAGCGAGTCGGCGGCCACCTTGTTGCCCTTGGCGGCCGATTTCTCGAACAACTCCTTGGCCTTGGCCTCGTCGACCGCGCCGGCTTCGCCATACCAGTACATCTGGCCCAGCTGCTGCTGGGCTTGCGGATTGCCGGCATTGGCCAGCTTGGTGTACAGCTTGAGCGCGCCCGCATAGTCCTTTTTCTCGAACAGGGCATTGGCATCCTCGAGCTCGCCGGCGAAGGCGGCGCCACTGATCGCGACAGAAACCGAAAGGGACAGGCAGGACAGGAATCGTTTCATGGGCATACCGTAAGGCTGGGCTGGTAAAAGTCCATGATAGCCGTGTTTTACGGCTGGGCTCAACCGCAAAAATGACAGGGCCGGCATTTGCCGGCCCGATCCGAAAGGTTTTACCTCGCTTTACGCATCCAGCGCCTGGCGGAAGTCGCCGACCAGGTCATCGGTGTCCTCGATGCCCACCGACACCCGGATCAAGCCTTCCGCGATGCCCATGCTGGCGCGCCGCTCGGGGCCCATCTCGAAGAAGATCGTGTGCGCCACCGGGATCACCAGCGTCCGGTTATCGCCCAGGTTCGACGCCGGGATCGCCAGTTTCAGGCGATTCAGGTAGTCGAACGGATCGATGTCGTCCTTCAGCTCGAAGCTGAGCAGCGAACCACCGGAACGGAACAGCTCGCTGACGATCCCATGCTGTGGATGCGAGGCCAGGCCCGGATAGTGGACGGCCGCCACCCGGTCGTCGGCTTCGAGCATCGTCGCCAGCGCCAGCGCATTGGCGCAGGTGCGCTCCATGCGCAGGGCCAGCGTCTCGGCGCCGACCGCAATGTGGTGCGCCGCTTCCGGCCCGAGCGCGGCGCCGAAGTCGCGCAACGCCTTGGCCCGCAGCTGGGCCATGCCTTGCGCGCTTGGTGCCTGCTTGCGGAAGTTCGGGGCGATGTTTGGATACGCGGCCCAGTCGAACAGGCCGGTATCGGTCAGCGCACCGCCCAGCGCGATGCCGTGGCCGCCGATCGACTTGGTCAGCGAATTGACCACCAGCCCGGCGCCCACGTCCTTGGGACGGAACAGCCAGGGCGTGGTCATCGTGTTGTCGACCACGTACAGGATGCCGCGCGCGCGGCACAGTTCGCCGATGCGGGCCAGGTCCGCCACTTGCGTGCGCGGATTGGCGATCGTCTCGACGAACACCAGGCGGGTGGACGGCGTCAATGCCGCCTCGACCTGGGCCACGTCGGTGGCATCCACGAACGCGACGTCGACGCCTTGGGCCGCCACCGTCTGCCACAGGCTGTTGGTGTTCCCGAACAGGAAGCTCGACGACACGATGTGGTCGCCCGCTTTCAGCAGGGCCTGGAACAGCGCGCCGATCGCCGCCATGCCGGTGCCGAAGCACAGGGTGGCGACGCCGTCTTCCATCTTGCTGATCTTGTCTTCCAGCGCCGACACTGTCGGATTGCCCTGGCGGCCATAGCGGAAGCCCGGCTCCTTGCCCTGGAACACCGAGGCCAGCTGGCGCGCGTCGGCATAGCCGAAGGCGACCGAGGTGTGCACCGGCTTGTGCAGCGAGCCCTGCTCGATCGTCTTGCGCCGATCGTTGTGCAGGATGGTGGTGGTGAAGCCGTAGCCTTGTTTATCCGACATGGCTTACTCGGCAGCCACCGGGGGGTTCAGGTTGAGCTGGGTGCGCACCTTGTCCTCGACGTCCTTGGCCTTCGGATTGTGACGCGCCGATTCCTGGCGATCCAGGTATTCCGGGGTCACGTCGCCGGTGATGTAGACACCGTCGAAGCACGACGCCTCGAAATTCTTCAGCTCGGGATTGACGTCCGAGATCGCGCGCTTGAGCGCGTCGACGTCCTGGTACACCACGCGGTCGGCGGTGATCTCGCGGCACACTTCCTCGGTCGTGCGGCCGTGGGCGATCAGCTCGTCGCGGGTCGGCATGTCGATGCCGTACACGTTCGGGTACAGCACCGGTGGCGCGGCCGAGGCGAAGAACACCTTGCGGGCGCCGGCTTCGCGCGCCATCTGCACGATCTCGCGGCTGGTGGTGCCGCGCACGATCGAGTCGTCGACCAGCAGCACGTTCTTGTCCTTGAACTCGGAGCTGATGGCGTTCAGCTTCTGGCGCACCGATTTCTTGCGCATGCCCTGACCCGGCATGATGAAGGTGCGGCCGATGTAGCGGTTCTTGATGAAGCCTTCGCGGTATTCCACGCCGAGTTTCAGGGCCAGCTGGATCGCGGCCGGACGCGAGGAATCGGGGATCGGCATCACGACGTCGATCTCGTCGACCGGGATTTCCTTGCTGACTTTATCTGCCAGGTATTCGCCCATGCGCAGGCGGGTAGCGTAGACCGAGGCGCCGTCGATCACGGAGTCGGGACGGGCCAGGTAGACGAACTCGAAGGCGCACGGATTGAGCGACGGGTTCTCGGCGCACTGGCGCTCGTGCAGCTGGTTGTTTTCGTCGATGAAGACGGCCTCGCCCGGCGCGATGTCGCGCACGAAGCGGAAGCCCAGGCCTTCCAGGGCGACCGATTCGCTGGCCACCAGGTATTCATTGCCCTGCTCGGTCTCGTTGATGCCCAGGCACAGCGGACGAATGCCGAACGGATCGCGGAAGGCCAGCATGCCATGGCCGGCGATCTGCGCCACCACGGCGTAGGCGCCGCGCACGCGGCGGTGCACGGCGGCAACCGCCTTGAACACGGCGTCGGCGTCGAGCGAGTAGCCGTCGGCCGCTTCCTGGATCTCGTGGGCCAGCACGTTGAGCAGCACTTCGGAGTCGGAGTCGGTGTTGATATGGCGGCGGTCGTTGCGGAACAGCTCGTCCTTCAGCACTGCCTGGTTGGTCAGGTTGCCGTTGTGGGCCAGCGTGATGCCGAATGGTGCGTTGACGTAGAACGGCTGCGCTTCTTCTTCGCTCGACGAACCGGCGGTCGGGTAGCGGCAGTGGCCGATCCCGGTATTGCCCTGCAGCGAACGCATATTACGGGTGCGGAACACGTCCCGGACCAGGCCATTGGCCTTGAACATCGAGAACATGCTGCTGTGATTGGTCGCAATGCCCGCCGCGTCCTGGCCGCGGTGCTGCAGCAGCAGCAATGCGTCATACAGCAACTGGTTGACGGGAGAGTGAGAAACGACGCCGACGATGCCACACATGGTGTGCTCCTAAAAGCTTGAGTGCTTGATTACAGAAAAAGTTCTACGACTGAGGAATGCTGGTCAAAAGTTCACGTGCTGCGCCATGGCAGCGGGCAGGAAGGGCTTGACGGTACGGGCGCCGCTCTCGGCGATCGGCGACAGCAAGGCCTCTTGCCAGAATGCCTGCTTCGGAATGTCCGTCATCCCACACAATATGACGCCGGCCAGCACGATTACAATGCCACGCGCCAATCCAAACAAACCACCAAGGCCGCGGTCCGCCAGCGAGAGGCCGGTGGCCTCCACCAGCGCCCCGATTGCCAGGGACAGCAGGCCCATCAATATCCGCACGCCCAGGAACAGCGCGATGAAGGCCACGATCAGGCGCGCCGTGTCGCCGGGAATCACTTCCGGCAGCAGCGGCGCCAGGCCTGCGCCGTAGGCATTGGCCACCACGAAGGCGACGATCCAGCCCAGCAGCGACAGGATTTCCTTGACCAGGCCGCGCAAGGTGCTGATGACGACAGAGCAGATCAGCACGAACAGCACCAGGTAATCGAAGATCGTCACGCTTCAGAACAGGGTCAGAGCGGCACCATGGTGCCGGACAGGCCGATGCCGCCCAGCTTGGCGCGCGTTTTCTCGGCTTCTTCCTTGCTGAACGGACCGATCCGCACACGGATCAGCTCGCCCGACTTCTGGGTGAACGAGGCGATGCCGGCGCCGCGCAGGCGTTCCTGCAATTCCGTCACCTTTTCCTGGCTGGCCAGGGCGGCGACCTGCACCACGAAGCGCGGCGCCGGGCCTTGCGCCTTCTGCGGCTCGGCCGGCTTGCCTTCGAGGATGGCCATGGCGCGCGCGGCGTCGTCCTTCGGCGCGGGCTTGACGACGTCCACGGCCTTCGGATGGGTCTCGGCCGGCTTCTTCACTGGCTCGGGTTTCTTTTCGGGTTTTGGTTCCGGCTTCGGTTCGGGCCGGATTGGCTCGGGCTTCGGCTCGGGCTTCGGTTCGGCCTTTGGCTTGACCGGTTCCGGCTTTGGTTCGGGCTTCGGCGGCTCGGCCTGCTCCAGCATGCGCATCGGCGGCGGATCGCTTGCCGTCGGGGCCGTCGCAGGTGCGTCGCTTGCGTCGGCGCCGGTCACAGGCGCCGGCTCGATGATCTCCTCGTCGCTGTCGACGCTGGCCGATGGCGCCACCTGTTCGGACGGCACCGGCAGCGGGGCGGCCTTGTCCTTGTCCGGGATGTGGATGGCGATGTCGGTGGCCAGCGGCTTGGGTTCGGAGTCGAGCAGCATCGGCAGCGCGACGACCGCCGCAAGCACCAGCGCGATGGCGCCGACCAGGCGGCGGCGGGCGCGCTTCTTCTCGGGAAGGATCGGGTCGCCGCGACTGGTGCGGCGCGCGCCATCACCGGCGGAGCTTGCGCGCTTGGAACGGGCGCGCTCGGTATAGGCGGCGTCCTCGTCCTTGACGAAGTGACCGCTGTCCCGGACAGTTTCTTGCTTGTTTTTATTGCCGAACGAGAACAAGCCCATGTGGTTCAGGTAGTAGGGTGAAGAAGGTCAGTGAAGACTCGATTTACGGGCCGCCATGACGCCTGCAACCGTGTAGAAAGAGCCAAAGACCACAATTCTATCATTCTCCCCTGCCCGGCTCAGCGCATTCGCATACGCCTCGGCTGGCGTTGCGAAATTACTCACAGAAAAATCGTCATCCTTGGCGCCGGCCGGACGGAGTTCGCGCAGCTTCTCGGCCAGCGCTTCCGGCTCTGCCGAGCGCGGCGAATCGAGCTTGGTCACGCACCAGTGATCGATGATGCCGGCCATCGGCGCAATCACCGCATCGATGTCCTTGTCTTCCATGATGCCGAACACGGCATACGTAAAGCGGTGGAAGCCCATATTGCCCAGGTTCTGGGCCAGCGCGGCGGCGGCGTGGGGATTGTGGGCGACGTCCAGCACCTGGGTCGGACGGCCCGCCAGCACCTGGAAGCGGCCCGGCAGTTCGACCATGGCCAGGCCGGCGCGGGTTTCCTGGGCGCCGCACGGCAACTGCATGCGCAGCGCCTCGAGCGCAGCCAGCGCGGCCGAGGCGTTGAGCAGCTGGTTGGCGCCGCGCAGGGCCGGATAGGCCAGCGAGTTGCGGCGCTGGCCGCGACCGCCGTAGCTCCACTGCTGCTGGTCGCCCTGGTAGTTGAAATCGCGGCCGAGCAGCCACAGGTCGGCGCCGATCCGTTCGGCGTGGTCGATCAGCGATTGCGGCGGCACCGGGTCGCTGCAGATGGCCGGCTTGCCCGGGCGGAAGATGCCGGCCTTTTCGAAGCCGATTTTTTCGCGCGTGTCGCCCAGGTAGGACGTGTGGTCGATGTCGATGCTGGTGACGATGGACACGTCGGCGTCGATGACGTTGACCGCGTCCAGGCGCCCGCCCAGGCCGACCTCGAGGATGGCGACGTCGACGCCGCTTTTCGAGATCAGGTGGGCGATGGCCAGGGTGGTGAATTCGAAATACGTCAGGTCGGTATCGGCGCGGGCGGCTTCGACGTCGTTGAAGGCCTGGACCAGCGCTTCATCGGACGCCATTTCGCCATTGATGCGGGCGCGCTCATTAAAGTCGAGGAAGTGCGGCTTGATGTAGAGGCCGACGCGGTAGCCGGACTGCAGCAGCACCGATTCGAGCATCGCGCAGGTGGAACCCTTGCCGTTGGTGCCGGCGACCATGATCACCGGGCATTCGAAGGCCAGTTCCATGCGCTCCTTGACGGCGCGCACGCGGTCGAGGCCCATGTCGATATGGGTTTCGGCATGGCGCGACTCGAGCAGGGCCAGCCAATCGGGCAAGGTGGTCGGAAGTGGGGACATGAATGAATACGGTAGAGGCGCCCGGTCGCGCCGGGGGACGCGCGAGCAGAAAGGGCGACCTGAGTCGCCCTTGTGTCTATCAGGCCAGGACTTCGGTCGCCTGGTTTTGCAGCAGGGCCAGCAGGCGCGCGATTTCTTCGCGCATCTTGCGGCGGTCGACGATCATGTCGACGGCGCCCTTGGTAACCAGGAACTCGGCGCGCTGGAAGCCTTCCGGCAGTTTCTCGCGCACAGTGTTCTCGATCACGCGCGGACCGGCGAAGCCGATCAGGGCCTTCGGCTCGGCGATGACGACGTCGCCCATGAAGGCGAACGAGGCCGAGACGCCGCCCATGGTCGGGTCGGTCAGCACGCTGATGAACGGCAGCTTTTTCTCCGACAGCTTGGTCAGCATGGCGGTGGTCTTGGCCATCTGCATCAGCGACAGCAGGCCTTCCTGCATGCGGGCGCCGCCGGTGGCGGTGATGCAAATGAACGGCACCTTCTGCTCCAGAGCCACTTGCGCACCGCGCACGAAGCGCTCGCCGACGACGGAACCCATCGAGCCGCCCATGAATTCGAATTCGAAGGCGGCGACGACGACCGGCAGGCTCATGATGGAGCCGCCCTGCACGATCAGCGCATCGGTCTCGCCAGTGGCGTCCATGGCCGCCTTCAGGCGATCCGGATACTTCTTGCTGTCTTTAAATTTGAGCGTATCGACCGGCAGCGTTTCCTGGCCGATATCGTAGCGGCCGCCTTCATCGAGCAGGGCGTCGAGGCGGTCGCGGGCGCGGATGCGCATATGGTGGTCGCACTTCGGGCACACGTGCAGATTGGACTCGATGTCCTGACGGTACAGCACCGACTCGCACGACGGGCACTTGACCCAGAGGCCTTCCGGCATGGTCTTGCGGTTTGCGGCATCGGAGCGCTGGATCCGAGGGGGCAGCAGCTTTTCCAACCAACTCATGTTCTCTCCTTTGCGGC
>DDKG01000061.1 GCA_002339265.1 Massilia sp. UBA2604 | reverse complement strand
CCGATGCTGTCGATCGACGCCCTGACCTTCCTGACCGCCCACCAGGCGCTGGAGCAGGGCGCGGCGGCGATCCGCGCCGGCGAGACCGTGTTCGATCTCGGCGGCGTGCAGGCGGCCGATTCGTCCGGCGTGGCCCTGCTGCTGGCCTGGCAGCGCCGCGCGCTGGACGCCGGCCACCGGCTCACCTTCGTGAACGTGCCGGACAACGTGCAAAAGCTGGCGGCCCTGTACGGGGTCGACACGCTGCTCCCGCAAGCCTGACGACATCGGCGGCCATCGGCCGCCGATTGTTTTTTTGCCTCCATCATTTGTCTGCCTCGCGCCCCCTACGCGAATCTCCCCTCTGTCCGCCTGACATGGCGATTTCACCTATAATGGACCGTTTCCCCGCACGGTCCCCCGGTGCGCTTACCACTTCGCGCGCCGCGCCATCCAACAAGCATGACAGCAATCCAGATTGATAGCGTCGAGAAGAGCTACAAGGGCTTCAAGGCCCTGAAGGGCGTCTCCCTGGACATCCAGGAAGGCGAATTCTTTGGCCTGCTGGGCCCGAACGGCGCCGGCAAGACCACCCTGATTTCCACCATCGCGGGCCTGATCCGACCCGACGCGGGTACGGTGCGCATCCACGGCCACGACGTCGTCTCCGACTTCCGCGAAGCCCGCAAGCGCCTGGGCGTGGTGCCGCAGGAGCTGGTGTTCGATCCCTTCTTCACCGTGCGCGAAACCTTGCGCCTGCAGTCGGGCTACTTCGGCATCCGCAACAACGACGCCTGGATCGACGAGGTGATGCACAACCTGGACCTGACCGACAAGGCCGACGTGAACATGCGCGCGCTGTCGGGCGGCATGAAGCGGCGCGTGCTGGTGGCGCAGGCCCTGGTGCACCGTCCGCCCGTGATCGTGCTCGACGAGCCGACCGCCGGCGTCGACGTCGAGTTGCGCCAGACCCTGTGGAAGTTCATCGCGCGCCTGAACCGCGAGGGCGGCCACACCGTGGTGCTGACCACCCACTACCTCGAAGAAGCGCAGGCCATGTGCCAGCGCGTGGCCATGCTCCGGCGCGGCAATGTGGTGGCGCTGGACACCATGAGCGCATTGCTGCGCCGCGTGTCGGGCTCGCAGCTGGTGGTGCACCTGAAGTCGGGTGATTTGCCGCACGAGCTTCGACCTCTTGTATCCCATGACGAGCACGCGAATGGGAACAAGTACACGCTGCGCGTGAACGACTACAGCGAGGTCGAGCCGATCCTGGCGCGCCTGCGCGAGAACGGCGCCGTCATCGACGAGATGCAGCTGGAGCAGGCCGACCTCGAGGACATCTTCATCCAGATCATGGAGGAAGGTAAATAATGTTCTCGATCGGTTTCCGTACCCTGTTCTACAAGGAGTCGCTGCGCTTCTGGAAGGTCGCGACCCAGACCGTGGCCGCGCCGGTGGTCACCGCCATGCTGTACCTGCTGATCTTCGGCCACGTGCTCGACGGCCGGGTCGAGATGCTCGAAGGCGTGGCCTACACGTCGTTCCTGATCCCGGGCCTGGTGATGATGAGCGTGCTGCAGAATTCCTTCGCCAACTCGTCCTCGTCGCTGATCCAGTCCAAGATCAGCGGCAACGTGGTCTTCATCCTGCTGCCGCCGCTGTCGCACGCCGAGATCCTGTCGGCCTACGTGCTGGCGTCGGTGCTGCGCGGCCTCGTGGTCGGCGCCGGCGTGTTCATCATCACCGCCTGGTTCGCCCACCTGGAATTCGTGGCCCCGGTGTGGATCGTGGTGTTCGCCCTGATGGGCGCGGCCATCCTCGGCACCATGGGCACCATCGCCGGCATCTGGGCCGAGAAGTTCGACCAGCTCGCGGCATTCCAGAACTTCTTGATCATGCCGGCGACCTTCCTGGCCGGTGTGTTCTATTCCGTCCAAAAACTGCCGCCTTTCTGGCTGGCCGTCTCGCATTTCAACCCGTTCTTTTATATGATTGACGGGTTCCGCTATGGGTTCTTCGGCCAGTCCGACGTTTCGCCCTGGATCAGCCTGGCCGTCGTGACCGTGTTCTTCGCGGTGCTGACGGGCGTGGCGATCAATCTGCTCAAGCGCGGCTACAATCTGCGCCATTAATAGTAAATAGTACAAAGTTTAACTGGAGTTATCTTGGCGACCACACCCGAACTGATCCACGGCTATATCAGCGCCGGCCTCGAATGCACCCACCTCGACGTGAAGGGCGATGGCCATCACTTCGAGGCCGTGATCGTCTCGCCTGCCTTTGCCGGCAAGCGTCCCATCCAGCGTCACCAGATCGTGTACGCCGCGCTGGGCGACCGCATGCGAGAGGAAATCCACGCGCTGTCGATGAAAACCCTGACCCCTGAAGAATTCGGAGGATAAGCATGGACAAGCTCCAGATCGTCGGCGGCAAGCGCCTGGCTGGTGAGATTTCGGTATCCGGCGCCAAGAACGCGGCGTTGCCCATCCTGTGCGCCGGGCTGTTGACCGCCGGCGACCTGCAGCTGTCGAACGTGCCGCGCCTGCATGACGTGCGCACCATGCTCAAACTGCTCGAAAAGACCGGTCTCAAGGTCCAGCAGGATGACGAGAAGGTCACCATGAACGGCAGCGCCATCGACACGCTCGAAGCGCCGTACGAGCTGGTGAAGACCATGCGCGCCTCGATCCTGGTGCTGGGCCCGTTGCTGGCGCGCTTCGGCGAAGCCAAGGTCTCGCTGCCGGGCGGCTGCGCGATCGGCTCGCGTCCGGTCGACCAGCACATCAAGGGCCTGCGCGCGATGGGCGCCGAGATCACGATCGAGGGCGGCTACATCTACGCCAAGGCCAAGAAGCTGAAGGGCGCGCGCATCCACACCGACATGATCACCGTGACCGGCACCGAGAACCTCCTGATGGCCGCGACGCTGGCCGAGGGCGAGACGGTGCTCGAGAACGCGGCGCGCGAACCGGAAGTGACCGACCTGGCCAACCTGCTGGTGGCCATGGGCGCGAAGATCGAGGGCATCGGCACCGACCGCCTGGTGATCCAGGGTGTCGACGAACTGCACGGCGCGCAGCATGCCGTGATCTCGGACCGCATCGAAGCGGCGACTTTCCTGTGCGCGGTGGCGGCCACCGGCGGCGACATCGTGCTGACCAATACCCGCACCGACATCTTCGACGTCGCGCTCGACAAGCTGCGCGAGATCGGCCTGCAGCTGACCGTCGGCGGCGACACCATCCGCGCACAGATGGACGGCCGTCCGCGTCCGGTATCGTTCCGCACCACCGAATATCCGGGCTTCCCGACCGATATGCAGGCGCAGTTCATGGCCGTCAACACGATCGCCGACGGCGCCTCGAAAGTCACCGAGACGATCTTCGAGAACCGCTTCATGCACGTGCAAGAGATGAACCGTCTGGGCGCGCACATCTCGACCGAGGGCAATACCGCCTTCATCAAGGGCGTCCCGCGCCTGGTCGGCGCGCCGGTGATGGCGACCGACCTGCGCGCTTCGGCCTCGCTGGTGATCGCCGGCATGGCGGCCGAAGGCACGACGCTGATCGACCGCATCTACCACCTCGATCGCGGCTACGACCGGATGGAAGTGAAACTGTCGGCGGTTGGCGCCGATATCGTACGTATTAAGTAAACCTGAGCAAATGACATTCAATGGCGTAAATGGGGTAATTGGCGAGCCCCAGCTGATCCTGGCGCTCTCCAAGGGCCGCATCTTCGAAGACACCCTGCCGCTGCTGTCGGCGGCCGGGATCGAGGTGCTGGAAAACCCCGAGACTTCGCGCAAGCTGATCCTCTCGACCAACGACCCCGGCGTGCGGGTGCTGATCGTGCGCGCTTCCGACGTGCCGACCTACGTCCAGCATGGCGCGGCCGACTTCGGCGTGGCCGGCAAGGACGTGCTGCTCGAGCATGGCGGAGAAGGGCTGTACCAGCCGATCGACCTGCGCATCGCCCAGTGCCGCATGTCGGTCGCCGTCAACGCCGGCTTCGACTACGACAGCGCCGTGCGCCAGGGCGCGCGCCTGCGGGTGGCGACCAAGTTCGTCAACACCGCGCGCGAGCACTTCGCCAGCAAGGGCGTGCACGTCGACCTCATCAAACTGTATGGCTCGATGGAGCTGGCCCCGCTGGTCGGCCTGTCGGACGCCATCGTCGACGTGGTCTCGACCGGCGGCACGCTGCGCGCCAACAACCTGGTCGAAGTCGAAAAAATCATGGACATCTCCTCGCGCCTGGTGGTGAACCAGGCCGCGCTCAAGCTCAAGCGCGAGCGTCTGCAACCGATTCTCGAGGCGTTCGAACGCGCCTCCCAACGACAAGGCTGAAGCATCATGGCAGTACAGATCCGCAAGTTAGACTCCACCGCGCCCGACTTCAAGAACACCCTCGACGCCCTGCTGGCGTTCGAAGCGGAAACCGATGACGCCATCGAGACCGCGGTCGCGCATATCCTGCGCGACGTGAAGGCGCGCGGCGATGCGGCTGTGCTGGAGTACACCAACAAGTTCGACCGCATCCCGAACGGCGGCGCCAAGTCGATGACCGAATTCGATATTGGCCAGGCCGAGCTGGAGCAGGCCCTGGCCTCGCTGCCCGAAGCCCAGCGCGCCGCGCTGCAGGTGGCGGCCGATCGCGTGCGCGTGTTCCACGAGCGCCAGAAGGACGCCTCGACCGGCTTTACTTTCACCGAGCCCGATGGCACGGTATTGGGCCAGCGCGTGACCCCGCTGGACCGCGTCGGCATCTATGTCCCGGGCGGCAAGGCGGCGTATCCGTCGTCGGTGCTGATGAACGCGATCCCGGCCCACGTCGCCGGCGTGAAAGAAATCATCATGGTCGTGCCGACCCCGGACGGCGTGAAGAACCAGATGGTGCTGGCCGCCGCCGCGATCGCCGGCGTGACGCGCGTGATCACCATCGGCGGC
>DDKG01000060.1 GCA_002339265.1 Massilia sp. UBA2604 | reverse complement strand
TAGGTGCCGAGTTTGTTTGCGGCGTCCATCACCATGGAACCTGGTGGGACTTCGACTTTCTTGCCGTCTAATTCGATTTCAACCATTTGATCGTTACCTGACCTGGTTTAAAGGTATGCGGGCACGAGGCAGTGCTTGTGCTCGATGTGATATTCAAATTCCTGGCGGAAGTGCTTGATCATCGCCTGGACTGGCATCGCGGCCGCATCGCCGAGCGCGCAAATGGTGCGGCCCTTGATGTTGTCGGCGACGTTGTTCAGCACGTCCATGTCTTCCGGACGGCCCTGGCCGTTCTCGATGCGATGGACCATGCGGTACATCCAGCCGGTGCCTTCACGGCACGGGGTGCACTGGCCGCACGATTCTTCGTAATAGAAGTAGGACAGGCGCAGCAGCGACTTGACCATGCAGCGGGTCTCGTCCATGACGATGACGGCGCCCGATCCCAGCATCGAACCCGCTTTCGCGATCGAATCGTAGTCGAGATCGGTCTGCATCATGATGTCGCCAGGCACGACAGGCGCCGACGAACCGCCAGGAATGACGGCCTTGATCTTCTTGCCGCCGCGCATGCCGCCTGCCAGTTCCATCAGGGTCGCGAATGGCGTGCCCAGCGGGACTTCGTAGTTGCCTGGACGCTCGACGTCGCCCGAGATCGAGAAGATCTTGGTGCCGCCGTTGTTCGGCTTGCCCAGCGCCATATAGTTCTCGGCGCCGATGTTCAGGATGAACGGGACGGCCGCGAAGGTCTCGGTATTGTTGATCGTGGTCGGCTTGCCGTACAGGCCGAACGAGGCCGGGAATGGCGGCTTGAAACGCGGCTGGCCCTTCTTGCCTTCGAGCGATTCCAGCAGCGCGGTTTCCTCGCCGCAGATATAGGCGCCGTAGCCGTGGTGGGCGTGCAGCTGGAACGAGAATTCCGAACCCAGGATGTTATTGCCCAGGAAGCCGGCCGCGCGCGCTTCTTCCAGCGCTTCCTCGAAGCGCAGGTAATCCTGGAAGATCTCGCCGTGGATGTAGTTGTAACCCACGGTGATGCCCATTGCGTAGGCGCCAATGGCCATGCCTTCGATCAGCGCATGCGGGTTGTAGCGGATGATGTCGCGGTCCTTGAACGTGCCCGGCTCGCCTTCGTCCGTATTGCAGACGAGGTATTTCTGGCCCGGGAACTGGCGCGGCATGAAGCTCCACTTGAGGCCGGTCGGGAAACCGGCGCCGCCGCGGCCACGCAGGCCCGAAGCCTTCATGTCGGCGATGATCTGCTCAGGGGTGATCTTTTCTTCGATGATGCGGCGCAGCGCCGAATAGCCGCCACGCTTGACGTAGTCGGCCAGGTGCCAGTTCTCGCCGTTCAGGTTGGCGAGGATCAGCGGTTTGATGTGACGGTCGTGCAGACTGGTCATTTCTTCAGTTCCTCTACCAGGGCGTCGATCTTGGCGTCGCTCATGAACGAACACATGCGGTGGTTATTCACCAGCATGACCGGTGCGTCGCCGCAGGCGCCCATGCACTCGCCTTCCAGCAAGGTGAACTGGCCGTCTTCGGTGGTGTCGCGGTAGTCGATGCCCAGCTTGTCCTTCAGGAACTGGCCGGCGCGTTCGCCGCCCGACAGCGCGCATGGCAGGTTGGTGCACACGGTGATCTTGTGCTTGCCGACCGGCTTGATGTTGAACATATTGTAGAAAGTCGCCACTTCCTGCACGGCGATGGCCGGCATGCCGATGTAGTCGGCAATCTCTTGCATGGTTTCAGGCGACAACCAGCCCAGTTCGACCTGGGCATGGGCCAGCGAAGCCATCACGGCCGACTGGCGTTGATCGGCTGGATACTTGGCCAGCTCGCGATCGATTTTTTGGTAGCACTGCGCGGATAACATAGTCTTCTCTCTGCCCTTCCCTTTACCGGTCGATACTACCGAACACGATGTCCTGGGTACCGATGATGGCCACCGCGTCAGCGATCATGTGGCCGCGTGCCATCTCGTCGAGGCTCTGCAGGTGGACGTAGTCCGGAGTGCGGATTTTCAGGCGGTATGGCTTGTTGGCGCCGTCGGAGACGATATAGATGCCGAATTCGCCCTTCGGGTGCTCGACCGCGGCATAGGCCTCGCCCTCGGGGACGTGGAAGCCTTCGGTGAACAGCTTGAAGTGGTGGATCAGCGATTCCATATTGGACTTCATGTCCATCCGGTTCGGCGGCGCAATCTTGTTATTGTCGATCATCACCGGGCCCGGGTTGGCGCGCAGCCAGGCCAGGCACTGCTTGATGATGCGGTTCGACTGGCGCAGTTCTTCCACGCGCACCAGGTAGCGGTCGTAGGAGTCGCCGTTGGTGCCGACCGGGATGTCGAACTCGACCTTGTCGTAGGCAGCGTATGGCTGGTGCTTGCGCAGGTCCCAGGCGATGCCCGAGCCGCGCAGCATGGCGCCGGTGAAGCCCATCGCTTTCGCGTCTTCCGGCGACACGACGCCGATGCCGACGGTACGCTGCTTCCAGATACGGTTGTCGGTCAGCAGGGTTTCGTATTCGTCGACATAGCCGTCGAAACGCTTCGTGAACGCGTCGAGGAAGTCGATGACCGAACCCTGGCGGTGTTCGTTCAGCTCGGCGATCGCCTTGGCGCTGCGGATCGGCGACTGCTTGTGTTGCGGCATGGTGTCCGGCAGGTCGCGGTAGACGCCGCCGGGACGGTAATAGGCCGCGTGCATGCGCGCGCCCGACACCGCCTCGTAGACGTCGAATAGGTCTTCGCGATCGCGGAAGCAGTACAGGAACGGGCCCATGGCGCCGATGTCCAGCGCGTGCGCGCCAAGCCACATCAGGTGGTTCAGGATGCGGGTGATCTCGTCGAACATCGTGCGGATGTACTGGGCGCGGATCGGCGCTTCGATGCCGAGCAGCTTTTCGATCGCCAGCACGTAGCCGTGTTCGTTGCACATCATCGACACATAGTCGAGGCGGTCCATGTACGGAACCGATTGCAGGTAGGTGCGGGTTTCCGCCAGCTTCTCGGTACCGCGGTGCAGCAGGCCGATGTGCGGGTCGGCGCGCTGGATCACCTCGCCGTCGAGTTCGAGCACCAGGCGCAGCACGCCGTGCGCTGCCGGGTGCTGCGGACCAAAGTTCAGGGTGTAGTTCTTAAGCTCAGCCATTATTTCGTCCCGTAGGTCTCTTCGCGAATCACGCGCGGGATGTTCTCGCGCGGCTCGATCGTGACGGGTTGGTAGATCACGCGTTTCTGTTCCGGGTCGTAGCGCATTTCGACATAGCCCGAGATCGGGAAGTCCTTGCGGAACGGGTGGCCGATGAAGCCGTAGTCGGTCAGGATGCGGCGCAGGTCGCCGTGGCCGTCGAACAGGATGCCGAACATGTCGAACGCTTCGCGCTCGAACCAGTTGGC
>DDKG01000324.1 GCA_002339265.1 Massilia sp. UBA2604 | reverse complement strand
GGCAATATGGACGAGCGCCGGGTACACCAGAGCAGCACCATCATCGGCCGCCAGGTGCGCCACATGACGCGCCTGGTGGACGACCTGCTCGACGTGTCGCGCGTCACGCGCGGCCTGATCACGCTGGGCCAGGCGCGGGTGCCGGCGCGCACGGTGGTGGAAGAAGCGGTGGAGCAGGTGCGGCCGACGATCGATGCGCGCTCGCAGCAGCTCGGCGTCCGCCTGCCGCCGGAACACGCCGCGGTGCGCGGCGACAAGGCGCGGCTGGTGCAGGTGGTGGCCAATGTGCTGGGTAACGCCGCCAAGTACACGCCCCCGGGGCGCGGCATCGACCTGCGCGCCGAAGTGCTGGGCACGCGCCTGGTGCTGAGCGTGCGCGACGAGGGCATCGGCATGGATCGCGAGCTCACCGGCCGCGTGTTCGACCTGTTTACCCAGGCCGAGCGTTCGTCGGACCGCTCGCAGGGCGGGCTTGGGTTGGGGCTGGCGCTCGTCAAGCATCTGGTTGAGCTGCATGGCGGGACGGTGGGGTGTTCCAGTCCGGGGCTGGGCAAGGGCAGTACTTTCGTGATCAGCCTGCCGCTGCTGCATGAAGAAGAAACGCCGGCGCCTGTGCCGGGTGCTGCCTGTCCGGCTGGTGCAGGGTCCTTGCGCGTGCTGGTAGTGGACGATAATCATGACGCTGCCGAGACGCTGGGCTTGCTGCTGTCGGCGCAGGGGCATGAGGTGGCGATCGAGCATGCGTCGCTGCAGGCGCTTGAACGTGCGCGGGCTATTCGGCCGGACGTCTGCCTGCTTGATATCGGGCTGCCCGAGTTCGACGGGCGCGAACTGGCGCGCCGACTGAAGGCGGATCCGGCGACGCGCGATGCGACCCTGATCGCGATTACCGGCTACGGCCAGCAGCAGGACCGCGATGCAGCGTTGGCTGCCGGCTTCGCGCATCATCTGGTCAAGCCGGTCAATGTCGACGTGCTGCTGCAGGTGCTGGATGGCGTGCGCGGCGGCAGCGGAGCAGGGGAGACCCAGGACCCGGATCAGCAAACGACCGTCGCACCCGCGTAGGCGGGTGCCCAAGGCGGTAGCGCAGCAAAAAATAAACCCGTTATAACGGAGGAGACCCTATGCAGAGAAAACCACGCTTCATCGCAAGAACCCTGGCACTCGCAATCCTCGGCGCCATCAGCCTGTCCACCCACGCCGCCAACCCGATCGTCCCCGGTTGGTACGCCGACCCCGAAATCCGCATCTACGGCAACAAGTACTGGATCTATCCCACCTATTCGGACCATTACGGCGCCCCGCGCGCCTCGCGCGGCTTCACCCCCGAACAGGAGCGGATGCGGGCAAAGAAAGATCTGATCTGGGAACCCTATCTGAAGCAGACCTTCCTCGACGCCTTCTCGTCGACCGACCTGGTCAATTGGACCAAGCATACGAACGTGCTCGACGTCGAGAACGTCTCGTGGGCGGCGTATGCGGTGTGGGCGCCATCGGCCATCGAGCACAACGGCAAGTACTACCTGTTCTTCGGCGCCAACGACATCAAGGCCAACGGCCAGCTGGGCGGCATCGGCGTGGCGGTCAGCGACCGCCCCGAAGGCCCGTTCAAGGATGCACTCGGCCGCCCGCTGATCGACAAGATCCACAACGGCGCCCAACCGATCGACCAGATGGTGTTCAAGGACGACGACGGCCAGGTGTATATGTATTACGGCGGCTGGAAGCACGCCAACGTCGTCAAGCTGGCGCCCGACCTGCTGAGCGTTGTGCCGTTCCCGGATGGGACCACCTACAAGGAAATCACGCCCGATCCGGCCTATGTGGAGGGCTCGTTCATGGCCAAGCGCAACGGCGTGTACTACTTCATGTGGTCGGAAGGGGGATGGACGGGGCCGGACTACCGCGTCGCCTACGCCATGAGCAAGTCGCCGTTCGGTCCGTTCAAGCGGATTGGCACCATCCTGCAGCAGGATACGACCATCGCCAATGGGGCGGGGCACCATTCGGTGGCCAATATTCCGGGGACAGACGACTGGTATATCGTTTATCACCGCCGGCCGTTGGGCGACAAGGACGGCCATCATCGCGAGACGGCGATCGAGCACTTGTACTTCAATAAGGACGGGACGATCAAGCCGGTGGTCATGACGATGCAGGGCGTGACGCCACGGACGGTTCCGTCAGGAAGCTAGTATTTTTAGACGATAAGGGTAACCCGTACGCGAGACACGGATGCCTCAAGCATCGTGGACAGGCGATACTGTGCTGCTACAGCGATCGTAGCTACATCAAGACCAGAGACGCAGCGCGGGACTTTTCAGGTAAAGGACATGACCAGGCAAGGATACAAGGCGAATCGCAATGATGCGTCCAGCCGCCGCGCGCCGGCGGGCGCCTTCCTGTGTCATGCCGCCCTTCGCTGCCGACTGGCGAGCAACTGCTGCTTTTCCCTTCTGCGAGGCCGCGCCGGCCTTTTCTAGGCTCGAAGCATGTGTACGGCCCCTGGTTTTCAGGCTGGCCACATCCTTCGAGCCACACCACTCCCCATCGCTGCGCTGTCTTGTTATCAGGCCGGCATCGTCAGTTTCATACCGGTTAATCCGGTACTCAGGAGTATTTCAATGGACAAGCAACAGTCCGGCTTGATGCTCGATTGCGGCGTGCATGCTAAACATTGCATCGAACGTCGTAGCAAGCGGCAGCTGGTCAAGAAACTGCTGCGGCGGCGCCTGAAGGCGCGTCGCTGGTGGACCCGTCTCATGGTCACGAGTGCGATAGCCGGTGTACTGGCAGCAGTAGCTTCGCTGGTGCAGTATGGGGCGCATGCCTGACAACACCGAAGATCAGCCTCATCCGCTTCAAGCCGTCCCGGGAACGGGGCGGCCATCCGACATCCATAACCCGAGAGTCACCATGACAAACCCACCAAACCTCATCATCTCGTCCTGCGATCTGCAACAGCTGGAAGCCTTGCTTGACGCGCTGCCCGTCGAGGCCTGCAAAGATCAACGCGACCTTATCGAAGAACTCGAGCGCGCCGATATTCGGCCCCTGGCCGAGATGCCGCCCGACGTGGTCAGGATGCGTTCCACGGTGCGATTTTCAATGGACATGCCGCCGGACCAGTTGTGCCTGACCCTGGTCTATCCGCAGGATGCGAACGGCCCGGACCGAATTTCGGTATTGGCTCCGGTTGGCTGCGCGCTGCTGGGCCTCGCCGTCGGGTCCACGATCGCCTGGCCACGTAGGGAGGAGACGTCGTCAATATCCGCATTCTCGAGATAAAGGCTCAAGCTGAACACGTAACTCATTCCGCACCCATGAATCACTTGCCGGCCGACACGCCGGCCTGATCGCGCTTACTCGGCGCCATGCTGGAGGTGCTGGCGTACGAGGTCGGCAACCGATGTCACCTGCAGCTTTTCCATCATTCTGCCTTTGTGTACTTCGACCGTGCGTACGCTTATACCCAGGTCTTGCGCGATCTCGCGATTGTGACGACCTGCGAACACCAACAGCATGACTTCGCGCTCACGTGGGGTCAGCGTCGCCGCGCGCCGACAGTACGCGCGCTCGGCTTCGGTCTGCTCCCGCTGGCCCGACTGGCGAGCGAGCGCCTCCTCGATCGCCGCTATCAGCTGTTCCTCCTGCAGCGGCTTCTCCAGGAAATCGACTGCCTGCGAGCGAAATGCCGCGCGCGCCGAATCGACATCGCCGTGCCCGGTAATAATCAGCACGGGTAGCAGGCATCCTTGTTCCAGCAACAGGTTCTGCAAGGTCAGACCATCGATACCAGGCATGCGAATGTCCATCAGTATGCAGCCCCGGTAGTCACTGGTCCAGGCGCCCAAAAACGCGGCGGCGTCAGCGAAAAAGGCGGTGCGGTAGCCGTTCAGGCTCAACAGAAGACCCAGTGCATCGCGCACTGCCGCATCGTCGTCGATGATGTAAACAGTATTTTCGGTGGTCATATTTGTTGTCTAGAGATTTCTTGGGCAGCGCGTGTCGGCAGCGTGAGCTTGAGGACGGCGTGCTGACTGGGCTCGACGGTGAGCGTACCGCCATGGGCTTCGACAATCGAGCGGCTGATGGCCAGCCCCAAGCCGAGCCCGCTCGACTTGAGCGAGACAAATGGCTCGAACAGGCGCGCGCGGATACTGTCGGCAATGCCGGGGCCGGTGTCGGCGATCCGGATCCAGATCGCTTCGCCGTCGACACCAGCATCGACCGTAATGGTGCGGTCGGCCGCCACGGACATCCCGGCAAGGGCCTGCACCGCATTGGCGAGCAAGTTGCGCAGAACGATGTCGAGCTGCACACGGTCTCCCAGCAGCTCGATGTCGGGCAAGTGATCGACCTGCAGGCAGACGTCATTCGTTTGGGCTTGCTCGTCGAATGAATTGACCGCGTCGCGGATCAGAACCGCCAGCGCGATCGGTTCCAGCAGGGTGGAGCCGGTGCGAAAGAATTCGCGCAGGCGCTTGAGAACGTTCGATGCACGTTGGGACTCCGCCGCCATCGCCTGGATCGTCTTGTGCAGCAGCGGATTGCCGCCATCGCGTTGTACCAGGCGCTGGCATGCGCTTCCGTACGCCGAAAGGGCAGTGAGCGGTTGGTTCAGCTCATGGGCCACGGCCGCCGCCATCTCGCCCGCCGCAGCCAGTCGCAGGGACTGCTGCAGCTCGTGGCTGGCGCGGCGCGCCATATCGACGGCGATGCCGATCAGGAATCCGGATAGCGTCAGGGTAAGTACCAGCATCTGGACGTTAGGCATCTGCTCGGCATAGACCAGCGGACGTAGTGCAGCCAGGGTTACTCCGACCTCAAGCACGATGGCGGCGCTGACCGCACCGGCCATGCCCTGGCGTGCGGCGGCCCAGGCCAGAGGCAGGATGAGCAGATAGTAAGCAACCGATTCCGGGGCCACTCGCTCCAGCGCTACGCCAAGCACCACGGCGATCAGCACAGTGTAGGCCAGAGTGTCCCAGCTGAAAATCCGGGACGTGAAGTCACTTCTCAGCTCGGACGCAAGCAGGCACCAGGCCGCTGGCATGATCACCAGGATTCCGGCGGTTTCGGCGATCGTGTAGCGCGTCAACAAGGCGATCCATGCAGATTCCTGGCCGGCGCCACCAGCCGGCACCATCTGCGCATACAGTACGGCGCTGCACAGGCTGCCCAGCGTCACTGCCGCAGCCCAAAGCAGCAGGCCGCGATGGCTGGCGAAAAATGCACTGCCGGGCAAAACGCGGCGCATGTACAGGCCGAGCGCCACGTACACCGGTAAGGGTAGCAACCCGACCGCCAGCGACCAGAGCGGTCGAGCCGGCACCGCAGGCGTGATGGCTGCTGCGAGCAGCGCCGCTGCGAGCAGCGGCAGGATTGCGTGCTTGCCATGCCTGAGCACGGCATAAGCGGCCAGTCCGGCCGCCGGATGCCATACTGGAGCAATAGTCTGGTAACGCGCTTCGGGACCGCTCAGGATGTCCAAGCCGATATAAACGGCGATAAAAAGACAGGCGCGCCAAAAGCTCGCAAGCGAGTCCGCGTTACGCATGTGCGCTACGCGCAGCAGGCTGGAAAATCGGGCGGCGACGGCAAAGACGTGGCATGAGCTGAACTTCGTGAATATTCGACCCGACAGTATAGAGCTTTACCGCCGCGCGGGCAGCTGCTTGCGCCGATCGGTCACGTCCTCGTGGACGTCTTGCGCGAACACTGCGCCAACTGAGGGCAGCCCCTACGTGGCTTGGCGAATGGGCAAGATGCCATGAGGTCGTCATACTGCAACGTGGCCAGGGCAGTGGATGGCACTGTCGATCCTGGACCTGTGCGTAGCGCTGCTGTCGTGACACGAGTTTAAACGCCGGCGCTGCGCGCATCTTGTTGATGAGGAGCTTGCTATGTTGTATGGGATTCTGGTCGCGACGAAATCTGGAAATGACGCGGCGCATGTGACGCAACGTGCTGCCATGCTGGTGAGCAATTTGCAGGACGCCACGCTGGATATCTTTTCGGTGGTGACACCGGCCGGTACGCGCCGGATCGTATCCTGGATGCGCGGGTCCGAGCATCACGCCGAGCGCGCAGAGCAAGAGCGTACGATGCGGCGCCTGAGCTGCCAGTCGGAGTATCTGCGCGAACACTATGGCATACGTTGCACGATCGCGTCCGGCGTCGGCGCGCTGGCGGCCCAGGTGGCGGCGCGGGTCAGGACGACCGCGGCCGACATGGTGGTGTTGGAAGGCTGTGACTCGCACTGGAAAAGGCCGTCGACCGGCGCCGGCGAGGCGGCCAGGATTGCGCGCATGAGCGGGCGTCCGGTGCTGTTGGTACGTAACGAGCCACGCTGTGCGTACGCGCGGATCGCGGTTCCGGTCGATTTTTCGGACGACGCCCTGCGTGTCACCGAAACCGTCATGCACCTACTGCCCGAAGCGCACATCACCTTCCTGCACAGTTATCGAGCCGCCGGGCAGGGCGCCATGCTCGGTGCCGGTGTCAGCGACCAGTCTATCGACAATTTCCGCTTGCGAGCGCAGCGTCAGGCACAGGCGGCGTTTTCCACCTTCCTAGGGCGGCTCAGCCGGCCGCTGACAAAATTTTCGCTGGTCTTGACCGCGCAACCGGAAGCGCTTGCCACGCGCACCTATCTGCGCACGGTCAAGCCCGACCTCATCGCGCTGGCCGATGGCGCCGATTCAATGCTGCTGGGTTGGCTGACCGAATCGACGCCGTGGACGGTGTTGAGCGATACACGCTGTGACGTGCTGCTGTTGGCACCGCCACGGGCGCGCAGCATCCCGGATACGCGACATCCACCGGCCATGGGTGGCGTGCCGACAGCGCTCGAGCATGCGGAGCAGGCAGCGGCGAGCGGCGCACCCTGAAGGTGTCTGCAAGCGCGTCATCGCGTCGGGCCGACAAAAGCCGAACCTGGCCTCCAACGTCATATTCACGCCCTCACCTGCGCGGTCCGCACCGAGAACGCCTGCGCTGCCTTGTGCAGCACAGGCGGAAGCTCTCCCAGCTCAAGCCGTTTTCACGCTTGCCGCTATTGATTCCTTCGTGGTGACGCGCTGGCGCCGACAGGATGCGTCGCGGCTGGCAGTGGGGTATTCCGTGGCAGGTGCGCGTACTCGAACATGTGCTAACACTCCGGCCGTATGGCCTTGCCCCCTTGGCTGCGTTGCCGTTCTGCGGCCACCAGCTGCGCATGGTTTCGCCGCACCCTAAGTGACTCCCTTACGAGTAGGGCCGAATAGTCAAGCGCTGCCAAATAGCCAATACTTCTCGCTGAATAATATAACCCGGTTGTATGTAGCCGAGCGCTTGTGCATTGAGATCGAATGGATATTACTAAGAACTTCATCAGGATGAAGCAGCCTTGTGTCAGTGGGATGCGATGGTTTTTGCGCCATCACGAACAAGGATCTGATTATCAGCCGTTGCTCGACGCGCTGGTCGAGGCCGACCGCGTGGGCGACGCTGTCTGGCTGTTAGCCCAGTTCGGGCCGACTAACGAGATTCGGGTCGTCGACAGTATCGATGCGCAGGCGGTCGTATTCGCAGGTCGGCTGGAAGTACGCGGAAATATCAACGTCGACACGGTGTTACACACTGGGCGCACGATACGTGCGCATGGCGCAATCATCGCGGGGACGTCGATCACGTGCGGAGGCGATCTGATCGCCGGCGCCGGCATCCAGTGTGGAGGCGCCATTGAGTCCGGCGAAGGTATCAGCGCGCAATGGGGCGTGGAAGCGGCAGGGGTGATCCGTACCCGCAGCGACCTGCGTTGCGGCTGGTCGATCGTCTGCCGCGAGGGCATATATATCGGCGGAAACTGCCTTGCAGGCCATGACATCGAGGTAACGGGACCTATCGTGTGCGGCAAAGGCATCCGCGCTGGGCACGCGATTACTGGCCGCGACGTGATCCGTGCCGGTCATGGTATTGATGGCGGTGCGGAGATCCTGTGCGAAAACCACCTTGAAGCAAACTGGGGAATCAGGGCGCGCGTGGACATCGCGGCATATGGTGCCATCAGAGCCGGAGAAAGTCTGCAGACGGGGGGAGAGATTCGTGCCGGCCAGGGACACGCGATCTATGCCGGATTGAATGTACGTGTCGAAGAGTGGGAGTCGAGCGCGCGGGTAAGTGCGAAGAGCAAGCCGGAGCGGCTACTGAGTGGCTGGTGGTGCAACACATGAATGCCATGCCATATGTTGCCAACTTGTTTGCCCCAACGCTGCATTCGGATTTACTGGAGCGATGGCACGGCCTGAAGCGCCTGTGTGGCGACGCAACGATCCGACATGCTCCGAGCGAACTGAGGATCGACGTCGCGCAGCCTCCCGAACAACTGCAGACAGAGCTTGAAGAACTATTCGAGCGCATGAATAGCCTGGGCGACGCGCTATATGGGTTGCCAATGCTCGACCTTCGTCATTCGGACTTCGCCTTTCGCTATCGGCAAGCCGACGGAGAACATTATGTGTATGTCCAGGACCTGGCGCGCGGACGACTGGCGGGCTACACGGTATTCAACCGACTGATCGAACTCAACCGGCAAACCGAGCGGCACCTTCGTGCGCCACACTCGAAATATGCCCAGATGTACCAGCGTCGCGGCATTGCTTCGACTATTTACAGATGGTGGCTCGACGCAGGCAATTGCCTGATCAGCGGCGCGCGCCAATCGGACGGCGCACATGCCTTATGGCGCTCTCTCGGTCGCCGCTATCCACTGATCTGTGTCGAGGTGCGCGACAAGGTGCTTCGTTACCTTGGCGACGACATCGCCACGTATATCAAGGAAGACCTGCAAACCCGCCTGATCCTGGCTGGGGCCGGGTATACCGCAGCCCAGATGGAATCGCGGCTGGGTTTGCATGTCAAGAATTTCGCGAGAGGGTGCAACGTACCCGGAGGCACGATTCCGGGGTGATGCATCGTTGCCAGCCTTCCGTTTCAATTCATCTGCCATCGGAAGGATAAACCGCGATGGCATGAATGCGCTGACACGATATTTTGGTTCAAGAACTATGGACGCGGTATGGTTACTGTCTCTCCCGATAAGAATGGAAGAAGGAACGTCCGCGTCTCTTGTAAAGGACTCGCAAGCCAGATTCGGTGCGTATGACGTCGGCGTCGCAGATCAGGGGCTGCGATTTTGCTCCGTCGCGACGTGCTCCACCAAGTCTGCAGGCGCGCCATCTCTCAGTTTCAGGCAGAGGGCGTACCCGGCGGGAGAATGATCGAACCGATGAGCTCATCTGGACGATTGCGCCCCGGAACGGGGATTTGCACGATACGTCACCTTTCAAATCCTTTCGATTGAATCGCTTGTATCGACGGCGCGCCGCACATTACATGGACGAAGGCGGACCGCTTGGGACGGTATTGCATACCGACCCGGCCGGGGTGTTTGCTGAACTGGAATAGAAAGTTCGTACGATATCAGTTCCTGCTAGGTTGTCAGACATCTTATGACTCAATTGTTCGATGCATTCACTTCTCCGCCTCAAGCGTAGTGATTGCTGGTGTTTGGTTGAAAGTAGTTGTATGATGTCTGATGACATTCTCGCTATTATTGTTTTTTGTCTCTCTTTGAAAGGTAGCTCATCATGTTTACTCCGCAAGACGTCAAACACATCTTGTCCTCAGGCCTGCTGTCGTTCCCAATCACCGATTTTGATGCACACGGCGACTTCAGGCCAGACACTTATAGGAATCGGCTAGAGTGGCTTTCTTCGTACGGTGCAAGCGCCCTGTTCGCCGCCGGCGGGACAGGGGAGTTCTTTTCGCTCACCCCCGAGGATTACACGCAAGTCGTGAGAGTCGCTGTGGAAAGCTGTCACGGTCGGGTGCCGATTTTGGCCGGCGCAGGCGGCCCTACGCGCATGGCGATCCATTATGCGCAGGAAGCCGAGCGCCTGGGAGCCCATGGCATTCTTCTCCTGCCGCACTACCTGACCGAAGCGAGCCAGGACGGTCTGATCGAGCATGTCGCCGCCGTTTGCGCGTCGGTGAAATTTGGTGTTGTCGTCTATAACCGTGACCGCTGCCAGCTCACCGCAAACTCCCTGCTGAAACTGGCCGATCGCTGTCCGAACCTGATCGGTTTCAAGGATGGCGTCGGCGATATCGAGCCCATGGTAACCATACGCCGCAAGCTGGGTGACCGTCTTACTTACCTCGGCGGTTTGCCCACTGCAGAAGTGTACGCAGCCGCCTATAAAGCGCTGGGCGTACCGGTCTATTCATCAGCAGTATTCAACTTCATCCCAAAAACGGCTATTGAGTTCTACGACGCGGTCCGTCTCGATGACTTTGCAGTCCAGCGTCGTCTGATCGACGATTTCTTCCTGCCATATCTGGCCATTCGTAACAAAAAACCCGGTTACGCAGTAAGCATCGTCAAGGCCGGGGCTGCCATTTCCGGATACAGCGCGGGTCCGGTGCGCGCGCCGCTGACCGAACTACTGCCGGAAGAGGTCGCGCAGCTTGCGGCGTTAATTGGAAAGCTCGGCCCGCAATGAAACATCGGGTCTGAAGCAAAGGGGGGGCTGGGATGACAGCCCGGCCCCTCTGTACGACCCGATGGGTAATTGCTTTGTTTTATCGTCATTCACGAAGGCGATGATCGCTATTCTCTTCTTGCAAGCCAACGAATGAACCAGTCAACTTTGTATAATGGTCCCGCATTTTTCTCGAAGCCTGCAGTCATGCTGTTGTCGGCGGCGCTGTGTTGTGCCTTGTGGGGTAGCTCTTATCCAGCGATTAAGAATGGATACGAGATGCTCAATATTGCCGCACAGGACGTTCCATCGAAGCTCATTTTCGCAGGTTACCGTTTTTTTCTGGCGGGCCTGTGCCTGGTCGCACTAGCCGCCATCATCGGAAAGCCCGTGCTGCGCTTGAGCAAGCCCCAATTTTGCCAACTAGCCGTGCTTGGCGTGGCGCAAACCTGGCTGCAATACGTGTTTTTCTACATCGGACTGGCCTATACGTCCGGCGTACGTGCCTCGATATTGAATGCAACGACGACATTTTTCAGTGTGATCCTGGCGCACCTCGTCTATCAGAATGACAAACTTTCAACGCGCAAGAGTGTTGGCTGCCTGCTCGGTTTTGCCGGGGTGCTGGCCGTGAATACCGGCGCCGGCGCCGCTGGTGCAACGCCCACCCTGGAGGGTGAGGGGTTCATTATCATCGCTGCGTTCGTGCTGTCGGCCGCATCGATCTATGGAAAACACGTTTCCAAGCAAATGGATGCGATGGTGATGACGGGCTGGCAGCTGACCATCGGGGGCTCGCTATTGCTGGCAAGCGGCTATGCCGCCGGTGGACGTCTCGGTGCGATGACGCCGGAGTCTGGTGCCTTGCTACTTTATCTGGCGGCGCTGTCGGCAGTGGCGTTTACGGTATGGAGCTTGCTCCTCAAACACAATCCGGTTGGACAAGTCAGTGTGTACGCCTTCTTGGTCCCGGTGTTCGGTGCCGTATTGTCGGCATTGTTCTTGAACGAGACAATTCTCGAATGGAAAAACCTCGTCGCGTTGATCCTGGTCTGTGGCGGTATCTGGCTGGTCACCCGGACATGCGCCCCGAAGGCTCACATCCGGTTTGAAAAACCTGGGCGCTGAACGATTGTTCCTGGCTGACAGAGCACGACGACGCGGCCTGGTGCATGTTGCCTGTGCGTGCTGAACAAACAGACGGTTCGTGTACCCAGGCGCATGGTCGCACGAGTTTTGGATGACGTTGCACCTGATTCGTGCAAATATGCTGTAATAACAACCTTTGTGCACAACGCTGGTGCAATGCCATCCTTTCTTCTCACCCTTTTGCGGCGGCCGCACCCGGTCGTCCTCCCACCGATCGGCCAAGCGCGGGCCGCGTTCGGCGCATTGTTCGGCCTGGCGCTGTCCGGCGTGCTGAGCCAGGTCGTGCTGGCCTGGAGCGCGCCCGGCGCCCATGTCGCCTGGCTGGTCGCCCCCATGGCGGCGTCGGCCGTGCTGCTGTTCTGCGTGCCTGCGAGTCCCCTCGCGCAACCCTGGCCTGTCATCGGCGGCAATGTGGTGTCGGCCGTAGTCGGCATCGCCTGCGCCCAGTTATTGCCCGATCCGATGTTCGCCGCGCCGCTGGCCGGCGGCCTGTCGATCGCCATGATGTTCCTGCTGCGCTGCCTGCATCCGCCGGGTGGGGCGGTGGCCATGACGGCGGTGCTGGGAGGGTCGGCGGTGCACGAGGCCGGCTTCGCTTTCGCGCTGGCGCCGGTCGGATTGAACACGGTGCTGCTGGTGCTGGCGGCACTGCTCTACAACCGGGTGACCGGCGCCCACCATGTGCACAAACCCATCCTGTCGTCCGCCGCGGCGCCGTCCGCCGTGGTGGCCGAGGACATCGACGCCGCGCTGGAACACTTTGGCGAAGCGCTTGACGTCTCGCGCGACGACCTGACCGTGATCGTCAATGATGCCGAGCACCATGCGGCCGAGCGCCGTGCGCGCGCGTTGCATGCGAGGGACGTGGTGGTGCCGCCGCTGGCGCAGCTCGCGCCCGACATGCCGCTGGCAACGGCGCGCGCCATCCTGCTCGAACATGGCTTGCCTTCGCTGCCGGTGGTGGATGGTGAAGGGCGGCTGCTCGGCGTGCTGACCCTGAAATCCTTACTGAGGGCAGCGGCCGAGACGGAAGCGTGGAGCATCAAGGCACGGGCGCTGATCGTACTGCGCGGCCGCAAGGAGGCCGAGCGGGTGGCCGAGCTGATGGTCGCCGGGATCGCGGTGCAGGCGACGCAGCCGGCGAGCGCCGTGGCGGCGCTGGCGGGCCGCCATGGTCTGGCGCGGGTGCCGGTGGTCGATGCGGCAGGATTGCTGGTGGGGATGGCAGGGCCGGTCGAAGTGCTCGATGCCCTGCATGGGGTGGCGTTGGCGCCGCAGGGGTGACGGCTGCGGCGCCAGCGTGGCGATTGAATCAGGTCAATTCAGCCCCGCAGCACTTCTTGTACTTCTTGCCGCTGCCGCAAGGGCAATCGTCGTTGCGGCCGACCTTCGGCTCCTCGCGCACCACGGTCTCGACCGCGGCCTTGCGCAGCGGCAGCCAGTAGCGGTACAGGGCTGGAATATTGGCTTCGATCTCCAACGCCAGCGCGTGGATCTTGTGCGGGTTGTCGACCAGGGCGAGCTCTTCTTCCTCGATCTCGTCGGCGCCGAGCAAATAAATCGGGCGGATCAGTTCGGCCACGTCCGAGGTCCAGATCGGATCCCAGGAGTCGGCGCGCAGTTCGACGCCTTCCCAGAAGCCCCAGCACCAGGCTTCCGGATCGATCAGGGTCTTGCCTTCGAAGTCGTGTTCGACGAACAGCGGCTCGAATTCTTTTGGCGAGACTTCGAAGGTGATCAGCACTTCGTTCATGAAGCGCATGATCAGGTTGATGATCTTTTCTTCTTCGCGCTTGTTCTTCCACTTCGGCGCCGCCGCCTCGTCCTGGCCCCAGACCAGCGGCAGCCATTCGGCCGGCATGATGGTTTCCGGTCCGATTGCGATCGCGGTCAGGAAGCCGTGCAGGGTGTCCATCGTCATCGCGTCGTCGGAGCAACGGTCGGACAAGAGGAACTGGTCGAGTTCGTCGAATTCTTTTTCGGAGAGGGGCTGTTCGAGATGCATGGGAGTGTCTGGTGATGGCGCCTGAGCGCCGGTTTTGCGTAAAGGCGCCAGTGTAACGCCTGCGCCGCCGGGCGGCACGAAAAACCTCTATCCACAAGGAAGATGGCGCCGCGGCGCAACGGCCGCGGCGCCGGGATGGCATCAGCGCTTGGCGTTGAACGCCTTGGTCAGCTCGTCGGCTGCGAACTGCTGGGCTTCCTTGGCCTTCGGCACCACCGCGCCCATGCCGAAGAATTCATGGGTCACGCCGGTGAAGTGACGGTAATTGACGGCCACGCCTTCCTTCTTGAGAAGGTCGGCATAGGCCTTGCCTTCAGTCATCAGCGGATCGATCTCGGCCGTGATCACGGTCGCCGGCGGCAAGCCCTTGAGCGAAGTCGCCTTCAACGGCAGCGCGTACGGGCTCTTCGGATCGGCGCCATAGTGCTTGAAGAACCAGCCCATCATTGCCTTGTTGAGCGGCTTGGCGTTGGCGTTCTTCTTGTACGACGCGTTGTTCATGTCGTTGTCGACCACTGGATAGACCAGCAACTGGTGCACCGGCAGCTGGGCCTTCTGGTCGCGCGCCATCATCGACACCACGGTCGCCAGGTTGCCGCCGGCCGATTCGCCGGCCACGGCGACGCGCATCGGGTCGCCATTGAACTGCTTCGCATTCTGGATGGCCCATTTATAGGCGGCGAAGGCGTCTTCCGGCTGAGTAGGGAACTTGTGCTCCGGCGCCTGGCGATAATCGGCCGAGACCACGATCGCCTTGGCCCCCTTGGCCAGCGCGCGGATCGACGCTTCATACACCTTGGTGTCGGCGATGACGAAGCCGCCGCCGTGGTAATAAACGATGACCGGGAACGGGCCATTGCCCTCCGGCGTGAAGATATGGACCGGGAAGCTGCCACCCTTGCCCTGCACGGTCTGGGTCTTCATCGTCACGCCCGGTTCCGGCGCGGTGCTCTGGCCGGCGTCCGACAGCACTTTCTTGACTGCGTCGGCGGCGCTCGGCTGCTTGCGCGCCTCTTCCGGGCTCAGGGTCTCGATCGGCTTCGGCTTCAGCGACGCCATCGCATCAAGCACCTTTTGCATGTTCGGCTCGGCCTTCGGCGGCTGGGCGTTCTGGGCGATGGCGGCGCCTGCGGCCATGCCGGCAGCGAGGGCGACCAGGGTCAGGCTCATCTTCATCTTCTTCTTCATCTTGTTCCAATCAGGTTGTCGCTCCGACGCGGACTGCGTCCGGACGCGTTTGTGACATGGAACCTTGTAACAATGCCGCGCTCCGTACGCGAACGAACCCAGCCATGCGGAAAGCGCGCCGATTTCCGCTTCGCCGTGCGCCGCCGTACAATGGGCACATGGAAAAGCCGAACCTTGATGCCCCCGAACATCCCTTTGCCCGCCTCGACCCCGCCCTGGTGCTCGATGCGCTCGACAGCGTCGGCATGCACGGCGATGGCCGGCTGCTGGCGCTGAACAGCTACGAGAACCGGGTTTATCAGGTCGGGCGCGAGGAAGGCGCGCCGGTGGTGGTCAAGTTCTATCGCCCCGAACGCTGGAGCGACGCCGCCATCCTGGAAGAACATGCCTTCGTAACCGAGCTGGTGGAGCAGGAAATTCCCGTAGTGCCGGCCCTGGCCATCGACGGCAAGACCTTGCACCAGTTCGAGGGTTTCCGCTTTGCCGTCTTCCCGCGCCGCGGCGGACGCGCGCCCGAGCTGGGCGACCCGGCCGTGCTGGAATGGACCGGCCGCTTCATCGGCCGCATCCACGCCCAGGGCGCGGTCAAGCCCTATGAGCACCGGCCGGCGCTCGATCCGGTCACCTTCGGCCGCCAGCCCTATGACTGGCTGCGCAGCCACGATTTCGTCCCGCCCGAGCTGATGGCGGCCTGGTCGAGCGTGGTCGAGCAGGCCCTGGATGGCGTGGCGCGCTGCTACGAGCGGGCCGGCGAGCTGCCCCTGCTGCGCCTGCACGGCGATTGCCACGGCGGCAACGTGCTGTGGACGCCCGATGGCCCCCATTTCGTCGATTTCGACGACAGCCGCATGGGCCCGGCGGTGCAGGACCTGTGGATGCTGCTCTCGGGCGAGCGTCACGAGATGGTGGGCCAGATGGGCGACGTACTGGCCGGCTACGAGGATTTCTGCGATTTCGACCCGCGCCAGCTGTACCTGGTCGAGGCCTTGCGCACCCTGCGCCTGATCCATTATGCAGCGTGGCTGGCGATGCGCTGGGACGATCCGGCCTTTCCCGCCGCTTTCCCCTGGTTTAATACCCAGCGCTACTGGCAGGACCGTATCCTGGAGCTGCGCGAGCAGGTGGCCCTGATGGACGAACCGCCCCTGTGGCCGGTCTAAGAGCCTATCCCGGTAGGTGGGAGTCGCTCCTGACGCGCCTGGCAAGCGTGCGCTGCGTTGCTCGTCGTTGCATGGCTCGCCATGCGGCCTCCTCGCGCCTTGCCCACGCTCGCCATGCATCGCCTACGCGCATGTCGCCATGAGCTTCCCCCCACCTACCGGGATAGGCTCTAAGGGCCTAATGGATGAGCAGATCCAATATTGCCGCCCAGTTCTGCGTAGCATACTGAACGGATTTGCCGGATAATCGAACCGACCGCCGCCATTGAGACCTCGCATGGAACAAAACCCAGCCAAGCAAGACGACGCCGACTTCTCGATCGACCTGTCGCAGGCCGCCGGCATGGCGCCGGCCGAGGCGCCGCCGGAAACGTCTGACGCGTCGCCCGAATTCGAGCCGGAAGCCCCTGCGGCCGCCCCGGCGCCTGCCGCGCGCAAGCCCCTCGAGATGCGCGAAATCCAGGAAGCGATCGCGCGGGTGGAAGCCGAGGCCAAGGCCAACGTCGCTGCCGAAAGCCGCCAGACCGCCGAATCGCGCGCCCGTACGCTGGCCGACGAGCGCGCCGCCATCGATGCTGCCGCTGCGGCTGCGGCGCTGGCCAATTCGCAGGCATCCGAAGATGCGATCGCGGCCAACCGCGACCGCCTGGAGTCCCTGCGCGCCGCCGCCAAGGCCTCCGCCGAGCGCCTTGAAGCGATCCGGCAAGAGACCGCCGAGCTGCGCGCGCGGGTGAAGAGCGATACCGAGATCCGCCTGGCGCTGGAAGCCCGTGCGCGCTCCGAAGAAGAAGCGCGCCGCCGCGCCGCGGTCCAGATGGAAGCCGAGGCCGAACTGGCGGCCAAGGCCGCCCGCGCCGCCGACGAGCTGGTGGCGCACACCGAACAGGCGCGCCTGCAGGCCGCCGAGCGCATGGCGGCGGTGGAGGCGGCCAAGGAAGAGGTGCTGCATAACGCCAGCGCCGATGCCCGCATCGCGATCCTGGCGCGCGAGCGCGAGCGCGCCGAAAAGGCCGCGCGCCAGACCGCCGAGAAACTGGCCGAGGCCGAGGCCGAGGCGCTCGACCTGACCCAGCAGCGCGAACGCGCCGACCAGGTGGCGCTCGCCTCGGCGTTCCAGCGCGCCGCAGCCGAGGCGCGCGCGCTGGAAGAAGCGCGCGCCATGGCCCACATCGAACAGGAGCGCGAGGCGATTGCGCTGGCCCAGGCCGAATCGGAGCGAGTCGCGGCCCAGTCGCTGCGCATGCGCCTGCAGACCGAGAAGGAATTACGCGACGCCGCCACCCACCGCGAGCGGCTGGAGCAGATGGCGGCCGCCAGCGCCGAGGCGCGGCGCGAGGCCGAGACCCGCATCCTGGCCGCGACCGAAGCGCGGATCGAGACCGACCGCAAGCTGCGCCTGGTGGCCGAAGACCGCGCCCGCGCCGAAGAAGAAGCGGGCGAGCAGGTGCAGGCCCGGCTCGAGGCCGAGGCCGAGGCGGCGCTGGCCGAGCGCGCGCGTCGCGCGGCCGACGAGGCGGCGGCTGCGGCGGCCCAGCAAGAGGCCGAGGAGCACCGGCGCGAGCAGGCGCTGGCCGAAGAAAAAGCGGCGTTGGCCCAGGCCGCGGCCGAGGTCCAGGCCGCGCGCAATGCCGACGAGGCGGAAGCGGTCGCGTTCGAGGCCGAACTGGTCGAACTGCAGCGCCAGGCGGCGCAACTGGCCGCGCAAAAACGGGAAGAAGCCGAACGCCTGGCCCAGCTCGAGCGCGAGCGGGTGGAGGCCGAGAAGCAAGCGCTGCTTGAGCTCGAGCAGAAAGTGGCGGCCGAGCAGGAACTGAAGCTGGCGGCCCAGGCGCGCAGCGAAGCCGAGGCGGCGGCTGCGGCGGCGCTGGCCGCCAAGGCACAGGCCGAGCGCCGCCTGGAAGAGGCCCAGCGTGCGACCTTCGAAGCGCAGCAGATCCAGCTCGATGCGGTGACGGAAGAAGCCGCGCAAGCCGAGACGACGCGCGACGCCCAGCAGGCGCATGCGCGCCGGGCGCAGGAGCTGGCCGAGGCCCAGCTCGAGCGTACCGAGGTCGAGCGCCAGCAGGTGGCGCTGACCGAGCAGGCGATCGCCGCCGAGCGCGAAGCCACCCAGGCCGCGCGCGAATCGCTGGCCCTGGTCGAACGCAAGCTGACCGCCCAGCGCGCCCAGGCCGCGGCCGATGCCCGCGCCAACGAGGCGCAGTCGGCGCGGCTGGCGTCGGAACACGCCGCCGCCGAGGCCGCAGAGGCGCGGGCCGCGGCCGAGGAGGAGCAAGCCCGGCTGGCGCGCGAGCGCGAGCTGGTCGAGCAGGCTGCGGTGCAGGCGGCGGTCGAGAAACGCGAAGCCCAGCGCGCGCTGCTGGAGCACGCCCAGGCCCACGCCGAAATGCAGCGCAAGGCGGCGCAAGCCACCCTGCAGATGGCCGACGCGCGCAAGCACCTGGTGAATTTGGAGAGCAAGCGCCAGGACGAACAGGCCGCCGAATTGGCGGCAACCGAGCGCGTGATCGGCGAACGCAAGGTGGAAGCCGGCCAGCGCTCGGTGTCGGCCGACCTGACGCGCGAAGTATTGGGACGGTTCAAGCAGTCGCAGGCGAGGGCAGGCGACACGTCGGCCGCGCAAGCTGCGGCAAGGTTGGCGGAAGTGATTGCGAATCAGCGCGAGCTGGATCGCGAGCTGGATCGAAATTCGGATCGAAATTCGGATCGAAACAAGGACCGCGAATAGGGCGTGAACAGTGGTCGGCAGTGAGCCCGGCCAACAGCACACGCACGTCGTTCCCGCGAAGGCGGGAACCCAAGTGTGCTCGCTGACCGATTACGTTTCTAGATATCGCTAGGCCACGGCCTTGGGTTCCCGCCTTCGCGGGAACGACGTTCCGGGTGGGTTTATTGTGCGGGTGCTGCCTGCACCGGCGCCCGGTTTTCCATCCCGCCCTGCGCCTGGCTCGGCGACACCGGATCCACCGGCCCCGTCACCGCGCGCTTCACGAAATACTCGGTATCGCCAAAGCAGCTGGTCGGCACGCCCTTGTGCTGCTCGTACGAGATCTGCACGCGGCGGCCGATATTGCTGTTCAGTTGCTGCACCACCGTCTCATCGCGCACGGTGAACGCAAACCGCTCGGGAATCGCTCCCGGCATGCTCGACAGCAGGATCTCGCCTTCCCAGGTCTTGCACAACCAGCCTTTCTTGGAGAACGTCTGCAGGTAGCCGGCGCGGTCGCCCTCGGAATATGCCCAGGTCAGGGTAAACCAGGTGTACAGGGAACCGAGCACGGCCACGACGGCGATGACGGACAGCAGGATGGCGGTGGCGCGGGCTTTGGGCATGGTCGGACAGGGCAATCGAAAAGAGTTGGCACGGGTTGTCAATATTGCAGCGCAAACGCGATGCGCGCCCATTCTGCCATGCCTTGCCGTAATCGCAAACCGGGAATCTCATCCAGGCCGGCAATCATCCCGTCCGCGCCGCCACCTCGGCCTCCTGCGCCGCGATCTTCCTGCGATAGCGTATGGACGACCACAGCGACACAAGAATGAACGCCAGCCCCGACAGCCCGGTAAACCATTCCGGAATGTGATAGTGCACGCTCGCAAACATGATCAGTGCCAGGATCCCGATCGCGTAGTGCGCCCCATGCTCCAAATAGACGAATTCCTGCAGCGTGCCCTTGTAGACCAGGAACACGGTCATCGAACGTACGAACATGGCGCCGATCGCCAGGCCCAGCATGATGATGACGACGTCGTTGGTGATGGCGAAGGCCCCGATCACGCCGTCGAAGCTGAACGAGGCGTCCAGCACTTCCAGATATAAAAAGCCGCCGATGCTGCCCTGCGAGATCATGGCGCCGACCGACGGGTCTTCTTCCTTTTCTTCCAGCAGGCCGCTGAGCCACTTGACCCCGATATAGATCAGCACGCCGGTGACGCCGGCGATCAGCACTGCAAGTTTACGGACTTCAGGCACCAGGCTCATGGCGCCGATCACGCCGAGCAGGGTGAGCAGCACGGCCAGTCCCTCGGTGCCGTACTTGCCCACTTTCCGCTCGAACCAGCTAAACCAGTGCAATTCCTTCTCTTCATCGAACAAGAAGTTCAGGAACACCAGCAGCAGGAAGGCGCCGCCGAAGGCCGCGACCTCGGCGTGGTGCTCGGTCAGGTGGCGCGAATATTCGTTGGGGTTGTCGATCGCCATATGCCAGACATCGAACAAGCCGAGGCCAGTGGCGGCGGCGACGATCACCAGCGGAAACAGCAGGCGCATGCCGAACACGGCCACCAGGATGCCGACGGTGAGGAACAGCTTGCGCCAGAATTCGTTCCAGTGTTTGAGCACCGAGGCGTTCACGACGGCGTTGTCGAAAGAAAGCGACACTTCCAGCACGCCGAGGATGGCGGTGATCCACAGGGCTTGCAGCAGCCCTGGCAGCCCTCGGTGCTCGTAGCCCCACCAGCCGGCCAGGACCATCAGGACTGCCGTGACGATGAAAGACCAGCGGAAATGACGCATACATGCCTCTTGTCTGTATTGACTCGTTGCGTCAATATTACCGTTTCCCGGCTTGCAGCGTCCGTTCCAAAAGTCTCCCACGGCTCCTTGCTTCTGAGATAATTCCGCCCAGCATTTTCACCTAGAAGACATCATGGAAATTATCTACCTCGCGACGCCCATACTGACCTGGATGGTGGTCGGTCCGATCAAGTTTCTCATTTCAAGCGTCCGCCTGCGGCGCTGGGCCTTCGACCTGGTCGGCAACGGCGGCTTTCCCAGCAACCATAGCGCGGTCGTGTCCAGCATGGCCACCCTGATCGCCCTGCGCGAAGGCATGGGCCATCCGGCCTTCGGCGTGGCTTGCACGCTGGCCTTCATCGTCATGATCGACGCCAACAGCCTGCGCCAGCACGTCGGCCGCCACGCGGTGTCCATCAACCGCCTGCACGACGGCAAGACCGACTACGTCATCCTGCGCGAACGCATGGGCCATACCAAGATCGAGATCGCCGGCGGGGTCCTGACCGGCATCGGCATGGGCTTCCTGATCAACGCCGTCCTCGGCGGCCTCTGATGTACATACGCCGGACGTCCCACCTCGCGGACGTCCGGCTGTCCGTTTTCCTCGCATTTCGTCCGGGCTGGAATGCAGCTCATCGCCAAAAAACGCAGTTCATCCATCGAATTCGGCGTTATACAGGTTCGTCAATTGACGCCTCACAGGGCCTCCTGAATACTGCGCGCTGAGTACCTATTCTCATTTTTATAAAAACGATCAAGTCCCACTCTGGAGAACCACTATGCTGCGCAAATCCCTCCTCGTTCTAGCCATCGCAACGAGCCTCGTCGCCTGCGGCAAGGACGCCGCCAAGGCGCCCGGCCAGGCCAAGGACAACAAGCCTACGCAGCTGACGGTGGCGCCCGAGGATGTATTGACGATCCAGAGCGACTCGATCTCGTCCGGCCCGGTGATCACCGGCTCGATCCAGCCGGAGCGCCGCGCCGACCTGCGCGCCGAAGTCTCGGCCATCGTGCTGCAGGTGCTGAAGGAGAACGGCGAGCCGGTCAAGCGCGGCGACGTGCTGGTGCGCCTCGATGAAACCTCGATCCGCGACACCCTGACCTCGGCCGAGGATGCGCAGCGCGCCGCCGGCCTGGCGCTGCAACAGGCCAACCGCCAGCTCGAGCGCCTGAAGACCCTCACCGCCTCCGGCATGACCTCGGCCAAGGCCCTGGACGACGCCGAGATGGCGCGCAACAACGCCATGAGCGAGCTGTCGGGCGCCAAGAGCCGCGTCGCCACCGCGCGCCAGCAGCTGGCCCGCACCACCGTGCGCGCGCCGTTCGACGGCATCGTCTCCGAACGCAAGGTCTCCAACGGCGACACCGCCACCATCGGCAAGGAACTCGTCAAAGTCATCGACCCGACCAGCATGCGCTTCGAAGGCGCGGTGTCGGCCGATTCGGTCAGCACCGTCAAGGTCGGCCAGAAAGTCAATTTCCGCGTCAACGGCTATGGCGAGCAGCGCTTCGCCGGCATTGTGAAACGCATCGATCCGGCAGCCAACCCGGTCACCCGCCAGGTCGAGGTGCTGGTGGGCTTCGCCGACAAGGCTCAGCCGCGCGTGGCCGGCCTGTACGCCGAAGGCCGCGTCGACGCTTCCGCCACCGACGCCCTGATGCTGCCGGAATCGGCCCTGGTGCGGGTGGGCGACAACAGCCATACCTGGCGCATCAAGGATAAAACCCTGTCCAAGGTCAACCTGGTGGTGGGCGCGCGCGACCCGCGCACCGGCAACCTGGAAATCAAGCAGGGCTTGAGCGCCGGCGACATCGTGCTGCGCTCCCCGAGCTCGAACCTGAAGGATGGCCAGAAAGTCGACATGCCTACGGCGCGTGTCGCCAGTGCAGCGACGAATACCCCAGTCCAGGGCAAGTAATACGGGAAAATAACTAGGATAACAAACATGTTCCTGTCCAATTTCAGTGTCAAGAAACCGGTCGCGACGATCGTCATCATCGTCGCGATGATGGCCATCGGCCTGCTCGCGCTGTCCAAGCTGCGGGTCAACCAGAATCCCGACGTCGATATCCCGGTGATCGTGGTCGACATCCCGTATCCGGGCGCATCGCCCGAAACGTCGGAACGCGAGATCACCAACCGCCTCGAGAAGCAGATGCAGGCGATCCAGGGCGTCACCGAGGTCAATTCCAACTCCTACGAGGGCGGCGCCACCATCTGGATGGAGTTCGACTTCGACCGCAATCTGATCGAAGCCTCGGACGACGTGCGCAACGCGATCGCTGCGGTGCGCTACAAGCTGCCGGTCGAGATGCGCGAGCCGGTGCTGCGCCGCATCGACCCGGCCGCCGAACCGGTGATGTCGCTGGCGCTGTCGTCCAGCACCCAGAGCCATGCCGAGATCTCGCGCTATGCCGAGGACGTGCTGGCCGACCAGTTCCGCGCCATCGACGGCGTCTCGACGGTGGCCGTCAATGGCGCCCTGCGGCGCGAGCTGTCGGTGCTGCTGCGCGCCGAGAAGCTGCGTGAATTCAATGTGTCGGTCACGGAGGTCACCAACGCCCTGCGCAGCGGCAATACCAATGCGCCGGTCGGCAAGCTGCGCGACGAGCTGGACGAGAAGGGTATCCGCCTGGTCGGCCGCATCGAGCGCCCCGAAGACTTCTCGCAAATCGTCGTCAAGCGTAACGGCGACACCATCGTGCGCCTGAACCAGGTGGCCGAGATCCAGGATGGCTTTGCCGACATCAACAGCCTGTCCATGCGCAGCGGCAAGCCGAACGTCGGCCTGCAGATTTCCCGCTCGCGCGACGCCTCGACCGTGTCGCTGGCCAAGAAGGTGCACGAAGTGGTGAAAGAAGCCAGCAAGAACCTGCCGGAAGGCACCAAGCTGGAAGTCACGCGTGACGGCGGCGAAGATGCGCAGTCGAGCCTGAACAACGTGATCGAGGCGCTGGTGCTGGGCGCGGTGCTGACCGTGTTCGTGGTCTATGCCTTCCTCAATTCCTGGCGCTCGACCCTGATCACCGCGCTGGCCCTGCCGACTTCGGTGCTGGCGGCCTTCATCGCGGTCTGGCTGTGCGGCTTCACCCTCAACTTCATGACGCTGCTGGGCCTGTCGCTGGCGATCGGCGTGCTGATCGACGATGCGATCGTGGTGCGCGAAAACATCGTGCGCCATATGGAAATGGGTTCCGACCGCCGCACCGCGGCGCTCGAAGGCACCGCCGAGATCGGCATGGCGGTGGCCGCCACGACCTTCTCGATCATGGCCGTGTTCGTGCCGGTGGCCTTCATGCCGGGTGTGTCCGGCGAGTGGTTCCGTCCGTTCGCCCTCACCGTGACCTGCTCGGTGATCGTGTCGCTGCTCATCTCGTTCACGCTCGACCCGATGCTGTCGGCCTACTGGGGCGACCCGCCGGACCACCATACCGCGCCGAAGAAGGGCCTCGGCCGCATGCTGGACAAGTTCAACCACTGGTTCGACCACCAGGCCGACCGTTATGGCCGCGTGATCGCCTGGGCGCTGCACCACCGCCGCTGGATGGGCTTCCTGGCGCTGGCCAGCTTCGTCGGCGCGATCGTCCTGCACTCGACATTCGGCGGCTCGAGCTTCCTGCCCAAGATGGATTCGGGCACGATCATGGTCGACGTGCGCGTGCCGGCCTCGTCGAGCGTCGAGTACGCCCGCCGCAAGGTCGAGGCGGCCGCCGAGCTGGCGCGCACCCTGCCTGAAACCGAGGACACCAACAGCAACGTCAACCTGAACGGCGGCCGCGTCTATGTCGACATCGGCAAGCGCCGCCAGCGCGAGCGCAGCGCCTCGGAAGTCGCGGTCGAGCTGCGCCAGAAGATCAGCCGCCTGGTCGGCGCCGAATACGTCGTCATGGATGACTTGAGCGGCAACGGCAAGCCGGTGCAGATCGAATTCAGCGGCCCGGATTCGCGCAAGCTGATGGAACTGACCAATGCCTATATGGCCAAGCTGCGCGAAGTGCCGGGCGCGGTCGACGTCACCCTGTCCGAGCAGGATCCGAAGAACGAGCTGCAGATCGTGCTCGACCGCGGCCTGGCGAACATGATGGGCATCTCGGTCAACGACGCCGCCCAGTCGCTGCGCGTGGCCTTCGCCGGCATCGAGGTGGGCGACTGGGTCGACCCGACCAGCGAGACCCGCGACGTCGCCGTGCGCCTGCATCCGGACGACCGCGTCAACACCGAGAGCATCGAGCGCCTGCCGATCTCGGTCGGCGGCACCGGCATGATGGTGCCGCTCGACCAGATCGCCGAGATCACCATGGGCAAGGGCCCGTCGGCGATCCGCCACAAGAACGGCGAGCGCATGATCACCGTCTCGGCCAACGCCCAGGGCCGTTCGCCGGGCGAGGTCACGGCCGACGCCATGAAGCTGGCGCGTACCTTCGACTTCCCGCCGGGCTATGGCCTGGCGTTGGGCGGCTCGGGTGAAGACCAGCAGGAACTGTTCACCGAGATGATCATCGCGCTGCTGTCGGGCATCGCCCTGATGTACCTGATCCTGGTGATGCAGTTCGGTTCCTTCACCGCGCCGATCGGCGTCATGATGTCGCTGCCGCTGTCGCTGATCGGCGTGGTGGTCGCCCTGATCATCACCGGGCACACGCTCAACCTGATGAGCATGATCGGCATCATCATGCTGATGGGCCTGGTGGCCAAGAACGCGATCCTGCTGCTGGACGCCGCCCGCGCCCTGGAACACGAAGGCATGGACCGCGAAGAGGCCCTGATGGCGGCCGGCCGCAAGCGCCTGCGTCCGATCCTGATGACCACCTTCGCGCTGATCGCCGGCATGCTGCCGGTGGCGCTGGCCTTCGGCGACGCGGGCGAGTTCTACCAGCCGCTGGCGATCGCCATCATCGGCGGCACGATCACCTCGACCGTGCTGACCCTGCTGGTGGTGCCGACCTTCTACGACAGCATCGAGATCGCCCGCGACCGCATGTTGGCCAAGTATGGTCGCCGCGCCGAGCGCTGGAACTCGCTGCCGGCCTTCCTGATGACCTTCGTGGAAGCGATCCTGACCCTGACCTTCGTGCGCCTGGTGTATCGCATGATCGTGCGCGCCGGCCGTTTCGTCACGGGCCGAGGTCGCGGCAAGGCCATCCCGGCCTGATTCTCCCAGTGGGCGGCGCTGGTCGCCCATTTCCCGTCACACGGCCAGCCTTTGCGCTGGCCGTGTCGTTTCAGTCGCGCCTGTATGCACAGGCGCAACGCAAAACCACGATGTCGCGCCAGTGTTTCCTGTTGTTATGTTCTAATGGCGGATGCCTTGTGGGTAATTCGATACTGAACTGCTGCTGCCGCAATGAGCAATTTTTCAAGAGTACCGCTTGTCACTCCCACCATAAGGTCGTTTTCAATGTCTGCTTCCCCTCCAAATACCTCTCTGGTCGATGCCGACCTCAACTGGCTCGCCGGCGGCGGCGAGATGGGTGAACTGATCCGCAGCATGGACTGGTCGAAGACGCCGCTCGGGCCGCTGTCCGACTGGCCGCAGAGCCTGCGTACCTCGGTCAGCCTGTGCCTGTCCTCGACCTTCCCGATCCTGGTGTGCTGGGGGCCGGACGACATCCAGATCTATAACGACGCCTACCGCCCGATCTGCGGAGATTTGCATCCATCGTCGATGGGGGCGCCGTTCAAGGTGGTGTGGGCCTCGGCCCTGCCGGTAGTGGGGGCGGCCTTCGAGCGCGCACACCAGGGCGAGGGCGCGTATATCAAGGACCAGCAGATGTTCCTGGACCGCAGCGGCTACCTCGAGGAAGCGAACATGACCTTCTCGTTCTCGCCGATCCGCGACGAGTCGGGGACGGTGGGCGGCGTCTTCCATCCGATTACCGAGACCACGGCCCAGGTGCTGGGCGGGCGCCGCAGCCAGGGCTTGCGCGACCTGACCGCCGGCCTGGCCACGACCCGTTCGATCGCCGAGATCGGCCAGCAACTGACGGCGCACGCCGAGCGTATGAAGGCCGACGTGCCTTTCCTGCTGTTCTACCAGATCGACGCGGACAGCGGGGAACTGCAACTGCGCGGAGGCGGCGGCTTGCCGCTTGACAGTTCGCTGGCGCCGGCGTCGGTGCGCATGGACGACGCCTGCTGGCCGTTCGCGCGCTGCGCCGACGCGCATGCGGCCGCACAGGTGGACGACGTCGCCGCGCGCCTGGCCGGGCTGACTTGCGGACCTTACGAGGAGCCGCCGCGCTCGGCCCTGGTGTTGCCGCTCACGCTGCCTGGCCAGCAGGAACTGTTCGGCTTCGTGGTTGCCGGCGTGAGCGTGCGGCGCGCATTGGATGCCGAATATCGCAACTTCTATGAATTGCTGGGTGCGGCCGTGAACACCGCCGTCGGCAACGTCATCGCCTACGAGCACGAGCAGCGACGCGCCGAGGAGCTGGCCCAGATCGACCGCTCCAAGACCGCCTTCTTCTCGAACGTGTCGCATGAATTCAGGACCCCGCTGACCCTGATCCTGGGCCCGCTGGACGACGCCCTGGCCGACGGCGCGGACAGCATGAGCGCGGCCCAGCGCAAGCGCGTCGAGGTCACCCACCGCAACGCGCTGCGCCTGCTCAAGCTGGTCAACTCGTTGCTCGACTTCTCGCGCATCGAGGCCGGCCGGGTGCAGGCCAGCTACGTCCCGGTCGACCTGGCGCACCTGACGCTCGACCTGGCCGGCGTGTTCGAATCGGCGATGGCCAAGGGCGGCCTGGCCTATAACGTCGAGCTGGAGGACCTGGGCCGGCCGGTCTACATCGACCGCGACATGTGGGAAAAAATCGTCTTCAACCTGCTGTCGAACGCTTTCAAGTTCACGCTGCACGGCGGCGTCACCATCAGCCTGCGCGAGCACGCCGGCATGGCGCGGCTGTCGGTGCAGGACACCGGCACCGGCATTCCCGAGCACGAGCTGCCGCGCATGTTCGAGCGCTTCCACCGCATCGAGGGCGCGCCCGGGCGCACCTATGAGGGCACCGGCATCGGCCTGGCCCTGATCCAGGAACTGGTGCGCCTGCATGGCGGCACCATTGCCGTGTCCAGCGTGCTGGGCGAGGGCACGCGCTTCGACGTCGACCTGCCGTTCGGCCAGGCCCACCTGCCGCAGGACCGCATCGTGCAGGCCCCGGACGATATGGAAGACCGCCAGCGCATGGGCGCCGCTTTCGTGGAAGAGGCGCTGCGCTGGCTGCCGGACCTCGATGCGCCGGCGCCGGCTGACCGGCCTGCGGACGAAGCGCAGGTGTCGGCCGAGGCGCGCCCGCGCATCCTGATCGCCGACGACAACAACGATATGCGCGCCTACCTCAAGGCGCTGCTCGAGCCGCACGCCGACGTGCGCGCCTGCGCCGACGGCGAGGCCGCTTTCGAACTCGCGCTGGCCGATCCGCCCGACCTGCTGCTGAGCGATGTGATGATGCCGAAGCTCGACGGCTTCGGCCTGATCGCGCAGATTCGCGCCAGCGACTCCCTGCGCCTGCTGCCGGTGATGCTGCTGTCGGCGCGCGCCGGCGAGGAAGCCAAGGTCGAGGGCCTGCAGGCCGGCGCCGACGATTACCTGGTCAAGCCGTTCTCGGCCAATGAGCTGCTGGCGCGGGTGCGCACGCAGGTGGCCCTGGGCCGCGAGCGGCGCCAGATGGAGCGCGATGCGCTTGCGCGCGAAGCCCATGTACGGGCCCTGGTCGACGCTTCGCCCGCCATGCTGTGGACCACCGATAACGACGGCCTGTGCACCTACCTGAGCCAGCGCTGGTACGACTACACCGGCCGCACGCCGGAGCAGGACCTGGGCTTCGGCTGGCTGCAGAACGTGCACCCCGAAGACCGCGAGCGCACCAGCGAGACCTTCCTGGCCGCCAGCACGGCGCGCGAACCGTTCTCGTTCGACTACCGCCTGCGGCGCCAGGACGGCAGCTACCGCTGGTTCATCGACGCCGGCCTGCCGCGGGTGAACGCGAAAGGGGAGCCGGATGGCTATGTCGGCACCGTGATCGACATCCAGGTGCGCAAGACCCTGCAGGAGCGCTTCGAGCGGGTGTCGGAAGCGGGCGATATCGGCGTCTGGTACGCCGACGCGCCGTTCAACCAGTTTCACATCAATGCCGAGTTGGCCGTGCACTTCGGCCTGGACGGCGCGCGGCCGGCGGCGCTGGACGAACTGCTGGCGGCGGTCGATCCCGAGGACCGCGAGAGGCTAGCGGCCAGCGTGGAGCACGCGGTGCGCGCCGGCGCGCCGCTCGACCTCGAGTTTCGCACCTTGGCAGGCGCCGCACCGCGCTGGCTGCGCGCCATCGGTTGGTGCGGGCTCGACGAGCATGGGCTGCCGGAACGCTTCGACGGCGTGACCCTCGACATCGGCAGCCAGAAACATGCCGAGCAGGAGCTGCAGCGCCTGGCCCACGAACTGGGCCAGAAGAACCGTGCGCAGAGCGACTTCCTGTTTACCCTCGCGCACGAGCTGCGCAACCCGTTGGCCCCGATCCGCTCGGGGCTGGAGCTGATGCGCATCGGCGCCGCCGGCGGCGACGTCCATGCCATCATGCGGCGCCAGGTCGACCACATGGTGCACCTGGTCGACGACCTGCTCGACATGGCGCGCCTGGCCGAAGGCAAGGTCACCCTGAAGCTGGAGCGCATGCTGCTGGCCGACGTCATGCGCGAGGCAGTCGACATGAGCATGCCGCTCATGGAAGCGCGCAAGCATGCGCTGGCCGTCCATGCGCCGGATGCATCGCTGGCGCTGCGCGCCGACCGCCACCGCGTGGCGCAGGTGTTGAGCAATCTGCTCAACAACGCCGCCAAGTACACGCCGTCCGGCGGCGCGATCGAGATCGCGGCCCGGGTCGAGGGGCGCGAGGTGGCGATCACCGTCTCGGACAACGGCATTGGCCTGGATGCGCCGGCCCTCGAGACGGTGTTCGACATGTATGCCCAGGCCCATCTCGGCACCGAGATGGCGCAGGGCGGCCTGGGCGTCGGCCTGAACCTGGTCCAGCGCCTGGTCAAGCTGCATGGCGGCCGGGTCGCCGCCAGCAGCGCCGGTGCCGGCATGGGTAGCCAGTTCACGGTATGGCTGCCGTTGCCCGATGAAGCGCAGGGGACGCTGCTTGACGCCGCGCCGCCCGCACCGGCGCCAGTCGCGGCAGCCGCTCCGCCCGTGGATGCGACGGCCGGCGCGCTGCGCATTCTGGTGGTGGACGACAACATCGACGCGGCCGAGACGCTGCAGGCCCTGCTCGAGATGAATGGGCACGTGGTCACCGTGGCTCACGACGGCGCCGAGGCATTGCGCCACGCCGAGGCGGGGCTGCCGCAGGTCGTGTTCCTGGACATCGGCCTGCCCGACATGAGCGGCTTCGAGGCGGCCGGGGCGATGCGACGCATCGCGGGCATGGAAGGAGCGACCCTGGTGGCGCTGACCGGCTGGGGTGCGGAGCAGGACCGCCAGCGTTCGCGCCAGGCGGGATTCGATCATCACCTGACCAAGCCGGCCGATTTCGGGATAGTGGAAAACCTGATCCGCGACGTCACGGCGAGGATGCGCGCCGGCGGCTAGTGGATTATCGGGGACAAGACAACAAGGCCTGAAACAAGCAACCCGGCTGTGAGGAGCCGGGCGCAGGAATTGCGACAAGTGCTGCCCGAACGCGCCCCGCAGGCGGGGCGTCGCTCGGTGATGCGGGCCAATCGATTACTGGCCGGTGGTGCCGGTCGGCGGCGTGGTGGTGGTCGCCGGATCGGTGGTGGTGGTGCCGGTGGCGCCTTCCGCGGTGCCGGTGCCGGTGCCGGTCATGCCGCTGGTGCCGGTTGCGCCGCTGGTGTCGCCGGCGGTGCCGGTTGCGCCGGTGGTGCCGCTGGTGCCCATGTCGGTGGTGCCGGTGCCGGTGGTGCCGGTGCCGGTTGCGCCGGTGCCCACGTCACCCGTGGTGCCGGTGGCGCCCGAGGTGCTGCTTGGCATGGTCGCCGAGGTGTCGGCTGGCGTGGTGGTGGTCGCAGCGTCGTCGCTGCTTGCAAGCGCCCAGCAGCGAAGCCAGGACGGCGGCGGTCAGCAGGATTTTTGGTGCTTTGGTCATTGCTTTCATTTTTAAACTCCTCGTTTACGTCTATCTTGTGCCGCAGCTTCCAGCTCTATTGGTGAGGCGCTGGAAAATCAACGGCGCCAGTTAGTTCCACCCCTCTGCAATTCAAGAGCGGAACACTCAGGGAACCGACGCAATACGCGGCCCCGGTGCGTACTTCAATCCAACTGTGCCCATTAGACCGGAAGCCCGGCTGCCGGTTCGTTAGATACCGCACTCTTGCGAAACTCCGTAACATTTTTTACAGAGTTTTCTTTCGCCGGGCTTCAAGCTCCCAGCTGTTCGTCCCCCGGCACAGGCCGGATGTTCCGGTCATCGGCGCTTTGCTTGATGTGGTCGGCGTTGCCGATCTGCTCGAGCAGCGCGGGAACCTCCATAGAAATTTCTCGCGCCAAATAACCCAAGGTGCCCAGGCGCTCCGCCAGGCGGTCGCCGGCGCGCGCGTGCAAGGCCACGCCCCAGCAGGCCGCCTGCTCCGGCGCGGCGCCGCGCGCCAGCAGGCCGGCGATGATGCCGGCCAGCACGTCGCCCGAACCCGAGATGGCCAGGCCAATATTGCCTGCGCCTTCGTGCTGCCACAGCATGCCGTCCGGCGCCGCGATCACCGTGCGCGCGCCCTTGAGCGCGATCACCGCATTCCAGTCGCGCGCCGCCTGCAGCGCCGGGGCGTCGGGCTGGCCGACGATGCATTCTTTCTCGAGGCCGGTCAGGTGCGCCATTTCGCCGCAGTGCGGGGTCATGATCACGGGCCGCTCGAAGCGCATCGGCTTGCCGTCGGGCCAGTCGTGCGGCATGTGCAGCATGACATCCATGGCGCAGGCGTCGAGCACCAGGCCGACGCCGGCTTCATCCAGCCGCGGCAGCAGCGCATGCACCAGGCGTGCGGTGCACGGCGCGTCGCGCATGCCCGGGCCGACCAGCACCGCGCTGACCTTGTCGGCCAGCGGGTCGAGGCTGTCCAGCGCATCCAGGTGGAAACCGTCGGTCTCGTTCTCGGTCAGGCCGATCACGCGCGCCTCGGGCATCGCCAGCGCCACCAGCTGGGCCACGCTGGCCCCGGTGGCGATGGTCAGCTTGCCGGCGCCGGCGCGCAGGGCCGCGGTGGCGGCCAGGATGATGGCGCCCGGCATCTCGCGCGAGCCGCCCAGCACCAGCACGTGGCCGCGCAATTCCTTGTCGCCCTCAGATTCGGGCTGGGGCAGCGGCCATGCCGCCAGGCAGGCGGCGTCGACGTCGTACGCGGTGCGATTGGTGGAGTCCATGGCGGGGCGTCAAGCCTTGGGCGAGGTTGGCAAGTCCTTGGCGACGGTGACCGGGGTGCCTGTGGCTTCCAGCGGCGCCACGAAGTTCACCAGGCGCAGCGCCAGGTCGCCGCGCTTGCCTTTGTCGGGATCGAATTCATAGGACGTGACCGAGCAGTTCGGCACGTCGCCGGCGCGGTCGAAATCCAGGATCTGCGCCTCGTTCAAGTGTTCGAACAGGTAGCGGAAGCAATTGACGGTAACCTGGTGCGCGACGATCAGCACGCGCTCGCCACAGAAGTCGCGCTCGAGCGTGTCCATCACGCTGCGCAGGCGCAGGATGACGTCGCACCAGCTTTCGCCGCCCGGCGGACGGAAATAGAACTTGCCGACGTGCTGGCGCTGTTCGTACAGATCGGGGAAGTGGTGGGCGATGCCGTGCGTGGTGAGACGGTCGAGCACGCCGAATTCTTTCTCGCGCAGGCGCTCGTCGGCCAGCACGCACAAGAGTTCGTCGCGGTCCAGGCGCTGCATCAGGATATTGGCGGTCTCGGCCGCGCGGATATAGGGCGAGTGCAGCACCACGTTGGGACGCTGGTGCGGCGGCAGGGCGGCGAACCAGGCGCCCAGCGCTTCGGACTGGCGCTCGCCCAGTTCGGACAGCGGCACGTCGACGTCGCGGTCGGCGATGTCGATGCGGTGGCCGGCGGCGGCTTCGGCCAGGTCACGCGCGACATTGCCCGCGCTTTGTCCATGCCTGACCAGCCAGATTTCTTGCGGCCATTTTTGTTCCATTGCCGTTCGCCGAAAAGTTAACATGGCGTCATCATGACGGATTCGGCAAGGCGTCAGCGCACGATTGCTGCCGCCCCTGGCAATGTTTACAGGTCGATGTTTACAACTTATACGGCCTGTTCTTCTCCGTCGAGGTTGACGTCGGCGTCGTTCTGGAACACCCGCATATCGGTCTGTCCCAGCACCCGGCTGGTGACGCTGCCGGCCGCGATCGAGCCGCTGACGTTGAGCGCCGTGCGGCCCATGTCGATCAGCGGTTCTACCGAGATCAGCAAGCCCGCCAGCGCCACCGGCAAGTCCATCGCCGACAGCACGATCAGGGCCGCGAAGGTGGCGCCGCCACCGACGCCGGCCACGCCGATCGAGCCGAAGGCGACGATCGCCAGCAGAGGCAAGAGAAAAGCGGCCGTGAACGGATCGATGCCGACCGTCGGCGCGATCATCACCGCCAGCATCGCCGGATAGATGCCGGCGCAGCCGTTCTGGCCGATGGTGGCGCCGAACGAGGCGGCGAAGTTGGCCGTGCCTTCCGGCGTGCCGAGGCGCGCGGTCTGGGTCGCCACGCTCATCGGGATCGAGCCGGCGCTGGTGCGCGAGGTGAAGGCGAACACCAGCACCGGGAAGATCTTTTTCACGTAGCGCAGCGGATTGAGGCCGACACCCGCCACCATCGCCAGGTGCACGCAGAACATCAGCGCCAGCGCCGCATACGAGGCGACCACGAAGTTGAGCAGGCCGAGGATGTCCTGCAGGCTGGAACCGGCCACCATCTTGGCCATCAGCGCGAACACGCCGAACGGGGTCAGGCGCAGCACTAGCGTCACCATGCGCATCACGATCACGTGGGCCACGTGCACGAAGCCGCTGAAGGACTGGAACACCTCCGGCTTCCTGGCGGCGATGCCGACCGCCGAGATGCCGACGAACACGGCGAACACCACCACCGCGATGGTCGAGGTCTTGCGCGCGCCGGTCATGTCGAGGAAGGGATTGGCCGGGATGAAGGACAGCAGCAGGGACGGCAGCGACAGTTCCTGCGCCGTGGCCAGGTTGCCCTGCAGGTATTCGCCGCGCGCGACTTCGGCGCTCGAGGCGGTCAGTCCGACCGCCGACAGGCCGAACAGCTTGGCCATTGCGATGCCGATGCAGGCCGCGACCACGGTCGTGAGAAGCAGGATGCCGATGGTGAGGGTGCTGATCTTGCCCAGCGAGGCCGCATCGCGCAGCTTGAGGATGGCCTGCACGATCGACACCATGATCAGCGGGATGATGATCATCTGCAGCAGCTTGACGTAGCCGCTGCCGATCACGTCCAGCCACGCATTGGTGGCGACGATGTCGCTCGCGCCGGCGCCGTACACGGCCTGCAGCCCGGCGCCGAACACGACGCCCAGCCCGAGGCCGACGAACACGCGCTTGGTGAACGACGCATGGCGGGCCTGCATGCCATACAGGAGTGCGCAAATGGCCAGGGCGAGGGCCAGGTTGAGGAGAACGGGGAAAGTCATAACGCTCGGTTGAAGCAAGGAATCGCGCCATTCTATCGGCAAAGTTGCCTTGCCGTAGTGTTAATGTCACATTTGCTTATGCGCTCAGAGCATATTGGTGGAGGGATAACGGCTTGTCGGGAATCTGTTGCTGCACTGCGACGGAAGAGGGGTCATAACGCAAGGAAATACTCAATGCTTCCCATAAAGGGAACAATGTTTCTATAATCCAATGGATATCACATTTCTTATCCATGGGCTTAAGGCCAGCGAATCATGTTCAAACATCTCAGCATCAAGTCGCGCCTCATCTTCGTCATCGCTTTCCTGGCCGTCGAGCTGGTCGCCGGCGCGGTCATCGGCATCTATAACCTCGGCATTGCAAATACCGAACTCAAGCAGATGTATGACCATCGCCTGGTCGGCCTGAACCAGGTGGGCCAGGTCACCCAGCTGATCACCGCCAACCAGCTGGCCATCGCCAAGGCCGTCAACGTCGAGGATCCGGGCCAGCGCAACGCCGCCCTGAGCGCGGTCGACGCCAACGTCGCCACGGTCAACAAGCTGTGGGGCGAATACACGAAGATGGTCAACAACGACGCCGAGCGCGCGATGATCGAGCAGTTCACCACGGCGCGCAAGGCCTTCCTCGAGCAGGGCCTGCTGCCGGCGGCGGCGGCGATCCGCGCCAACGACAATATCGGGGCGATCGCGCTGCTGAACGGCCCGATGACGCGCCTGTACGTGCCGCTGAACGACCTGGGCGCCAAGCTGATCAAGGAACAGCAGGACGCCGCGCTGAAGGAATACCAGGCCTCGCAATCGACTTTCGAGATCGTGCGCGCGGTCTGCCTGGCCGGCCTGGTGTTCGGCTTGATCATGGCCGCCTTCGTCGGCTGGGTGCTGGTGCGCGCCATCGTGCGTCCGCTGGAGCAGGCGGTCGCGATCGCCGGGGCCGTGGCCAAGGGCGACCTGACCCAGACCATCGAAGTGACCTCGAACGACGAGACCGGCCGCCTGCTCAAGGCGCTCAAGGAAATGAACGATTCGCTGGTGAAGATCGTGAGCCAGGTCCGCACCGGCACCGACAACATCGCCACCGCATCGAGCCAGATCGCCGCCGGCAACCTGGACCTGTCGTCGCGCACCGAGCAGCAGGCCGGTTCGCTGGAAGAAACCGCCTCGTCGATGGAAGAACTGACCTCGACCGTCAAGCAGAACGCCGACAACGC
>DDKG01000239.1 GCA_002339265.1 Massilia sp. UBA2604 | reverse complement strand
ATGGGGAATGGCCGACGGCCCGTCCACGCCGGGCAGCGCCGCCGCCATCATGCGCATGAAGGCGAATTCGCCGGTGGTGGTCCAGAACGGCGCGTCGAAGCGCTCCGTCAGCCAGCCGGACAGGCCGACGTGGTCGGGATGGCAATGGGTCGCAATCACGCGCAGCAGCGGTCGATCGTGCAAGCCCTGCGCCAGCAGCTGCTCCCAGGCGGCGCGGGTGGCGTCGGTGCCGGCGCCGGTATCGACCAGGCTCCAGCCGCGCCGCGCCTCGAGTTCGTCTTCCAGCAGCCACACATTGACGTGATCCAGCGCGAACGGCAACGGCATGCGCGCCCAGCGCAGGCCCGGCATCACGTCGTGCACGGCGCCCGGAGCGGGGATGGTGTCGCCAAATGGATAATCCAGCTGGGCTTCGAGGGCATTCATGGCAATCTTTCGTTTTCCGGGTCCAAGGACCGCGCTACAATGTGGCGAAACTGACAGTTAACGTAAACGGCAATCACAGTATCATTTTCCGATTCTAAGCGATACCCGCAAACGTTTCCCAACCGCCTCAAAAACTCATGCCGACTACCTATACCATCGCCGAACTGGCGCGCGAATTCGACATCACCGCCAGGGCGATCCGTTTTTATGAAGACCAGGGTTTGCTCAGCCCCAAGCGCGAGGGCGTGGGCGGCCGCAACCGCGTGTACACCCCGCGCGACCGCACTCGCCTGAAACTGACCCTGCGCGGCAAGCGTCTTGGCCTGACCTTGTCCGAAATTAAAAGCATCGTCGACATGTACGAGTCGCCCAGGGACACCGTGGCCCAGATCAACCGCTTCCTGGGCGTGCTGGCCCAGCAGCGCCTGACCCTGGAGCAGCAACGCGCCGACATCGAGATGGCGCTGGAAGAAATTTCGGCCCACGAGGAAGAATGCCGTCGCCTGCTGAACGAGGACGAGACGGCGCGCGACATGGCGTGAAATTCGCTTTGCCATGGCGGTTACAAAGTATGCAGCGATTCAGCCGACCGGAATTGGTCGAGTACATCAGCTGACGAAGAACGAAAGCATTCAATCCGCAATGGCCATGCGCGCCATGCGGATTGAATGCATGCCTGTATCAAGTCCTGACTACCGGGGCCTGGCTAGATATTGAAACAGCCCCCCGCCCATCCCGCATTGGCTTTCCTGAACTCGGAGAGCGCCGTCCGGCATTGTCCCAAGGTGGCATACTTCCCCACACTCTTGAGATTCTGATTATTGCTCTGCCAAACCTTTAATTCGTAATGCACCGTATTAGCGAACGCAAAGGTGGCACTCGTTGAGAGCAACAGTATAAGCAATAGCGTTTTCATGGTTTGTCTCTCCAGCTATGATTGGCAGCCATCAGAACTTCATACGCTTCATACGCTTCAGAATCTCGTTGACCTCCTTCCCAGTATTTTCCCTATCTCGCATTGACCACCTCGGCCGAATACTTGTTCAGACCAGCCGCGAAGGTCATTCCACGACCGCACCGCGAAAAAAACCGCGCGAAAAACAAACAAAAGTGCTCCGAAAAAATTCTTTGTTTATCGTTCCATGGAGAGGGCGTTGAATGCCTTGTTTGAGGATAACAACAAAGATCAGGGATTGGCCACCGCATGGTGCAAATACCACATTAGATATATCAATCTACCGTAGCTTTTTATGCCCTTTGAAAATCGTCCGATACGGCAGGCCTGTCGCCGCGTTGAGAGGCTGTCGTCGTCGGCCTCACTTTACGTTTACGTTAACGTAACAGGCGAGTATGATATTCGTTCACTGGCTGCCCACTCTGCCCAACCACCGTTCACCGTGAGGACGACATGCTGCATCTCCCAGGCTTGACCTTTGACCATGGCGACGACATCGCCGCGCTGCGCGAAGCAGTCCAACAATTCGCCGCGAGCGAAATCGCCCCGCGCGCGGCGGAGATCGACCACAACGACCAGTTCCCGATGGACTTGTGGAAGAAGATGGGCGAGCTGGGCCTGCTGGGCATCACCGTCGGCGAGGAATACGGCGGCGCCAATATGGGTTACCTGGCCCACATCGTGGCCATGGAAGAAATCTCGCGCGCCTCGGCCTCGGTCGGCCTGTCCTACGGCGCCCATTCGAACCTGTGCGTCAACCAGATCAAGCGCAACGGCAACGAAGAACAGAAACGCAAGTACCTGCCCAAGCTGATCTCGGGCGAGCACGTCGGCGCGCTGGCGATGTCCGAGCCGAACGCCGGTTCCGACGTGGTCAGCATGAAGCTGCGCGCCGACCTCAAGGGCGATCGCTACGTGCTGAACGGCAGCAAGATGTGGATCACCAACGGCCCGGACGCCGACACCCTGGTGGTGTACGCCAAGACCGACCTCGAGGCCGGCCCGCGCGGCATGACCGCCTTCCTGATCGAAAAAGATTTCAAGGGGTTCTCGGTCGCCCAGAAACTGGACAAGCTGGGCATGCGCGGCTCGCACACCGGCGAGCTGGTGTTCCAGGATTGCGAAGTGCCTGTGGAAAACGTGCTGGGCGGCGTCGGCCGCGGCGTCAACGTGCTGATGTCGGGCCTGGACTTCGAACGCACCGTGCTGTCCGGCGGCCCGCTGGGCATCATGTCGGCTTGCATGGACGTCGTGGTGCCGTACATCCACGACCGCAAGCAGTTCGGCCAGGCGATCGGTGAGTTCCAGCTGATGCAGGGCAAGATCGCCGACATGTATTCGACCATGATGGCTTGCCGCGCGTATGTGTATGCGGTGGGCCAGGCCTGCGATCGCGCAACGATGCCGGAGCAAGTGCGCGCCCTGCGCAAGGACGCCGCCGGCGCCATCCTGTATAGCGCCGAGAAGGCCACCTGGATGGCGGGCGAGGCGATCCAGACCCTGGGCGGCAACGGCTACATCAATGAATACCCGGTCGGCCGCCTGTGGCGCGACGCCAAGCTCTATGAGATCGGCGCCGGCACCAGCGAGATCCGTCGCATGCTGATCGGCCGCGAGCTGTTTGGTGAGACGGCGTAATACCTGATACGCCACTTTTTTAGCGTAATTTTTGTTGGCCCATGCACGTCGTTCCCGCGAAGGCGGGAACCCAAGTTTGCCTGCGGATCGATGTTATCGAACACTGTGGCTCATCTGAGTAACTTGGGTTCCCGCCTACGCGGGAACGACGGATCATCGGCTGTCTGAATTGGAGAATTAAACATGAACGATCCAGTCGTCATCGTCGGCGCAGCGCGCACCCCGATGGGCGCCTTCCAGGGCGATTTCTCTTCCAAGACCGCGAGCGACCTCGGCGCGGTGGCGATCAAGGCCGCGGTCGAGCGCGCCGGCGTCGCCCCCGAGTCGGTCGAGCACGTCTATTTCGGCAACTGCCTGATGGCCGGCCAGGGCCAGGCCCCGGCGCGCCAGGCGCTGATCAAGGCCGGCCTGCCGATGTCGACCGGCGCCGTCACGC
>DDKG01000238.1 GCA_002339265.1 Massilia sp. UBA2604 | reverse complement strand
CCAGAACCTGTGCGACAACCTCGCTGGTCCATTGAGCCAGGTGGACGAAGACATCCTGCAGCGCCAGCTGCGCCACTTCGACCTGGCCGATCCGGCGTATGGCAGTGGTGTGCGTGCTTCGCTCAAGGCACTGGGGCGCAACGTCGACTGATACGCTGGCGTGATGGGGACGCGTGGACGGGAGACCCGTCCACCCTACATGACTGATACGCTGGCGTGATGGAGACGCGTGGACGGCCAAGCCGTCCACCCTGCATGCCGGTGGTGCGTCGCGTAGGGTGGACGGCTTGGCCGTCCACGCGTTTACGGTTCGAACCCGAGCGCTTTCATCGCCTTGGTGAGCGTCTTCGCCGCCTTGGCATACCCCTCCCACGGCGCATTGCCCTCGTCCAGCCGGGTGTGCACGTTAGCGACCGTCCACTGCGTGCTCGACTTCAGGCCCGGCAACTCTTCCCAGCGCAGCGGTACCGAAATCCCGAGCCCCGGCCGCACCCGCGCCGACCACGCGGCGACGGTGGTCGCGCCCTGTCCGTTGCGCAGGTAGTCGATGAAGATCTTGCCGACGCGGTTCTTCGGCCCGCTCTTGAAGGCGAAACGGTCGGGCAAGGTGTCGGCCATGTGGCGCACGATCGCCTGCGAGAACGCCTTCACCGTATCCCAGTCATGGTTCCCCTTGATCGGCACCACCACGTGCAGCCCCTTGCCGCCGCTGGTCTTGAGAAAAGCCGGCAAGCCCAGTTCATCGAGGAAGGCATGCATCAACTGCGCCGCCTCCTGCATCGCCGGCCATTCGACGCCCTCGCCCGGGTCGAGGTCGAACACCATGCGGTTCGGCTTCTGGTACGTCCCCTTGAGCGCATTCTGGGTGTGGATCTCGACCACGTTCCACTGCGCCGACGACAGGATGCCTTGCACGCTCGCGACTTCCAGCATCGGCGGATGATCGGGATCGAGCGCCTGATCGAGGTGGCGCAGGCCCGGCATCTTGCGCACGTCGGCATGCTTCTGGAAGAACAGCTCCCCGCCCACGCCCTCGGGCGCGCGCACCAGCGACACCGGGCGTCCCTTCAGGTGCTCCATCATCAGCTCGCCGACCAGGGCGTAGTAGCGGATCAGGTCGAGCTTGGTCGCGCCGCTTTCCTTGTCGATCACGCGGTCGCCATTCGTGATCTTCATCGTTGCCGGCAGCTTGCCCGGCGCCGAAACAGGGTCCCGTGCATCTGTCGCAGCCGCCTCGTTCATATGCTGTGCCTTTTCACGTGTGATGCCCTTGGCCGGCTTGTCTTCGCGCAGGCCCTGGAATACCGGGTGGCGCACGGCGCCGGCGCTGGTCCATTCCGAGAAGCTGACTTCGGCCACCAGCACCGGTTTCACCCAATGGTGCTTGCGCCCCGGGACGGCGCGCGGCGGGAACGGACTGTCGTCGCTGCGCAGCTTCTCCAGGCGCTTGGCGATCGAGGCCAGCGAAGAATGGTTGAAGCCCGAGCCGACGTTGCCCGCGTAGCGCAGTACGCCCTCTTCGTCATAGGTCCCGAGCAGGAGCGAACCGATGCCGGTGCGCGAACCCTTGGGATCGGTGAAGCCGCCGATCACGAATTCCTGGCGCAGCCCGCATTTCAGTTTGATCCAGTCGGGCGAGCGCCGCGACACGTAGCGCGAATCGCGGCGCTTGCCGATCACGCCTTCCAGGCCGATCTTGCAGGCGGCGACCACCAGCTCGTCGGGCTTGCTGCCGAATTCGGCCGAGAACCGCACCTTGTCCGACTTCTTTTTCTTGAGCAGCTGTTCGAGCAGGCCGCGGCGCTCGACCAGCGGCAGTTCGCGCAAGTCGTGGCCGTCGAAATACGGCACGTCGAACAGGAAGAATTCGATGCGCTCGGCGTGCTTGCCGTCGAAGGCCAGTTGCAGCTTGCCGAAATCCGGTTTGCCGCTCTCGTCGTGGACCACGATCTCGCCGTCGTACCAACCGTCGGGCAGCTTCATGCGCTCGAGCTCGGCCTTGAGCGGCAGCAGCTTGTCGGTCCAGTCGTTGGCATTGCGCGTGATCAGGCGCGCCTCCCCATCCTCGATGCGCGCCAGCATGCGGTAGCCGTCGAACTTGACCTCGAATACCCAGTTCTCGGGGTCGGGCGGCGGCGCATCGACCAGCGTGGCCAGCTCAGGCGAGAATTTCTCGGGCAAGGCGACCTGGTCGGATTCAGGCGCAGCCTTGGCCTTGGCGGAAGGCTTCTTCTTTGCGGCGGCGGCCGGCTTGGCCGCGGCCTTCTTCGCCGCAGTCCGTTTCTTCGGCGCCTGGTGCTCTTCCTCTTCTTCACGGAGCGCCTCGCCCTTGCGCTCCACCCGCTCGGGCATCGGCAGGCTCTTGACGCTGTCCGGCATCTCGTCGACCAGCGAGAATTCCTCGGACGAGCGCGCGTACTCGTCGTTCTCCTTGATCAGGAGCCAGGGTTCCTGCTTTTCGTTGCCGCGGCCCTTCATGCGCACGAGGGTCCAGCGGCCGCGCATCTTGTGGCCGTGCATCTCGAACTTGATGCTGCCCTTGGCGAAAGCCTTGTGCGGATCTTCCAGCGGTTCCCAGGTACCCTTGTCCCAGATGATGACTTTACCGGCCCCATATTGCTTGGCCGGAATCGTTCCTTCGAAATCAGAGTACGAGATCGGGTGGTCCTCGACATGCACCGCCATGCGCTTGTCATGGGTGTCGTAGCTGGGACCTTTCGGTACTGCCCAGCTCTTCATCGTGCCGTCCAGCTCGAGCCGAAAATCGTAGTGCAGGCGGCTGGCCCAATGTTTCTGAATGACGAAGGTCAAGGCCTCCACACCCGGAGTACCGCCCTCGGCCGGCTCGGACGTGATTGTGAAATTGCGCTTGGCTTTATAGGCTTTAAGTAGATCGGGCATGGCGACACCTCATGGAACACGTTGTCCATAGCCTATTCCTGCCCCTCATCGCAGACTGTACGGCAGCGAACGCTGACCGCGGCCGTTGCGGTAAATGTAAGCGGATGTAATTTTCGTCAACTGGACCGTAACGGACCCCGTTATCAGCTCAGTAACACAGGGAATACTCCACGGAGCCCCACCTGAGATCAACCGAGTTTCAAACCACTTTAAAGGAATGACACCATGAGCAAAATCGCCGCTACCCTGATCGCTGGTCTGTTCGCTACTTCCGTGTTCGCCCAGACGCCTGCCGCCACCGCCACCCCGGCCGAAGCGCAAGCCACCAAAGACGCCGCCAAGGCCGACGCCAAGCATGCGAAAGAAGTCGCGAAGGCCGATGAAAAGGTAGAGAAGGCCAACGCCGAAGCAAAGGCTGACGTGGCCAAGGCGGAAGCGAAAGCATCCGAGAAGAAGGCAGAAGCCAAGGCCGATCAGGCCGAAGCGAAGGCCGACAGCGTCGCCCGTTCGCAGTAATCCCCCAGGAGTCTGCACGGCAGACTCCTGCGCTCAGGGCCCTCGCCAGAAGCCGGCTCGAGCCCCACCATATCGCGGCGTCCCGCACGCCGCTCCCATGCAAAAGACAGGCCTTCCTGTCTTTTGCCATGCCTGCTCTACAATAGGCTTTCGCCTTCTATTTCCAGCAGTGTAAAGGACATCATGGACCGTATCGTCTTCCTCGACCGCGACAGCCTGCAAGCCAATGTGCGCGTGCCCGGCTTTGCGCATACCTGGCAGGATTACACGGGCACTTCCCCTGACGATGTCGTGCAGCGCCTGGCCGGCGCCACCGTCGCGATCACCAACAAGGTGCCGCTGCGTGCGGGGGCGATCGCGCAACTGCCCGAGCTGAAACTGGTCGCCATCGCCGCCACCGGCACCGACAATGTCGACCTGGCCGCTTGTCGCGAACGCGGCATCGTGGTCTCGAACATCCGCGACTACTCGCTGGTCTCGGTGCCCGAACACTGCTTTACCCTGATGCTGGCGCTGCGCCGCAACCTGCGCGCCTACGCTCTCGACGTCGAGGCCGGCAAATGGGAAACGTCCAGCCGCTTCTGCCTGCTCGACCACCCGATCGGGGACCTGGCCGGCAGCCGCCTGGGCATCGTAGGCTACGGCGCGCTGGGCAAACGGGTCGCCGCCATCGCGCGTGCATTCGGCATGCAGGTGGCCGCCACCTCGCGCTCGCCGATCCAGGATCCGGACCTCACCGAACTGGCGCTCGATGAACTGCTGTCCACCTCGGACATCGTCAGCCTGCACCTGCCCCTCACCGAGCAGACCCGCGACCTGATCGGGCGCCGTGAGCTGGGCCTGATGAAGCCGGGCGCGCTCTTGATCAATACCGCGCGCGGCGGCCTGGTCGACGAGGCGGCGCTGGCCGAGGTGTTGATGGAAGGCCGTATCGGCGCCGGTTTCGATGTGTTGAGCAAGGAGCCGCCGTCGTCCGGCAATCCGCTGCTGGGCTTGCGCCTGCCGAACTTTGTCCTGACCCCGCACGTGGCCTGGGCCAGCGCGGGGGCGATGCAGACGCTGGCTGATATGCTGGTCGATAATATCGAGGCCTGGCAGGCGGGTACGCCGCGTAACGTGGTCTGAACGCGGCTGGGCGGACCCATTTCCGGCTTATTAACGCAGCACCTCGACCGCATGCATGGGATCGGTGTATTCCCGTACTTCGACGATTTCGCCATCACGAACGCGAAACATCATGTGGTACTCGTTCTCATAGAGCTTTCCGCCCTTCGTTACGCCACGAGAGCGGGCCTCAACGGCCACCATCTCGCCTTCGCCAATAGAGCTCATCAATTCCATTCTTAGTCCACCGTTAAAGACGGCAAACAGCTCATTCAATACGGGCAGCATTTCAGCCTTGGTTTTTAATCCGGCAAAGGCAAACAAATGAGATTTGCCATTGACCCACCATGTAGCATCATTACTCATCATATCAAGCAGCTCGGTCACGCTACCGTTTTCAAAGTGGCCGATAAAATTTCCAACGAGATTCTTGTTTGCTGTCGTATTCATTATCTCGTTCTTACGATCCGAGACATGTATCGATAGCCCGGTTCGCCCAGGTAGAATGTCGTCCCGCAAAGTTAGCGCTGGAATGTCGTAATCGCCCTTGTTCTGAGGACGAAACGCGATCGGATCTGCGCTGAAGAGCGTATCGAGGCGCTGCCCGAGTTCGTCGCGGATATGAACGAACCTGCTCTCATCGGTGCTGTCGGCGCGATACACGATAAACGGCGGCATCACGTCGAAGCCCGGATAGAACAGGATGCCGTGCTGGATCGGGTAGAGCACCTCGTCGATCGGACCGTTGATGCCACGGGGACCGTAGTGCGATTCCCAACCACCTGCTGTCACCATCAGCATGGCTCGCTTCCCGGCTAACGTGCCCTCACCGAAACGGTCCCCCCAGTGTGTGTCGGAATGCTCGCCGACGCCATAGGCGAAGCCAAAAGCATATACCCGCTCTATCCAACCTTTCAGGATCGCCGGCATGGAGTACCACCATAGCGGGAACTGAAGAATGTAGTGGTCAAGTAATTCCG
>DDKG01000023.1 GCA_002339265.1 Massilia sp. UBA2604 | reverse complement strand
CTTCTCGTACGAATAAGACGCACGTGATCAACCGGGGCGGGCAGGGCGTGCGGTCACAAGCTGCGCGCGTCTGCCCGCCTTGGCATTGATCGCCCGCGTTACCACCAACGGACGTCATGGAATACAGTCCTCCGCCGCTGTTCAAACAGGGCGCCCCAGCACGAGTCAAGGCCATGGTCTGCGCACTGATCGCCATCGTCCTGCTGTTCGTCGACGCCCGCATGGGGCTGCTGTCCGGCGTGCGCCAGGTGGCCGCCACCGTGCTCTATCCGATGCAGATGGCGGCCCTGATGCCGCGCGAGGCGCTGGCCAATATGGGCGACTATTTCTCGTCGCTGTCGACCTTGCAGAAGGAAGTCCAGGCCCTCAAGCACCAGGAGCTGGCGCGCGCCCAGCTGCTGCAGCAGGCCCAGTTCCAGATGGCCGAGAACGCGCACCTGCGGCGCCTGATGGAAGGCAAGCAGCAGTTGCCGGTGCAGTCGCAGATGGCCGAGATCCTGTACGACGCGCGCGATCCGTCCACCCGCCGCATCGTGATCAACCGCGGTTCGCGCGACGACGTGTCGCTCGGCCTGCCGGTGATCGACCACGCCGGCGTGGTCGGCCAGGTCACCCGCGTGTTCCCGTTCACTGCCGAAGTCACGCTGCTGACCGACAAGGACCAGGCCATTCCGGTGCAGGTGCTGCGCAGTGGTTTACGCAGCATCGTCTATGGCCGCGGCAATACGGGCCTGCTCGACCTGCGCTTCGTGGCCCAGGATGCCGACATCCAGGTCGGCGACGTGCTGGTCACCTCGGGCCTGGACGGGATGTATCCGGCCGGCCTGGCGGTGGCGCGCGTGACCCAGGTCGAGAAGGCGGCCGGCTCGTTCGGCCGCGTGGTCGGCCAGCCGCTGGCCGGCATCGACCGCAACCGCCAGGTGCTGGTCATCATGTCGCACAACTCCTTGCCGCCGCGCCCCGCGCCCGAGGCGGCGCCCGCCGTCAGCCGGCGCAATATGCCGAAGATGGCGCCGGTGCCGCAGCCGCCGCTGCCGGCCGCGCCGCTGCCGGCGGCCGGCGCGCCCGCCACCACGACCACCGCGACCACGACGAACGGCGCGCCGGCCACGGCCGGCCAGAGCGCAACGCCTCCGGCGACGGCGCCTGTGCCGGCCACGCCGCCCGCGGGCCGGTCCACGCCACGTCCGTCGGCGCCGTCCGCCACGCCACCCGCAACGACCGCGACCGCGCCCGCGCCGGCCGCCCGAACGGAGTAAGCCGCCATGCCCGGTAGCCGTCCGCATTACATCCTGCTGCCCGTCAGCCCGCTGTTCATCACCTTCAGCCTGGTGTGCGCCTTCATGCTCAACCTGATGCCCTGGGGGCGCTGGGTCGGGGCGCCCGACTTCGTCGCGCTGGTGCTGGTGTTCTGGGGCATCCACCAGCCGCGCAAGGTCGGCATCGGCGTCGCCTTCTGCATGGGCCTGTTGATGGACGTGCACGACGCCAGCCTGCTCGGCGAGAACGCGCTCGCCTATACCGTGCTGTCCTACCTGGCCATCATGATCCACCGCCGCGTGCTGTGGTTCCCGCTGCTGACCCAGGCCATGCACGTGTTCCCGCTGCTGCTGCTGGCCCAGGCCATCCAGCTGGTCGTGCACCTGATCGTGTCGGGACGCTTCCCCGGGCTGTTGCAGTTCGTCGAGAGCGTGGTGGCGGTGGCCCTGTGGCCGGTGATCACCTGGCTGCTGCTGGCGCCCCAGCGGCGCGCCGTCGACCGCGACCACACCCGCCCCATCTGACCAGGTTTGTTCCAGCATGACTGAGTTCAAGGATAGCGACCGCGAGATCCACCAGTTCCGGATGCGCCTCACGGTGCTGGTGGGCCTCGTCTTCATCTGCTTCGGCCTGCTGGTCGCGCGCGTGGTCTGGCTGCAGGTGCTGCACCACGACCAGTACGCGGCGCAGGCCGAGGACAACCGCATTGCGCTGGTGCCGATCGTGCCCAACCGCGGCCTGATCGTCGACCGCAACGGCGTGGTCCTGGCGCGTAACTATTCCGCCTACACGCTCGAGATCACGCCGTCGAAGCTGCAGGCCGACATGGAATCGGTGATCGACGAGCTGGCCAAGCTGGTGGAGATCGATGCGCGCGACCGGCGCCGCTTCAAGCGCCTGCGCGAAGAGTCGCGCAGCTTTGCCAGCGTGCCGCTGCGCACCCGCCTGACCGACGACGAGGTGGCGCGCTTCACCGCCCAGCGCTTCCGCTTTCCCGGCGTGGAGGTGCAGGCGCGCCTGTTCCGCCAGTATCCGATGGGCGAGGTGGCCTCGCACGTGATCGGCTATATCGGCCGCATCAACGCCAAGGAAGCGGCCGCGATCGAAGAGGGCGACGACGCCGCCAACTACAACGGCACCGACCATATCGGCAAGGAAGGCGTCGAGAAGCGCTACGAGCGCCAGCTGCACGGCGTCACCGGCTACGAGCAGGTCGAGCGCTCGGCCGGCGGCCGCGCGATCCGCACGCTCAAGCGCACGCCGCCGGTCCCGGGCAGCAACCTGATCCTGTCGATCGACATCGAGCTGCAGAAGATCGCCGAGGAAGCCTTTGGCGACCACCGCGGCGCGCTGGTGGCGATCGAACCGTCGACCGGCGACGTGCTGGCCTATGTCTCGCGGCCCGGCTACGATCCGAACCTGTTCGTCGACGGCATCGACTACCAGAGCTGGAACGAGTTGAACACGTCGCTCGACCGGCCGCTGATGAACCGTCCGTTGTCGGGCACCTATCCGCCCGGTTCGACCTTCAAGCCCTTCATGTCGCTGGCGGCGCTCGAAATGGGCTACCGCCGCCCGCAGGATGCGATCCGCGACCCCGGCTTCTTCATCCTGGGCGGGCACCGCTTCAACGACGACAAGCCGGGCGGCCACGGCATCGTCAATATGTACCACTCGATCGCCCACTCCTGCGACACCTATTACTACCAGCTGGGCAACGAGATGGGGATCGACAACATCTCGAAATTCATGCGCGAGTTCGGCTTCGGCCAGCCGACCGGGATCGACCTCGATCACGAAAAGAGCGGCGTGCTGCCGTCGAAGGAATGGAAGGCCGAACGCTTCAAGCGCAGCCGCGCGGCCCAGAAATGGGTGGGCGGCGACACCATCTCGATCTCGATCGGGCAGGGCTTCAACAACTACACCATGCTGCAGCTGGCGCATGCGACCGCGATCCTGGCCAATGACGGCGTGGTGATGAAGCCGCACCTGGTCAAGATGGTCGAGGATGGCGTGACCCGCGAGCGTACCCTGACCGTGCCCAAGGAAACCCGGCGCCTGGCGATGAAGCAGGAGCACCTCGACTTCATCAAGGATGCGATGGCCGGCGTGATGCGCGAAGGCACCGGCCAGCGCGCGTTTTCGACCGCCACGTATACCTCGGCCGGCAAGACCGGCACCGCGCAGGTGATCGGCCTGCGCGGCAAGAAGTACGATCCCAACGCGATCGACGAACGCCACCGCGACAATGCGCTGTTTACCGCCTTCGCGCCGGTCGAGCAGCCGCGCATCGCGCTGGCGATGATCGTCGAGAACGCCGGTTTCGGCGGCGTCGTGGCGGCGCCGATCGCGCGCAAGGTGCTCGACTACGCGATCCTCGGCAAGCGTCCGGCGCCGCCGCCGGAGCCAAAGAATGGCGCCCGTCCCGCCACCGTCAAGGCGGCCGCGCCGGCAGCTGCGCCTGCTTCTGCGCCGGCCCCCGCGCCGGCCCCTGTTGTTGTCGCCGCGGCCCCCGCCACCCGAACCGAATAAGCCATGGCCCATATTCCAGAACGGCGCTCGCTGCGCCGCCGCCTGCGCCCCTACTTCACGGTGTTCGACCTGCCGCTGACCCTGATCCTGGCCATGCTGGTGACGATCAGCATGGTCACCATGATGTCGGCCGGCGCCGATTTCCCCGACCGCGTCGAGCACCAGATCCGCAACTTCCTGCTGTCGTTCGTGGTGATGTGGGTGGCCGCGAACATCGCGCCGCAAACCCTGATGCGGCTCGCGGTGCCGGTGTATGCGGTCGGCATTGCCTTGCTGGTCGCGGTCGCGATGTTCGGCCTGATCAAGAAGGGCGCGCAGCGCTGGCTGCACATTGGCGTCATCGACATCCAGCCGTCCGAGATCATGAAGATCGGCCTGCCGCTGATGCTGGCCTGGTACTTCCAGACCCGGGCCCAGGTCGCCGGCTGGCGGCACTACATCGTGGCCGCCGTGATCCTGATGATCCCGGTCGCCCTGATCATGGAGCAGCCCGACCTCGGCACCTCGCTGCTGGTCGCGTCGTCGGGCCTGTACGTGATCTTCCTGGCCGGCCTGTCGTGGAAGGCGATCG
>DDKG01000024.1 GCA_002339265.1 Massilia sp. UBA2604 | reverse complement strand
GACGCGATCAGGTTCAGGAAGCGCGTCATGGCCGCCTGCGAATCGAGCATCGCCTCGTCCATATTGATGTCGATGACCTGGGCGCCGTTCTCGACCTGCTGGCGCGCCACCGACAGCGCCTCGTCGAACTGCTCGTTCAGGATCATGCGCGCAAACGCCTTCGAGCCGGTGACGTTGGTGCGCTCGCCGACATTGACGAACAGCGACGATTCGTCGATGGTGAAGGGCTCCAGGCCCGACAGGCGCATCGCGACCGGCACTTCCGGCACCTGGCGTGGCGTCTGCGTCTTGAGGATCTTGGCGATCGCCGCGATGTGCTCGGGCGTGGTGCCGCAGCAGCCGCCGGCGATGTTGATGAAGCCGGCGTCGGCGAATTCGCGCAGCAGGGCGGAGGTATCGGCCGGCAGCTCGTCAAAGCCGGTATCGCTCATCGGATTGGGCAGGCCGGCGTTCGGATAGATGCAGACGAAGGTATCGGCGATCTGCGACAGCTCCTGCGCGTAAGGGCGCATCAGCGCCGCGCCGAGCGCGCAATTGAGGCCGATCGTCAGCGGCTTGGCGTGGCGCACCGAATTCCAGAAGGCGGGCACGGTCTGGCCCGACAGGATGCGGCCCGAGGCATCGGTGACGGTGCCCGAGATCATCAGCGGCAGGCGCGGGGTCTCGGGATGCTCGTCGAAATACTGGTCGATCGCGAACAGCGCCGCCTTGCAGTTCAGGGTGTCGAAGATGGTCTCGACCAGCAGCAGGTCGGCGCCGCCGTCGACCAGGCCGCGCACCTGTTCGTGGTAGGAGGCGACCAGCTGGTCGAAGGTGATGTTGCGCGCCGCCGGGTCGTTGACGTCGGGCGAGATCGAGGCGGTTTTCGGGGTCGGTCCCAGGGCGCCGGCGACGAAGCGCGGCTTGTCCGGCGTCGAGTATTTGTCGCAGGCGGCGCGCGCGAGCTTCGCCGCTTCGACGTTCATCTCGTAGGCCAGGTGCGCCATATGGTAATCCTCCTGCGCCACGCTGGTGGCGCCGAAGGTGTTCGTCTCGAGCAGGTCGGCGCCGGCGGCTAGATAGCGTTCGTGGATTTCCTGGATGACGTGCGGCTGGGTGAGCGTCAGCAGCTCGTTATTCCCTTTCACGAACAGCTCGCGCTGGCCGCTTCCCTCGGGCGCCGCGAACGTCGCGAAACGCTCGCCGCGATAAGCCGCTTCATCGAGCTTGTACTGCTGGATGATGGTGCCCATCGCGCCATCCAGGATCATGATGCGGCGTGCGAGGATCTCGCGCAGCTGGGTTTCGATCGGGGAGATGGCGTTCTTATGGGCGTTCATGATGGTGGTTTTCCGAGGTACGGCTGGCCGGATGCGGCTTGACAGGCCGATTGACATTGGGCGGTCTACGATTATACGTCATGCGGCTTCCATACTCTGGCGACGGGGTCGTGTATGTATCCTTTTGTATTCGGATGCCCATGCGTTACATAGCGTTACATTTGTTGGGGTGGCTGCAATCTTTACGATACATGGCGAGACGACAATCAAGGTCCGCCTCCACGAGTGGCGAACGTATAGATGGGATAACCGCATGAACAAAGAATACCAACCGGATTGGGATCAACCTATGGACCGCAACCCGGAGCCAGCAATGTCGTCGAAGCCACAAGCCGCCAGCAATGGTGTGAAACAGATCGTCACGATCCGCCTGGATGTGGATATGCTTGAATGGTTCAAGGGCGCAGGTCCCGGCTACCAGACCCGTATCAATCAAGTGCTGCGTGAACACATGGACGCGCAGCGTACTTCGCAGGCTGAATAATTCGATCGCATGGCGTCAGGGTGACGCCATCATCGTCAAGCTCGAACGTCGTTGGCACTGAAAGCGTCGTTAGCTTGAAAACGTCGTCCCCGCGAAGGCGGGGACCCAAGTTTCTCGCACCGCCACTCAAGCTTTTGTAAGTGGCAGCGCTGAATAACTTGGGTCCCCGCCTTCGCGGGGACGACGTGTTTTTGAAAACGATTTCTGAAGCGTGTCGGGCGGCTCAGGCGAACGTTAACCCCGCCAGCGCAAACCCTTTCAGGAATTCCGCCGCCGCCAAACGCTTGCCGCCAGGCTTCTGCAACTCGTCCAGGCGCAGCGCACCTTCGCCGCAAGCGACCACGATGCCGCCCGCGTCAGCTTGCAGCACCTGTCCCGGCTCACCGAGACCTTCCACCGGCACGGCTTGCCAGAACTTCACCGCCACCCCATCCACCACCCCATTCGCGCCAGGGAAGGGATTGAAGGCTCGCACCTTGCGCGCCAACACCTCGGCCGGCAGGGTGAAATCGAGCTTGGCTTCTTCCTTGCCGATCTTGGCGGCATAGGTCACGCCGGCTGAAGGCTGCGGCACGGCCGTCAATTCGCCGGCCTGCAGCTTGCGCAGCGCGTCGACGATCATGCGGCCGCCCAGCGCGGCCAGCTTGTCGTGCAGGCTGCCGGTGGTGTCGACCGCCTCGATCGGCAGGCGCTCCATGGTCAGCATCGGACCCGTGTCCAGGCCTTCTTCCATCTCCATGATGGTCACGCCGGTTTCCAGGTCGCCCGCTTCGATCGCGCGGTGGATCGGCGCGGCGCCGCGCCAGCGCGGCAGCAGCGAACCGTGGATATTGATGCAGGGGCGGATGTCGAGCGTGCTGCGCGGCAGGATCAGGCCATAGGCCGCGACCACCATCACGTCGTAGTCGATCGACTGCAATTGTTCGTGCGCGGCGCGGGCTTGCGCGGCGCGCTCAGGGTCCTTGGCGTCCATGCGCAGCGACAGCGGCTGCGCCACCGGCATGCCGTGGGCCAGCGCATACTGCTTGACGCTTGATGCCTGCAGCTGCATGCCGCGCCCGGCCGGGCGGTCGGGCTGGGTCAGGACCAGCGGGATCTCAAAGCCGGCCTCGTGCAGGGCACGCAGGGCGACGGCGGCAAACTCGGGCGTACCGGCGAAGACGACTTTCATCGCGATCAACGGCGGCCGGCGCGCTGGGCGGCGTCGCGCTGCATGCCGCGCTCTTCCTTCTGCAGCTTGGCCTTGATGCGGTTGCGCTTGAGCGGCGACAGGTATTCGACGAAGACCTTGCCCATCAGGTGGTCCATCTCGTGCTGGATGCACACGGCCAGCAGGCCGTCGGCCTCGACCTCGAACGGCTTGCCGTCGACGTCGAAGGCGCTGACCTTGACCCGCGCCGGGCGCTCGACGCCGTCATAGACGCCGGGCACCGACAGGCAGCCCTCGTCATAGACCTGCTTTTCTTCGCTGGCCCAGGTGATTTCCGGGTTGATGAAGACCATCAGCTGTTCTTGCGCTTCGGTCACGTCGATGGTGACCACGCGCTCGTGCACGTCCACCTGGGTGGCGGCCAGGCCGACGCCGGGCGCGTCGTACATGGTTTCCGCCATGTCGGCCACCAGCTTGCGCAGGCGCTCGGTACCGAATTCGGTGACCGGCTTG
>DDKG01000325.1:11332-14242 GCA_002339265.1 Massilia sp. UBA2604 | reverse complement strand
AGCGCCTGGTGGCTGCGGCCAGCACGCGCGAGCGCGAAGGTGGCGCCGCGAATGGCGCGCCGAAGAAGCGTCGTCCGCGCCGCGGTCCGCGCAAGAGCGCTGGCGAAGGCGGCGGCGAACGCAGCCCGGCGCCGGCAGGCGGCAGCGAAGAATGATCGCCTGGGTCGGGATCGGCGCCAACCTGGGCGACGCCCAAGCGAACGTGCTCGACGCGCTGGCGCGCCTGGCACGGCTCGACGGCAGCACCCTGCTGCATACCTCGAGCCTGTACCGCACCGCCCCGATCGACTCGAGCGGCGACGACTACATCAATGCCGTGGCCTGCGTCGACACCACGCTGGCGGCGCACGACCTCCTGCATGCGCTGCAGGACATCGAACAGGCCCATGGCCGCGAACGTCCCTATCACAACGCGCCGCGCACGCTCGACCTCGACCTGCTGCTGTACGGCGACGAGGTCATCGCCAGCCCGACCTTGAGCGTGCCGCATCCGCGCATGCATCAACGCGCCTTCGTGCTGCAGCCGCTGCTCGAGATCGCCCCCGACGTCGTCATCCCCGGCCACGGCCCGGCGCGCAATTTCGCAGCGCTTGTGGCGGGCCAGACCATCGCCAAACTTTCCTGACCATGAACCTGCCCGTCTGGGCCCAGACCACGGGCCTCCTGATCCTGTCGAACGTCTTCATGACCTTCGCCTGGTATGGCCACCTGAAAGGCCTGCAGCACCGCGCCTGGTATGTGGCGGCCCTGATCAGCTGGGGCATCGCGCTGTTCGAATACCTGCTGCAGGTGCCGGCCAACCGCATCGGCCACACCCAGTTCTCGCTGGCGCAGCTGAAGATCATGCAAGAGGCGATCACCTTGACCGTGTTCGTGCCGTTCGCGATGTTCTACATGAACGAGCCGTTCAAGCTGGACTATGTCTGGGCGGGCCTGTGCCTGGTCGGCGCCGTGTATTTCATCTTCCGTTCCTGACCGCTTGCCTGCAGGTTCGCGGGCGCCGCATTACACTACGCGGATCTGGACGTTCCAGTTTTACAAAGGATTTCTATGAGCTCTTATTTGCAGGGTAACGACATGACCCCAACCGGCGCGCCGACGGTGCCGACGCCGGTGCCGGCATTGCCGAAGGCCGTGACCGTTCCCGCGCTGCTCGCCAAGCGCGCAGCCGGCGACAAGATCGCGATGCTGACCTGCTACGACGCCAGCTTCGCCTCGCTGATGGACCGCTGCGGCGTCGAGATCCTGCTGATCGGCGATTCGCTGGGCATGGTCTGCGCCGGCCACGACTCGACCCTGCCGGTGACGGTGGCGGACATGGTCTATCACACGGCCTCGGTCGCACGCGGCAACAAAAACGCGCTGGTGCTGGCCGACATGCCGTTCGGCAGCTACGGCAATCCGCAACAGGCCTATGACAGCGCGGTGCAGCTGATGCGCGCCGGCGCCCACATGGTCAAGATCGAGGGCGGCGCCTGGCTGGCCGACACCGTGCGCCTGCTGGTCGAGCGCGGCATCCCGGTGTGTGCGCACATCGGCCTGACCCCGCAGTTCGTGCACCAGCTGGGCGGCTTCAAGGTGCAGGGCAAGACCGGCGAAGGCGCCGAGCGCCTGAAGAACGACGCGCTGGCGCTGCAGGCGGCCGGCGCGGCCGTGGTGCTGCTCGAGGCGGTGCCGGCGGCGCTGGGCAAGGAAGTCACCGAGCTGCTGGCGGTGCCGACGATCGGCATCGGCGCCGGTCCCGACTGCTCGGGCCAGGTGCTGGTGATGCACGACCTGCTGGGCGTGTTCCCGGGCCGCAAGGCACGCTTCGTGAAGAACTTCATGGACGGCCAGACCAGCATCGACGCGGCCGTCATGGCCTATGTGGCGGCGGTGAAGGACGGCAGCTTCCCGGCGCCGGAGCACTGCTTCTAAGAGGTCGTCATGGGCCAGCAAGAGACATCGCGTCTGTTCCTGGCCCTGTGGCCTGATCCCGCCATGCGCCACCAACTGCGTGAGGCGCGCGATGCCTGGCAATGGCCGCGCGGCGCCACGCCGGTCCATGCCGACAAGCTGCACCTCACACTGCACTTCCTGGGCGGCGTTCCGACCGAACGCTTGCCCGAACTCCTCGAAGGATTCGCGGTGCCGTTCGACCCGTTCCGGGTCGATCTCGGCACGCCGGTACTGTGGCCGCACGGGATCGCGGTGCTCGAGCCGCTGGCCGCACCTCCCGAGCTGCTGGCGCTGCACGCGCGCCTGGGCGAAGCGCTGTTGGCGCTCGGCCTGCAGCCGGAAGCGCGCAGCTATCGGCCGCACGTCACGATGGCGCGCCGTGCCGGCGGCGTCGCCGTGCCGGAGAGCGGCCCGGCGATCGCCTGGGACATCGCCAGCTATGCGCTGGTCGAATCGCGCGACGGCGTCTACACCGTCCTGCGTGAATACGCGTAGGGTGGACGGCTCCGCCGTCCACGCGTCGATCGTTACCGCTTGAGCACTCCCGCGCTGAGCGCAATCACAATCCCCGACAGCGACAGCGCACCCAGCGCCACCATCACGCTCGAGTGCACCGCCACCCAGCCCAGCACCGGCGGCGCCAGCAGCAGGCCGCCGTAGCCCAGCGTGGCCACCGCCGCCACGCCGGCGCCGGGATGCATGCCCGGAATGCGCGCGGCGGCGCCGAACAGCAGCGGCACCACGTTTGCCGCGCCCAGGCCGACCAGGGCGAAGCCGCAGCTCGACATCACGAAGTTGGTGCTCAAGACCGCCAGCGCCAGGCCGGCGAACATGGCCAGGCCGCCGATCACCATCACCCGTATCGCGCCGACGCGCAGGATGATGCGGTCGCCGGCGAAGCGGCAGGCCGCCATCGCGATCGAGAACGCCGAGTAGCCCAGCGCCGCCGCCGCCGGCGAGGCGCCGGTGCGC
>DDKG01000325.1:0-11310 GCA_002339265.1 Massilia sp. UBA2604 | reverse complement strand
TCGCGCCGACGCGCAGGATGATGCGGTCGCCGGCGAAGCGGCAGGCCGCCATCGCGATCGAGAACGCCGAGTAGCCCAGCGCCGCCGCCGCCGGCGAGGCGCCGGTGCGCGTTTCCAGCAGCAGCGCGCTCCAGTCGACCAGTGCGCCTTCGACCGCGAAGCACAGCAGCGCCAGCATCCCCAGGCCCAGCGCGGCGCCGCGCGGCAGCATGAAGTGGCTGCCGCTCGCGTGCGCCGCGAAGCCCATCACCCGCGGCGCCGTCACGGCCAGCACCACGGCGGTTGCCAGGCCCACCATCAGCGCGCCTTCGCCATGTCCCAGTCCCTGGCCGACCAGCACCCCGCCCAGGCTTGCGCCGAACAGGCCGCCCAGGCTGAAGAAACCGTGGAACGAGGACATCGTGGGCAAGCCGCGCGCGGTCTCGACCTCGCTGGCGTTGGCGTTCATGGCCACGTCGAGCGCGCCGTTGGACACGCCGAACAGGAAGGCCGCCACGAACAGCAGCGGCAAGGTCGGCATGCTCATGATGACCGCCGTCATCAGCGCAAAGGCGAAGCCCGACAACAGCACCATGCGGCGCGTGCCCCAGCGCCCGGTCAACCCTCCCATCAGCGGCATCGCCATCAGGGCGCCGCCGGCAATCGTCAGCAGCACCAGGCTGAGCATGCCGGTGTCGATGCCGATGCGCGCCTGCACGGTCGGCACGTGGGCCGCCCACAGGCCGATGCCGGCGCCGTTGAGCAGGAAGACGGTCGAGATGGCCCAGCGGCCGGCTTCGACGCTGCGGGTATCGATGGTGGAGACGTGGGTCATGCCGGGGCCTTGTCGGTGAGTTTGATGTCGAGCGCGGGGTGGCGTTCGCGCAGGGAGTCGATGGCGGTGGACGGCGCATCGGCCTCCAGCACCAGGTGGTCGATCTCGTCCAGGCCCCCGAACAGGAAGGGAGCGCTGTCGTCGAAGCGTTCGTTGAGGACGGCGACCGCGCGCCGCGCGCTGGCGGCCAGCATGGCGCCCTTCAGCGCCGCTTCCTCGGGATGCGAGGCGGCCAGCCCGCGCGCGGGATCGATCGCGCACACGCCTACCAGGGCCAGGTCGGGCCGCAGGCGCCCCACCTCGGCCAGGGTGGACGCGCCGATCACCGCGCCGGCTGCCGGATGGTAGGTCCCGCCCAGCAGGATGATGCGGGTGCGCTCGAAGGCGCCCAGCGCCAGTGCGATCTGCGGGCTGTTGGTGATGATCGCGGCGGCGCAGCCGTCTTCGAGCGTGCGCGCCAGCGCCAGGTGGGTCGAGCCGGCGTCGATCAGGACCGTGTCGCCGGCGCGGATGCAGGCGCGCAGGCCGTACGCCAGCTGCGTCTTGCGCGGCAGGTCTGCTCCGGCGCGTTCGTCGAAGCTGGCCGCCGGCCGCAGGCGGATTGCCCCGCCGTGCACGCGGCGCAGCAGGCCGGCCGCATCGAGGTCGCGCAGGTCGCGCCGGATCGTGTCCTCCGACGTCGCCAGCCGGACGGCCAGCTCGGCTGCCAGCACCCTTCCTTCGCGCGCGACGGCGTCGACGATCGCCTGGCGTCGTTCTTCGGCTAGTTGCATGCCGTATTCTCCAGTTTGCTTAATGACGCCTAGCTTACCGAAACACGCACATTCTGGCAATAACCTGCAAAAACATGCAGCCATACCGTTCGTTGCATCCAGGTCGCAATTGGCGCCGTATTTCCTGCAACCGGGCGCATGGCTTGACGCAAGCTGGCCTATCTCGACGATACTTTATAGATGAACCTGCTCAAGTCTATCCACCTGGCCCCGATGTGGCGCCGCTATATCTGTATCTGGCTCGTCTATATCGTGCTGATCTCGGTCGTGCTCCAGGCGGGTACGCTGCCGAAGGGGAAATTCGACCCGAACATGGTCGTCCAGGCCTTCCTGAGCATCGCACCCGGGGCGGCGGTGCTGTCCCTGGTCTGGCCCCTGACCGGCTGGTTCGAGCGGCGCGGCGTGGGGCTGGCCCTGTGCTGCGCGATCCATCTCATGGCGGCGCTCGCATTCGCCTTCGCCACGTACATCATGCTGGTGCACCTGCAGGGGGCGACGGAACGCGGCCTGGAATGGCATATCTGGCCGTTCATGTATAACGTCATGACCTACGCCATCGTGGCCGGGCTGTTCCACAGCATGCGCGCCAGTACCGCCGCCCAGCGCCAGGCCCTGGCGGCCCAGCAGGCGCAAACCCTGCTGGTCGCGGCGGAACTCGGCGCGCTGCGCAGCAAGCTCAATCCGCACTTCCTGTTCAATACCCTGCACTCGATCATCGCCCTCACCCAGCGCAATCCGGCCGCCGCCGAGACGGCGTTGTTCCAGTTTTCGGACATGCTGCGCTATGTGCTGGACACCGAACGCGCCGGCGTCGACCGCGTCACGCTCGACGCCGAGCTGCAGTTCGTGCGCGACTACCTGGAGCTCGAGCAGCTGCGCCTCGGGCCACGCCTGCAGGTGCGCTGGGATCTCGAGCCCGACATGGGCGACTTCATCCTGCCCGCCCTGACCCTGCAGCCGCTCATCGAAAACAGCATCAAGCATGCCTTTAACCCATATACCCGCCCCGGCCTGCTGCGCATCGAAGGCCGGCGCGACCTTGACGCCGGCCTGCTGCGCCTGACCGTGCGCGACGACGGCCCCGGCTCCACGCCCGAGGCGATCGCCGCCTCGTCCGGCCTGGGCATCCGCACCATCGGCCGCCGTCTCGAACTCGATTACGCGGGACGCGCTGCGCTCACGATCGATTCCCGCCCTGGCGCCGGCTTCGCCGCCTGCGTTACCTTACCCATCGCCTGAGACCATGACCCAGACCGCAAAGACCGTATTTTTCGCCGAAGACGAACCGCTCGCCCGCGACGTGCTGCGCGACGCCATCTATGCCCATCCCGGCCTGCGCCTGGTGGGCGAAGCCGCCGACGGCGCCAGCGCGCTCGAACGCATCGGCCAGCTGCGGCCCGAGGTGGTGTTCATGGACATCCAGATGCCCGAGATGACCGGCCTCGAGGTGCTGCGCCGGCTTGACTACCTGCCGCAAATCGTGTTCACCACCGCCTACGACCAGTACGCGGTGACCGCTTTCGAGCTGCACGCGGTCGACTACCTGCTCAAGCCCTTTACCCGCGCGCGGTTCGCGGCCAGCGTGGCGCGCCTGCTGGACGGCGCCGAGCAGCAACCGGATCGCGCCGGCCTCGAAGATGCGCTGGCGCACGTGGCCAGCGGCCGGGCGCGGCTGGACCGCATCCTGGTGCGCGACCGCGGCCGCATCTTCCCGCTCGCGGTGAGCGAGATCGAATACATGAAGGCCGATTCGAAATACACGGTGATCGCGGCGCGCGGCCAGCATTTCCTGGTGCGGATCGGGATCTCGGAACTGGAGACGCAGCTCGACCCGCGCCGCTTCATCCGCGTGCACCGCTCGGCGCTGGTGAACCTCGACTTCGTCGAATCGATGCGCGCCGACGAGCAGTCGCAGCTGCAGATTTTCATGCGCGACGGCGCCTGCATCGGCGCCAATCGCGAGGCCTCGAAGCTGCTGCGCGAGATGGCGATCTGAAGCGGGACGTCGCCAAGTTGATCCTGGGCCACGCTTCTGCCTTTATAATCGCGAATTTTCCGCCATCCACATTCCCGCAGGCCAATTCCTGCCCCTCGGAGCATTAACTGCATGAACATTACTCTGATCTCTTTCGTCGTGCTCTATCTGCTGGGCACCCTCGCCCTGGGCATGTGGGCGGGCACGCGGATCAAGAACACCAGCGACTTCGCCGTCGCCGGCCGCAGCCTGCCGCTGATCATGGTGATCACCACCACCTTCGCCACCTGGTTCGGCGCCGAGACCGTGATGGGCATTCCCGCCAAGTTCGTGCAGGGCGGCCTGAATGCGGTGGTCGAGGATCCATTCGGGGCCGGCATGTGCCTGATTCTGGTCGGTGTGTTCTTCGCCGCCCGGCTCTATAAACTGAACCTGCTGACGATCGGCGACTACTACCGCCAGCGCTACGGCAAGGGCATCGAGGTGTTCTGCTCGGTGGCGATCATCATGAGCTACCTGGGCTGGGTCGCGGCCCAGATCACGGCGCTGGGCCTGGTGTTCTCGGTGCTGACCGCCGGCGCCATGTCGCCGGCCGTGGGCATGATCGTGGGCACCCTGACGGTGCTGATCTACGTGGTGGTGGGCGGCTTCCTGGCCGTGGCCGTGACCGACTTCATCCAGATGATCGTGCTGGTGGTGGGCATGAGCGTGATCGCCTGGTTCGCCGCCGACCTGGCCGGCGGCGCCGGCAACGTGCTGGCGATGGCGCAACAGGCCGACCTGTGGCGCTTCCTGCCCGAGCCGAGCCTGAAGGACGTGATGTTCTTCATCGCCGCCGCGGTCACCATGATGTTCGGTTCGATCCCGCAGCAGGACGTGTTCCAGCGCGTGATGTCGGCCAAGGACGCGCCGACCGCGCGCACCGGCGCCATCGTCGGCGGCGCCAGCTACATCGTGTTCGCCTTCGTGCCGATGTTCATCGTGGCCGCCGCCGTGGTCGTGATGGGCAGCACCGCGCTCGACCTGGCCCAGAACGACTACCAGCGCCTGCTGCCGACCTTCGTGATGACGCAGATGCCGCTGTTCATGCAGATCCTGTTCTTCGGCGCCCTGCTGTCGGCGATCAAGAGCACCTCGTCGGCCACCCTGCTGGCGCCGTCGACCAGCTTCGTGGAGAACATCCTCAAGAACCTGCGTCCCGGCATGACCGACCGCGAACAGCTGTTCGCGATGCGTATCTCGATCGTGGTGTTCGCGGCCCTGGTGCTGCTGTATGCGATCGCGATGGAAGGCACCTCGATCTATGAGCTGGTGTCGGGCGCCTACCAGGTGCCGCTGGTCGGCGCCTTCATCCCGCTGGTGATGGGCCTGTACTGGAAGCGCGCCACCACCCAGGGCGCCATCTTCTCGATCGGCGCGGGGCTGTTCACCTGGATCCTGTTCTTCGAGCAGATCTCGTCGCTGGGCGAGCACTTCCCGGGGCAGCTGGCGGGGCTGATCGCGGCCTTTGTCGGCATGGTGGTGGGGTCGCTGGCGCCGCAGGTGTTCACGAATCGTGGGGAGACGCAGGATGTGCTGGAGGCAAGGGCGTAAGCTATAGGGTTGTTTAACTTAGGTTCCCGCCTGCGCGGGAACGACGTGCGATAGTTGCGGGCCACGGTCGACGATCGTGGCCCGCGTCATTTGCACGTCGTTCCCTCCACTGGAGGCAACGACTTCCCGCGCAGGCGGGAATCCAAGGTTGCCTGAGCAGCCCGACCGCTATTCATCACACATGCAGCAACAAATGCTCCCGCTCCCACGGGCTGATCACCTGCATGAACTCCCGATGCTCCAGCTCCTTCACCGCCGTATAGACGTCGATGAAGCGCTCCCCCAGCACGTCGCGCAACCGGTCCTCGCGCCGCAGCAAGGTGATCGCCTCGGACAGCCCCTGCGGCAGCTCCACGGGCATATCGTAGGCATTCCCTTCCACCATCGGTGACGGCTCGAGCGCTTCCGTCATGCCCAGGTAGCCGCAAGCCAGCGTGATCGCCAGCGCCAGGTAGGGATTGGCGTCGGCGCCGATCACGCGGTTTTCCACGCGCCGGTCCTGCGAGCCCGAGACCGGCACCCGGAAGCCCACCGTGCGGTTGTCGATGCCCCACTGCAGGTTGATCGGCGCCGCCGTCTCGCGCACGATGCGGCGGTAGGAATTGACATAGGGCGCGACGATCGCCATCGCCGACGGCATATAACGCTGCAGGCCGCCGATGTAGTGCTGGAACAGCGTCGACGGCGAGCCGTCGTCGTTGCTGAAGACGTTCTTGCCACTCTCGGCGTCGACCACGCTCTGGTGCACGTGCATCGCCGAACCCGGCTCGCCCGCCATCGGCTTGGCCATGAAGGTGGCGTACATATCGTGCTTGAGCGCGGCCTCGCGCAGGGTGCGCTTGAAGTAGAAGACTTTATCCGCCAGGCCCAGCGGCTCGCCGTGCTGGAAGTTGATCTCCATCTGGCCGGCGCCGATCTCGTGGATCAGGGTGTCGACGTCGAGGTTCATCATCTCGCAGTAATCGTAGATGTCCTCGAACAGCGGATCGAATTCGTTGACCGCGTCGATGCTGTACACCTGGCGGCTGGTCTCGGCGCGGCCGCTGCGGCCGATCGGCGCCGCCAGCGGCAGGTCGGGATCGATGTTCTTGGCGGTGAGATAGAACTCGAGCTCGGGCGCCACCACCGGCTTCCAGCCGCGCTGTTCGTACAGCTTGAGCACGCGCCGCAGCACGCTGCGCGGCGCGAAATCGACCAGCCGGCCATCGGCGTAGTAGCAATCGTGGATCACTTGCGCGGTAGGGTCGACCGCCCACGGCACCATGGTGATGGTGCTCGGGTCGGCGCGCAGGATCATGTCGCGGTCGATGCTGGAGATGGCGCGCTCGTAGGCGGCGTCGCGCTCGGGCGTGTTGCCGGTGACGGTCATGCCCAGCACCACTTCGGGCAGGCGCATGCCGCGGTCATCGGTGAATTTCACGCGCGGCAGGATCTTGCCGCGTGCCACCCCGGTCAGGTCGGGGACCAGGCATTCGATTTCGGTGACCCGCTTTGCATCGAGCCACTCTTCCATGTCGGTATAGCTGAAATTATCGCGAATTGCCATGTGTTTGCCTCACTGTCGTTGAACGAAGGCGCGGCCGCGTGGTGGGCGGACGCGCGGGATGCAGACGGCAGGAGAGTCGGGGGGCCGCGGGATCAAGCCCTTGGTAGAAGCGCTCATCCGGCGCTCCGGCGCCGTTCGTGGTTCCCGCAGCGTCGCTCGTGATATTCGCGGCAAGCCTGGCCGAAGGCGCCGAACATCTTCATCGAATACGGATTGTGCTGGATGCGCCACTCGGGATGCCATTGCACCGCCAGGGTGAAGCCCGGCGCGTTCGACACGGTGAATGCCTCTACCAGGCCGTCTTCCGCCAGTGCTTCGACCGTCAGGCCGGGAGCCAGTTCGTTGACGCCCTGCCCGTGCAGCGAATTGACGGGAATCTCGGACACGCCCAGGATGCGCTCCAGCAGGCCGCCGGCGCACAGGCTGACGTTGTGGGCGTCGCCATACTGCTCGTCCATGCCCAGCTCGGGCTTCTCGCGGTGGTCGAACTTGCCGGCCACGCTCTGCACCGCCTGGTGCAGGCTGCCGCCGAGCGCCACGTTCATCTCCTGGAAGCCACGGCAAATCGCAATGATCGGCACGCCGCGCCGCACCGCCTCGCGGATCAGCGGCAAGGTGGTCTGGTCGCGCGCCGGATCCTGCGGCAACGAGGGATCGAGCACTTCCTCAGAGTAATAACTTGGATGCACATTCGATGCGGAACCGGTCAGCATGATGCCGTCGATGGTGCCGAACAGGGTTTCCAGGTCGAGGTTCGCACCAAGCGACGGCAGGATGAAGGAGGCGCAATCGGCGCCGAGGGTGACGGCGTCGACATACTTGTGCTGGGCGGCGTGATACGGGTGCTCGCCGAAATCACGCGTGCATGCGGGAACGATGACGATGGGGCGCATGGTTTCTACCTTGTGTTGGGCGCACGAGACCGAAACAACCGGATCCTGCGCGAGAGCCTTTAATCCAGACCGGACACAGCGCCACCGAGGCGCTTCTCCTGCCGATCTGCTAATAAAAATGCGATTCCATGTCAAAAGCTTAACGTTAATCGGCGAGCCCTGCCCACACGTTACGGGCTGTCACGAAACGTTTTCAGATCAATGTGAACGACGAAAAAACAGCCCGACAAAGTCCGTACACCATTTGGTGGTGTCGGGCAAAGCTACATACAGTAGGTAAAAATTCCATGCATTTTGGATAACTCTTTGATTTTAATCAAATGCTCATCAGTGGCACGCGATTTGCATAGAGTCCACTGCTTCATTTCGAAGCGACGTGTTACTCGAAATCAAACCAAAACGGAGGGTAATCATGAAAGTCCTGAAAAAAATGCTTGCTGTTGCAGCCTTGGGGATGTGCGCAGCCGGTAGCGCCAATGCAGAAATTATTAGCGATTATTACAATCCTTTTGACGTCCGCATCACGACCGGCAATTCGTACAGCTACACGCATGACATGAGAGATCAAGGCATGCCGGGGCCAACCGTCAATTGGGCAACACTGACAGTCGATTTTTACGATTTGTTCGACCCGTTGTCCATCTTCAGGGAAACTGTCACGCTGACGATCAACAACACCACCACGTACACAGAACAAAACGTTTCGTTCCTCGGTCGAGACTATACGTTCAATGTGGCGGCTGCATTGGCGGCTAGCGGCTACGTCGATGTCATCATCAGCGTCGGCTGTACTCCCACGATCTTTGGCTGCGCTGGTCAGGATGTATGGTTCGACGATTCGCTGCTGGAGGCCAGCATCACAAGGGTCACCCCGAATGAGGTGCCAGAACCGGCCACCCTGCTCACCCTCGGCGCCGGCCTGTTCGGCGTCGCCGCAACCCGTCGTCGCAAGCAGCGCAAGGATGCGCCGGGCGGCGCCGTGCTGGGGTAAGTTTCCTGCCGCCGTTTCCGGCCGCTCGCCCTGAGCGGGTTGGCCGGCAGGACCTGCCGCGGGCGGCGCTGCGGTAGGTCCTTTTTCAGAGGGCAAAATGTGTGGAAGTCGATGCCGCCCATGCGGCCCGTTCCACGCTACGATTTGTATTCGTAGTATTTGCGGGCATCGCCGCGCACTTTGTCGGCCGGGTACTTGGCCCGATTGAGCACCATCTTCTCTTCCACCGCGGCGAACAGGTCGACGTCCAGCTTGTCGGCCAGCCGCACCAGGTAGACCAGCACGTCGGCCATCTCGTGGCGCACCTCGTTCAATTTGCGCTCGCCGAGTTCCTCGGCGCGGCCCGACTGCAGCCATTGGAAATGCTCCAGCAGCTCGGCTGCCTCGACGCTCAGGGCCGCGGCGACGTTCTTGGGCGTGTGGAACTGGTCCCAGTCGCGCTCGTCCACGAACACGCGGACGAGGTCACGCAGGCGCGCGAGATCACTGTCCGCGGCGTTCGTCACGCACTTCTCCACCGTCCAGGTAGCCGTTCAGCACACGCTCGAGCTTCGGCGCGATCTCGTCGAAGCTGCTGACCGTGATGCCCAGGTCGCGCAGCAGGCCGTCGTGCACGCCGTAGACCCAGCTGTGGATGGTCAGCGGCTGGCCGCGTTCCCAGGCGTCGCGCACGATGGTGGTGTGGGCAGTGTTCATGACCTGCTCGGCCACGTTCAGTTCGACCAGGCGGTTGGTGGCGGCGCGGCCGGCCACGTTGCCCAGGTATTTGCCGTGCTTTTCGCGCACGTCGCGCACGTGACCGAGCCAGTTGTCGGCCAGGCCGACGCGGATGTCGGTCAGCGCTGCGTGCACGCCCGAGCAGCCATAGTGGCCGCAGATGATGATGTGCTTCACCTTCAGTACGTCGATCGCGAACTGCAGCACCGACAGGCAGTTCAGGTCGGAGTGCACGACCACGTTGGCGATGTTCCGGTGCACGAACAGTTCGCCCGGCGCCATGCCCAGCAGCTCGTTGGCCGGCACGCGGCTGTCCGAGCAGCCGATCCACAGGTATTCGGGCGCCTGCTGGTCTTGCAGCGCCTTGAAGAAGTTGGGGTCCTCGGCCACCATCGAGGCGGCCCAGGTACGGTTCCGTTCAAACAGCTCCGCCGCGGTCAATCCCTTGGTCTTGTACTTGTCCATCGTGTGATTCCTTATATTGTCGTGTTGCCGTCTGCGCAGGAACTCTCCCGGCAGACGTTGCCCGGCCCATTCTCGCGTGGGCACTTCGGCGGTACTCCTCAAAATTACGTGAAGTGTAACAGCGTTGCATGGCTCGGCCGCATCCGACCCAGGCAAAAAAAACCGCCGAGGGCGTTTGCCGGTCGGCGGTATGTGTAAAGCTGCAGCAGCTTATTCGAAGAAGTCCTTGACCTTGTCCATCCAGCCCTTGCTCTGCGGGCTGTGCTTGGCGCCGCCTTCGACCGTCAGGCGGTCGAACTCGCGCAGCAGTTCCTTCTGCTTGTCGGTCAGCTTGACCGGGGTCTCGACCGCCACGTGGCAGAACAGGTCGCCGGTATAGCCCGAGCGCACGTTCTTGATGCCCTTGCCCTTCAGGCGGAAGGTCTTGCCGGTCTGGGTGCCTTCAGGCACCGTGAACGAGACCTTACCGGTGAGCGTCGGCACCTCGATCTCGCCGCCCAGTGCGGCCTTGCTGAACGAGATCGGCATTTCGCAATGCAGGTCGTCGCCTTCGCGCTGGAACACCGCGTGCTGCTTGATGTGGATCTCCACATACAGGTCGCCCGGCGGGCCGCCGTTGGTGCCCGGCTCGCCATTGCCCGACGAGCGGATGCGCATGCCGTTGTCGATGCCGGCCGGGATCTTCACTTCCAGCGTCTTGTTGCGCTTGATGCGTCCGGCGCCGCCGCAGGCCGCGCACGGCTCGGGGATGATCTTGCCGCTGCCGTGGCATTTCGGGCAGGTCTGCTGGATGCTGAAGAAGCCCTGCTGCATGCGCACCTGGCCGTGGCCGGCGCAGGTGGTGCAGGTCACGGGCTGGGTGCCCGGCTTGGCGCCGCTGCCGTGGCAGGTGTCGCACTTGTCCCAGCTCGGCACGCGGATGGTGGTGTCGAAGCCGTGCGCCGCCTGTTCCAGCGTGATCTCGAGGTTGTAGCGCAGGTCGGCGCCGCGGTACACCTGCGGGCCGCCACCGCGGCCGCCACGGCCGCCGCCGAAGATATCGCCGAAGATGTCGCCAAAGGCGTCGCCGAAACCGCCCGCGCCGCCGCCGAAGCCGCCGCCCATGCCGCTGTTCGGATCGACGCCGGCGTGACCGTAGCGGTCATACGCTTCGCGCTTCTCCGGATTGGTCAGCATCTCGTAGGCCTCTTTGACCTCCTTGAACTTCTCTTCCGCTTCCTTGTTGTCCGGGTTGCGGTCAGGGTGGTACTTCATCGCAAGCTTGCGATACGACTTCTTGATCTCGTCTTCCGACGCACCCTTCGCGACCCCGAGGATCTCGTAAAAATCACGCTTCGCCATGGTCGGCACCTAATTTATCTGCATCTGATTTGTTGAAACCAAAAAAACCGAGCCGATGGACCAGTGAAGGTATCGGCTCGGCCTGTGCGCGGGAAGCTGTTCGTTCCCGCGCCAAAGACGCTTACTTGGCGTCCTTCACTTCCTTGAAGTCGGCGTCGACCACGTCGTCGTCCTGCTTGGCCGACTGTTCGCCACCGGCCGC
>DDKG01000360.1 GCA_002339265.1 Massilia sp. UBA2604 | reverse complement strand
ATCGGCGCGTGCAGTTGCATGGTCGTTCTCCTGTCAGGCTTACATGGACTAAACGGGAAAATCCTCTTCGCGGTACTCGACGATGCCTGCGGCGCCAGCGTCGCGTCCCGCTTCCTCGCGGCGCAGCTCGACGCGCCGTATCTTGCCCGAGATGGTCTTGGGCAGTTCGCGGAAGGCGATGCGCCGGATCCGCTTGTAGGGCGCCAGCCGTTCGCGACTGAAGGCGAACAGCGCGGCGGCCATCTCGCGGCTCGGCTCCACCCCGGCGCGCAGGGTCACGAAGGCTTTCGGCACCGCGAGGCGCAGCGGGTCGGGACTGGGCACGATGGCCGCCTCCAGCACGCTGTCATGCTCGATCAGCACGCTCTCGAGCTCGAACGGGCTGATACGGTAGTCGGACGACTTGAACACATCGTCGTTGCGGCCGACGTAGAAATAATAGCCGTCGTCGTCCACGCGCGCCGTATCTCCCGTATGGTAGTGGCCGGCCCGCATCACCTCGCGCGTCTTTTCCTCGTTGCCGTCGTAGCCGACCATGAGACCGATCGGATTCGATGCAAGTTCCACCGAGATTTCGCCCTCCGCCGCCGGCCGGTCATCGAGGTCGAGCAGCGCGATGCGATAGCCCGGCAGCGGGCGGCCCATCGAGCCCGGCTTGATCGGCTGGCCCGGCGGATTCCCGATCTGGCAGCTCGACTCGGACTGGCCGAAGCCGTCGCGGATGCGGATGCCCCAGGCGCGCTCGACCTGCTCGATCACTTCGGGATTGAGCGGCTCGCCAGCGCCGACCAGCTCGCGCACCGCGGGCCTCCAGGCGGCCAGGTCTTCCTTGATCAGCATGCGCCAGGCGGTCGGCGGCGCGCACAGCGAGGTCACGCCGCAGCGCACGAGCGTGTCGAGCACGGCGCGGCTGTTGAAGCGTTCGAAGTTGAAGATGAACACGGTGGCGCCCGCGTTCCACGGCGCGAAGAAGCAGCTCCAGGCATGCTTGGCCCAGCCGGGCGCGCTGATGTTCCAGTGGACGTCGCCCGGCTGCAGGCCGATCCAGTACATGGTCGACAGGTGGCCGACCGGATAGCTCTGGTGGGTGTGCAGCACCAGCTTGGGCCTGGCCGTGGTGCCGGACGTGAAGTACAGAAGCAGCGGGTCGGTGGCGCGGGTATCGCCTTCGGGGACGAACACGCTGGCGACGTTCTCGCTGTCCGCGTAGTCGTGCCAGCCGGCCGGCGTGCCATTCTCGCCGCCGACGGCGATGCGGGTATAGCTTCCGGCCAGCGCCTCGAACTTGTGGGCATGCCCGGCCTGGACGATCACATGTTTTACCTGTCCACGCTCCAGGCGGTCGGCCAGGTCGTCGCCCGCCAGCGCCATCGTGGTCGGCACCAGCACCGCGCCCAGCTTGATCCCGGCCAACATGATTTCCCACAGCTCGACCCGGTTCGGCAGCATCAGCAGTACGCGCTCGCCGCGCCGCACGCCCAGATTGCGCAGGTATTCGGCCACCTGGTTCGAGCGCGCCGCCATGTCGGCGAACGAGATCTTGCGTTCGCTGCCGTCTTCCTCGACGATCCACAGGGCGGGCGCGTGATTGCCCCGGGCCTGGTGATCGAAGAAGTCGAGCGCCCAGTTGAAGCGGTCGAGCTGCGGCGGCTGGAAATCGCGGTAGGCGGTATCGTAGTCAAGACGGTGCCGCTGGAGGAAGTCGCGCGCCTGCACGAAGCGCTGAGTTGGCGTCATGGTGGTCTCCTGGTCGCTATGCCATGTGGATGGCGGGATGCATCCGCGGATGCCCCCGCCTTTGCGACCATTCTGCCACCGATTCGGCCGGTGGTGACGCCCTGCGTTCAGTTACGGCCGAGCGGCGTCACCTGCATCTCGTCGGTGGGCGCCATCATGTCGATCACGCGACAGTCGCCGCACATGCGCAAGCGATCGAGGTTGGCCGCGAACGCCGGATGCGATCCCAGGCGCCCGAGCATGTTCTCGACCATCTGCAGCGTGCCGAACGGCTTGCTGCAGCGGATGCAGTGGAAGGGCTGCGATGCGTTGAGCACCACCCCCGCCATGCGCTCGGGCGCGAACGACATGCGCGGCACGAGCGCGATCGCATTCTCGGGGCAGGTGTTGGCGCACAGCCCGCACTGGACGCAGTTCTTTTCGATGAAGCGCAGCTGCGGCGCGCCCTGCCCGTCCTGCAGCGCATTGGCCGGGCACACGCCGACGCAGGACATGCACAGGCTGCAGGCCTGGCGGTCCACCGCCAGCGCGCCGAACGGCGCCTTGACGGGAAGGCCGATGTGCAGCGGCTGCTGCGGCGCGTGGCGGTGCAGATGGTCGAGCGCGTAGTCGAGCGTATTGCGCTTGTCCGCGGCCAGGTGGAACAGAGCCGGCGCCGATGGCGTATCGCCGCGCGGCGCATGGCGCAGGGCCAGCGCCAGCTCCTGGGCCGCCGCCAGTGGATCGGTCCCCAGCTGCAGCAGCTGGAAGTGCGGCCCGGCATAGCCCAGGCCATCGAGCACGGCCTGGGCGATTCTCATCTGCTCGCCCAGCGCCTGCACGTACTGAGGCGCCTCGTCCCCGGTCGTCAGCACGGCGACGCCGGCCGCGCCATAGGCCAGCGCCGCCAGCCAGACGTCGATCCCGGTCGAGGCGACGTGGTGCAGCGAGAACGGCAGGATGCGCCCCGGGACGCTGTCGCCCAGGCGTTCGATGACGCCCTGCCCGTGCGCATCGTGCAGCAGCAGCACCGGCTGCGCGCCGCCTGCCTCGCGGAAGGCGCGCAAGGCGGCCTGGATGCGCTTGCCCGTGAGCGGCACCGGCGGGTAGGCATAGCTCATGGCCCCGGTGGGGCATACGGTGCCGCAGGCGCCGCAGCCGGCGCACAGATACGGGTTGACCTTGACCCGGTCGCCGTCGCTGGCGATCGCCTGCGCCGAGCAGATGTCGACGCAGGCGGTGCAGGCCTGGATGCCGTTGCGGCCGTGGGCGCAGATGCGTTCCTTGTAGCTGAAGTATTTCGGCTTCTCGAAGTCACCGACCATGTCGAGTAAAGCCTCGACCGCGTCCAGGCGCGCCGCCTTGTCCTCGCCGGGCGCGTAATAACCGTGCGGACGCTGATGGCTGGCGATCAGGCGCGCCGGGCACAGGTCGAGCACCAGGTCGAACCTGCCCTCCCCGACCGGCTGGCCGGCCGCGCGCCAGCGCGCCTCGAAGGCGCCCAGCCAGCCGGCCACGGCCACCGTCTGCGCCCGGTACACCGGATACAGGCGCGGCCGGCCGTCCGGCTCGTCCAGCAGCAGCACGGTGACCGAGAGCGTTCCCGCCAGCCGGTCGGCCAGCGGCAGCGCATCGACCGCACTGCCGACCACCAGCGTGCGGCCGTGCGAGCGGTAGTCGACCGTGACCGCGGCTTCGAAGTCGGGGAAATCCCGCGCCGCCTGCAGGCCGGCCAGGCGCGCGGCCTGGTCGCGGCCGTCCTGAACGGGGTCGGAAGCCGCCCCGTCGTTGAATCGAATATTCATGTGGTCCCTTGTGTTGGTGTGTCCGGCTCGTCATCGGCCGTCTTCTTGTCTTCGTCATCCAGCAGCCGCTTCAACACCCCAGGCGCGTGCTTGAGCGTGGCCAGCATGGCGTCGGTCAGCGGCGCGGCCTTGTTGTAGTCGGCGATATAGATGTCCAGGCCGTCCATCACCGCGAAGTTCGGATCGGCGAACAGTTTTTTGAGCGCCATGCGCTGCACCGCCTTGTCGACGCCCTTGGCGACGAAGGCGGAATAGTCGGAGTCCGGAGTGAGCCGGGCCACGTCGTCCAGGGTCGGCAGCGGGCGCTCATCTTCTTCCACCGCGACCGGCGGCGCGGCGACGGAAGTCTGCATCGGGACCGGCGCGATTTCCTGCACCAGCTCAGGCGCCGGCTCGGGCGCCGACTTCAGGCGCGCCCAGCGGCGCAGGAATCCTTCCTCGGCCATCGGGTCTGCGCTCATCCGTGCTGCCGTCCCTTGCGCGGACGTGGCGTGAAGTGCTCGCGCAGATAGGCCGCGACCCAGCTGTAGATCTCGGCCGGCATGGTCACGCCGTCAGCCGATTCGCCCGAATCGAACATGCGCGTGCCCTCGACATAGCTGACCGAGGCGCGCGCCGGCATCGCGCGGCCGTCTTCCATGCGCCACAGCACGAACACCTTCGATTCCGGCGCCAGGACGTTCTCGTAATAGCCTTCGTTCTCGTCCGTGTACAGCTCGAGTTCGAGGCCGGACACCAGGTAGTAATCGCGCTCCGCGCTTTCGCTCAGCATCGACAGGCGCGGCAGCTCGCCGCGGTCCGGCACGATGCCCACCGCGGCCCAGCTGTCCATATCGCCCCAGCGGTGCTGCACCGCGCGCCGCTGCATGATGATCGCGACCGGCATGCTTCCCATTTTCATCGTCGTGCCTTCACTGCTTGGGGGCGTCCTTGGGGACGCCGTCCTTGTTCACCGTCGGCGGCGTGCCGGCCGGCTCGGCGCGGGTCGGGCCCTGCTTGACGTCCTCGCTCGGACGCGCCGTGCCCAGCTTCTCGCTCTTGACCGGCACGTTGGCAGCATGCAGCGCACGCGCGCCAAGCGGCGCGGCGGCCGTGGCCGGTGCAGCGCCCGAGGTGCCCGGAACCCCTCCGGCCGGCGCCGGGGCCGGCACGCCGGCGCTGGCCGGGGTCGGGTCGGACGCGGCGACGCCCGTCGGGCCGGTCACCGGAGGCGGCGGCTTGATGGTCCAGCCTTCCTCCCCAGCGCGCTGGCGCCAGCGACCACTGATCTCGTCCATCGACGCGTTCAATGCTTCCTTCTCCTTGGCCGCCTTGGCGTCGGCTTCGGCCTTCTTCGCCGCCGCGGCCTGGGCCTGGGCCGGCGACGGCGGCGGCAAGGCCGCCCAGGAAGCGCCGGCCAGGCTCAAGCCGGCCGCCAGCGCCATTGCCCCGCGCACTCGCTCGATCCTCATCGTGTTCCTCCTGACTGCCCCTGCGGCGCGGCATTGTTGGCCGCCGGGGCTTCGGTGCTGCCGGGCGCCGGCGCGGCGGGCCGGTTCTCGCCCGACGGCAGGTCGCTGCCCGGGCGTCCGGCGCTGGACGGCTGGGTGACGCCGCTCGACGGCCCCTGGCCGGTCTCCCTGGTTTCGCCGCCGGTCTCGGCGCCGCTGGTATTGCCGCCCGAGCCGCCCGCGATGCCGGGCGTGCCGCCGGCATAGGTGGCGTCCGTTTCCGGGCGCGCCGTGCGCGCCATGATCTGGCCGCTGGTCATGCCGCCGGACGAGACCTGGCCCGGGTACTTGGTCTGGATCACGCCGTTGGCGGCAGGCGCCTGGCCGCGATCGCAGGCGGCCAGCAGGATGGCCGCCAGGGCCATGCCGCCAATCGTTGAAGCATTGCCTAGTTTCATCGCCATTCCTCAGTGCGCCGGGCCAGGTTGCGGCTGGCCACCCTGGCCGGGAACGTCCCGGCCAGGCACCATCCGGCCATCCTTGTCCATGCCGGGCGGGACGCCCGTCTTCATCTGCTCGTACCACAGCTGGTGGTGGGCCTTGGCCCAGTTCTCGTCCACCGTCCCGTAGCGCATCGCCTCGTAGGCGCCGGGCGTGCCCCAGGTGCCGATATAGGCGTGCCCCATGGCGGCGGCCATGTACATGGCCGCGGCCCCCACGTGCAGCACGTTCGCCACCTGCATCACGTAGCGGGTCTGGCCGACGGCGAAGTCGAGCACCAGGCCGGTGACCGACATGATCAGCCCCAGGAGCGCCACGCCGCCCCAGAACCAGGTCTTTTCGCCGGCATTGAAGAAGCCGGCCGGGACGTGCTTGTGGCTGACGATGCCCCCGCCCTGCTTGACCCACTGCCAGTCGGCGCGGTTGTAGAAATTCCGCTTCAGGAAGGTGAAGAACATCAGGATCGAGCACAGAATGAACAGCGGCCCGACGAAGTTGTGCAGGTACTTCGAGACGATCGCCACCCAGGAAAACAGGTTGTGCCCCATCCACGGCAGCATGATGTTCTTGCCGTACATGATGATGATGCCGGTGACGCCCAGCGCGATGAAGCTGAACGCCGTGGCCCAGTGCACTTGCCGCTCCCAGCGATTGAAGCGCTGCATCTTGCGGCCTGCTTCGGCCACCTGGTTGGCCGGGCCGATGGTCCGGTAGAACACGAAGATGGCCAGCGGCACCGCCAGCAGGATGAAGCCGGCGATGGTCGCCAGCGGGCCGTTGCGCAGGTGGCGCCAGGTATTGCCGCCGCGCTGGACGATGACGTTGCCTTCCTTGCTGCCGTACTGGCCCAGGTAGTGGCGGTCCATGTGCACCCGGCCCGACGCCGAACTGGTCATGCCGGGATCGGGCACGACCGAATCAGCCTCGATCTGCAGCATGGTCTGCTCTTCGGCATAGGCCGGCGTGGCGCGCTCGTTCTTGACGCCGGCCCAGCTGCTGGAAAAGCCCAGGGCCGCCACCAGGAGCAGCATGGCGCGTAACGTGTTCAGGTTCGCTCGCATGTCGGCTCCTCAGGGATTGGCCCGGTTGTATTCGTTCTGCTTGCCGTTGCGGTTCTCGACCGTGGCCCACCAGGCCAGGCGGTCGTTGTGGAAGCGGCGCTGGTAGTGGCGGTCGTCCTTCTTGCCGGCGTATTCGCCATGGAGCCATGGCGGGTGCTGGTCCACTTCGAGGCAGCCGGCCAGCAGCACCGCCGGCAGGATCACTGCAAAGAGCTTGATGAGCTTCATGTCGGGAACCTCCCCGAATGGTTCTGAGAATCGCGCAAGTCCTGGTTGACGCGCGGCGAGTCGCCCTCGGCCTTGTATTGGCCGCCGCGTTTCGGTTTGCCGTAGGCGATCTTCCAACCCCACAGCTGCGGTCCGTAGCCGCGCGTCTCGACCCGCTGGCGGTAGATGTCGGCGATGATGTTGGCGTCGCCGCCCAGCAGCGCCTTGGTGCCGCA
>DDKG01000322.1 GCA_002339265.1 Massilia sp. UBA2604 | reverse complement strand
CGCCTACCCGGTACAGCAGGTCGAAGATGCGGTACTGGTCGGGCGAGGTGTCCTGGAATTCGTCGACCATGGCCACCGGATACTGCTGCACGATGCGCTCGCGCAGCGCCGCGCCGTTCTCGCCCTCCAGCGCCAGCTTGAGGCGCTCGAGCATGTCGGCGAAGCCGAACTGGCGGTTGCGGCGCTTGAGTTCCTGCATGCGCGCGCCGATATGGCCGGCGCCGTGGCGCAGCAGCGCGTGGGCGATCGGATCGATCGCCGCCAGGGCCTGCTGCAGCGCCGCGGTGGCGTCGAAGCAGTCCGGGACGTCGGCGCTGAAATCCTTGCTGAAGGCGTCCACGATGCCGTCCGGGGTCAGGCGTTTCCAGGCGGTGTCGCTCAGATCCGGCATGTGCCGAGCCGGGTCCGCGGCCCAGGCGCGCAACGCCTCGAACCACTTGACCAGCGAATCGGCGCGCATCTTGTTGCCGTTGAAGCATTTGGGCGCGCGTTCGCGGTGGCCGGCGATCCAGCGCTCCATCGCGTCGGCGCGTTCGACCCAGCCGTCCTTGAGCCGCGCCAGCTCGTCGCGCTGGGCCTGGGCCAGGCGCGTTACCAAGCGGCCCAGCGGTTCGCGCTCGACCTCGCCCAGCAGCGGCCCGCGCTGCACCAGCTCGCGCACGCTGGCCTTGAGCGCCTCGACGTCGCTCCAGGTGTCCAGCACGACGGCCAGGTCCCTGGCGCCGAGCGGATAGACGTGCTGGCGCCAGTAATCGTGGGCGGCGTCCTCGAACAGCATGCGCTCGTCGCTCACCAGCTCTTCGTCGAACAGGCTGCCGCTGTCGAAGGCGTGCTCGCGCAGCATGCGCTGGCACCAGGCGTCGATGGTGAAGATCGCCGCCTCGTCCATCGTTTCGGCGGCCAGCATCAGGCGATGGGCGGCGACATTGCGCTCGCTGCCTGGCGTGTAGGCTTGCGCCAGCTCTTCCAGGTAGGGGTCATCGGCCTGCGCTTCGCCGCGGAAGTAAGCCGCCGCCTGCACCAGCCGTTCGCGCACGCGGTTGGACAGCTCGCGCGTGGCGGCGCGGGTAAACGTCATCACCAGGATCTCGGACGGCAATAGCGGGCGCACGAAGGCGTCTTCGCCGCCGTGACCGAGCACCAGGCGCACGTAGAGGGCGGCGATGGTCCAGGTCTTGCCGGTGCCGGCCGACGCCTCGATCAGGCGCGAGCCGTGCAACGGGAAGCGGATCGCTTCGAGTTTACTGCTCATTCCAACGACTCCTGCAAGGGCTTGATCGTGACGGCGCTGGTCATCCAGCGCGCCAGCGGTCCATACAATTCTTCGGCCAGGTCCGGCCAGCCGCCAGCCTCGCGCAGTGCCTCGAAACTGGGCCACAGGCGCGCCAGGCACAGGTCGTCCACTTCGCCACGCAGCTCGAAGCCGCCGTCATAGGTGGCGCGCGGATCGCCGTCGGCGAGCTGCGCCAGCGCGGTGCGGCAGGCCACCGGCAGCGGCGCATCCAGGTTGGCGCGCCACAGGCGCACCAGGTCGCGCAGCACCTCGAACGAGTCGTCCTGCTCCAGCGGTTTCATCTCGAGCACCGCGTCGCGCGCGACCAGGTAGCCGGCCACCGGATGGCCGGCCGCGGCGCTGGCCAGCTGGCGCAGCCAGGGAGCGATCAATTTGTCGCCGCGCGGGTTCCCGCTCCGGTCCAGCACCTTCGAGGACAGCTGCATCAGCCAGGCGGCCTGCTCGCCATTGCTGCGCAAGCGGTCGATCCAGTCGTCGAGCACGATGCCGCCAAGCTCGAGCCTGAGAGCCTGCTTGGGGGCGTCCTCGGGGAAGCGCGCGCCCAGGCGCAGCCACTCGGTGCGCACCGGCGCCAGGCTCTCGACCAGCTGCTCCTGCCACATGCGGCCCATCAGCCCGATCGGCAGCACACCCTCGCGCGCCAGCCGCCCAGCGCGCGTGGCCAGGGTAGCGCGCACCTCGTGCAGGGCTTCCGTCTCGCCGCTGTCGTCCAGCAGATGGTCCTCGATCTGGTAGCGCTCGAGCGCGTCGAGCGCGAACGGCTCTTCGTCCTCGCCCACCTGGGCGGCATCGGCGAACACCACGCCCAGGCGGCGGCGGAAGAAGTAGCGCGCAGGCTGGCGCAGGAAGCTGGCCAGTTCGCCCAGCTTGAGCACGAAGTCGGACTGCAGCTCGTAGGGCGGCAAGGCGTCGCCCTCTTCCGTCTGTTCGACGCCGTGGGCCAGGCGCCATTCGCCGGCATAGGTCAGCAGGCCGTCCTCTTGAAAATAGACGCGGCTGAAGGGCTGCAGCGCGTGTTCGGTCGTCAGCTCGCGCAAGTCCAGGTCCCAGCCACCTTGCAAATAATCGCGCAACTGCGACACCAGCACCGACGGCGGCTGTTCGCTATTGTCGCGCACATTGCGGCCGACCCAGCTCACGTAGAACTTGTCGCGCGCCGCCAGCAGGGCTTCGAGCATCAGGTAGCGGTCGTCGTCGCGGCGCGAACGGTCGCCCGGGCGCGCCATGCCGGGCAGCGCCAGCAGGTCGAAATCGGACTGGCGCGCGCGGCGCGGGAAATCGCCGTCGTTCATGCCCAGCAGGCAGACCACGCGGAACGGCACTGCGCGCATCGGCATCAGGGTGCAGAAGGTCACGCCGCCCGAGACGAACTGGTGGTTCAGGGTCGGCTGGTCGAGTTCATTCATCCAGGCTTCGCGCAGCACCGCCAGCGAAACCGGTTCATCGAAACCGGCCGCATCGCAAGTCTCGAGCCAGCACTGCAAGCCTTCGTTCAGGCTTTGCAGCGTCAGGCGGTCGGCTTCGTCGCTGGCGGCGTAGAAGCAGGACAGCATCTCGCGCGCCGCCTCGCCCCACGCGGCCGGCGTGCGCGGGGTGTCGAGCTGGGAGCGCCATGTGAGCAGGCAATCGACCAGTTGCGCCAGCGCGCCGGCCAGCGCCGCATCGAGCCCGCCGACTTCGGCATACGGTTCGATGTCGGCGAAGCTGGCGCCGGCGCCGCTGGCGTAGCCGAGCAGCATCCGGCGCACGCCGAAGATCCAGGCATTCTGCTCGCCCGCCATGCCCAGCCCCAGGCCGGCCCGGTGTTCGTGGTCCAGGCCCCAGCGCACGCCGGCGCCCTCGATCCAGCGCCCGAGGATGGCCAGGTCGTCGTCGCCCAGGCCGAAGCGGCGCGCCACGGCCGGCACGTCCAGCAGGTCGCGCACCTCGCTCTGGCGGCAGCGCTGCTGCGGCAGGCGCAGCAGCCATTCGAGCGACACCAGCAGCGGATTGACGCTGCGGTCGCGCATGTCGCCGATCTCGAATGGGATGCGGCGCAAGTCCTTCGGGCGATGCTGGTCGAACACGGCGTGGATCGCCGGCGAGAAGGTGTCGATGTCGGGCACCATCACCACCACGTCGCGCGGGCGCAGGCTCGGGTCTTGCGCGAACCAAGACAGCAGCTGGTCGTGCAGCACTTCGACTTCGCGCTGCACGCTGTGGGTGACGTGGAATTCGATCGAGCGGTCATCTGGCAACGGCGGCACCTGCGGGTGCTCGGACAGCGGCAGCAGGTCGCGCACCGCGGCCTGGACCTGGGCCAGCAGGGTCGCGCCGTCGTCGTCGGCGAACAGGTCGACCCGCAGCGGAGCGTCGGCATCTTCGGCGCGGTCCTGGTTGTCGAATTCGTCCAGCATGCGCACGAAGTCGCGGCCCTGGCGTCCCCAGCTGGCCAGCAGCGGATGGCTGTGGGCGTGCAGCTCCTCGATCGGGACCGCACCAAGATCGATGCCATTCCTCTGCGGCTGGCGGCGGCGCGCGGCCTTGAGCAGGTCGCGGCCATCGATGATGTCGCCCCAATAGAAGCGGCACGGATTCGGCACCGCGAACAGCACCTGGGTATGGCGAGACAGCGCCGCGATCGCCTGCAGGGTCTGGTACGGCAGGGTCGACATCCCGAACAGCACCACGCGCCGCGGCAGGCGGCTGGCAGGCGCCTCGCCGGCCTCGATCGCGGCCAGGAATTGCTGGTGGATGGTCGCGCGCCCGCTGTCGCGCTGCAACTCGTCCAGGCTGGCGTGCACGGCGCGCCACAGGCAGGCTTGCCAGCGCTGGTCCGGCAAGAGAGGCACGGGGTCGCCGGCAGCGCGCCGCAACTGGTCGCGGCCCGCGGCCCAGTCTTCCAGCCAGTCGGCGCGGTAGACCTGGTACTGGTCGTACAGGTCGGCCACGCGCTCGGCCAGTTGCAGGCGGCGTTCGGCATCGCCGTCGGCCAGGAAGCGCGCCAGCGGTTCATAGCCATCCTGCTCCAGCAAGGTGGGCAGCAGGCGCATCAGGCGCCAGGTGAGCGGATCCTTGTCGAACGGGGCGCGGCTGGGCACCCGTTCGCGCCCGAGCATGCCGCGATAGGCTTCCCACATGAAGCGCGCCGGCAGCGCCACCCTGGTGGCGGCGCAGACGCCGATCTCCTCCGCCAGCGCGATCTTGAGCCATTCGGCCACGCCATTGGACTGCACCAGGAAGATCTCTTCTTCCAGCGGGCCCAGGGGACGGTTGCGCAGCCAGTCGAACACGGCGCTGCGCAGCAGCTCCATCTGGTTGCCATGGAGGATCAGGAGGCCGGGAGTGATCGGGGAAGACATGCGTGAGGCTCGAACGGTCGGGTCCACAGCATACCGTGTTTGGCCTGCCGGCGGTAGGGCCACTGGCCCGGCTTCCCGGTCAGCGGACCTCGCCGTCCCGGCTGCCGAACTGGGTCGAGACTTCGCGTTCGATGCGGATCAATAGTGCGCGCAGGCGCGCCGCCAGCGCCCGGGCCTGGGCCGTGCCGGCCGCGCCCAGGCGCGGCGAGCGCTTCGGTTGCGCCTCGAGGTCTTCGCAGATGGCGCCGAAGCTGGCGGCGCCGATCGCGCGCGCGGCCGACTTGAGCTGGTGCGCCAGGCTCGCGGTATGGGTCAGGTCGCCGCCGGCCAGGGCGCTGTCGATCCCGGCCAGGTTCTCGCGTGCGGTGTCGAGGAACAGGAACACATATTTACGCATCCGCTCGGTGTCGCCGCCGGCCGTACTCGCCAGGCTGGCCAGGTCGAGCACCTCGCCGCTTGCCCCTGGCGCGGCGCCCGTGGCGGAACCCGCCTGGCGCTGCATGTGCCCCGCCATGGCGACGTCGGCCACCGGCGCCGTGGTGCGGCCCAGGCAGCGCGCGATGGTCGCGGCCAGCAGTTCCGGCACCACCGGCTTGGCCAGGAATTCGTTCATGCCGGCGGCCAGGCAGCGCGCGCGGTCGTCGACGCCGGCGTTGGCCGTCATCGCCACCACCAGCGTGTCCTGCAACGCAGGGTCCTGGCGAATGCGGCGGGTCGCCTCCAGGCCGTCCATCACCGGCATCTGCACGTCCATCAGCACGCAATCGAAACGTTTATCGGCCATCGCCGCCAGCGCTTCCTGGCCGTTGTTCGCCACCTCGACCGCGGCGCCGGACAAGGCCAGCAGCTCGCGCGCGACCTGCTGGTTGAAGGGATTGTCCTCGACCAGCAGCACCGCGCAGCCGTCCAGGCGCGCCTGGGCCGGGGCCGGCGCGGCGCCCAGGCCTGCCCCGAGCACTCCACCCGAGCGGCCGCCGGCCGCATCGTCCAGGGCCAGGCGCGCCGTGAACCAGAAGGTGCTGCCCTCGCCCAGGATGCTGGCCACCCCGACCTCGCCGCCCATCAGTTCGGCCAGCTGGCGGCTGATCGCCAGGCCCAGGCCGGTGCCGCCGTGGCGCCGCGTGGCCGACTGGTCGGCCTGCTGGAACGGCGTGAACAGGTAGGGCAGATCGGCCGCGTCGATGCCGATGCCGCGGTCTTCCACCTCGAAGCGCACCAGCACTTCGGGACCGAAGGCGCGCGCCAGGCGCGCGCGCAAGGTGATCCGGCCGCGCTCGGAGAATTTCACGGCATTGCTGGCGAAATTGAGCAGCACCTGCTCCAGCCGCAGCGAGTCGCCGCACAGGGGCCGCATCAGCACCGGATCGATCTCGATGTCGAAGCCCAGGCCCTTGGCCGCGGCAGAGGTGCCCAGCTGGGCCTCGACGTTGCGCATCAGGGCGTCGAGCATGAAGCAGACCCGCGACAGTTCCAGCATGCCGGCCTCGATCTTGGAGAAATCGAGGATGTCGTTGATGATGCCCAGCAGGTGCTGGCCCGAGTGGTAGATCTTTTCCAGGTAATCGCGCTGGCGCGCGTCGGGCGCGGCCTGCAGCGCCAGGTGGGTCATGCCGATGATGCTGTTCATCGGCGTGCGGATCTCATGGCTCATGTTGGACAGGAAGTCGCTCTTGGCCTTGCTGGCGGCGTCGGCGCGCGCCTTGAGGCTGTGCAGCTCGGTGACGTCGGTCGCGACGCACAGCACGGCCGCTTCCTCGTCGACCTGCATCGGCACCCGCACCGTCCACAGCTGGCGCGGCGCGCCGCCCGGCGCCGATTGCGCGACCTGGGCGCTGCTGCGCCGGCCCCCGTGCAGCACCGCGCGGTCGAGCTCCCAGGCGGCATCGGCCACGGCGCGGCCCATGGCCTCGACGTCGCGCCGGCCGATCAGCTCCGCCGCCGGCCGCCCGAGGCTCGACGCGCCCTTGGCGTTGAGGTAGCGGATGCGGCGCGCCGCGTCCTTCAGGTAGACCTCGGCGTCCAGGTTGTCGAGCACCGTGTCGAGCAGCAGGCGCTGCTCGTCGGCGGCGCGCCGCGCGCGGTACTGGGCCAGGAACAATCCGTACACCAGCAGGGTGCCGAGGAAACCGGCCACCTGCGCCGCCATCGGCAGCCACAGGTCGGCGCCGTCGAGCATGGCGCGCCGCGGCGTGGTGAACACGACTTGCCACTGGCTGCCGGCGAAATCCACGCCCAGCTGCGTCGTGAAATGGTCGCTCGGGTCAGGCGGGGTGCGCCCGACGTCGGGGCCATGCAGCAGCAGTGCGCCCCCTTCGGTGTTGCGGCTCGCGCCATACACGCTGACCGCTGGAAGCGGCCCGGCGGATGCGGCCAGCGCATCGTCGACCAGTTTCTGCACCGAGAAGGCGATGCCGAACGAGCCGAGGTAGGTGGTGCGCCGCCCTTCGACGCTCGGCGGGATCGCGCCGCCGCGATAGACCGGCATGCGCATGCCGAGGGCATGGTGCGGCGTCGGCTCGCGCAGGAAAACCGGCTGGCCGGAGGCGCTGATGCCGCCGCTGTCGCGCGCCTGTTCCAGGGCGCGGGCGACCGCCGGCCGGCCCGCCATGTCGAAGCCGAGCCGGCGGCTGGGCTGGTCGACCGGGTACTGGTAGGCGATCACCTCGTACCACGGGCGGCGCCCGGCGGGAAAGATCGTGAAGTCGGGGTAGCCGCGCGCGTCGACGCTGCGGTCGGCGCGCATGGCGGCTACGAAGGCTTCGCGCTGCGCTTCCTGCACGTGGGCGGCGTAGGTCACGCCCTCGATCGCCGGATAGTTGCGCGCGATGTCGAGCGCGGCGACGTAGCGGTGGAAAGAAGCGCGATCGGGCACGCCGTCGCCGTCGCCGGCCGCATGCAGGGCCGCCAGCGAACGCACGGCGCGGCCATACGAGGCGAGCGAAGCGTCGATCCGCTCGCGCGCAGCCTGGGCCAGGCTGTCGAAACGCGCGCGCGCCTCGTCCTCGATGGATGCGCCGACCACCGCATGCAGCAGCAGGCCGACCGCCAGCGACAAGGCAATGCCGCCGCCCCACAGCACGAACGGCCGCCCCAGGCGCGCAAAAGCCGCTCCGATGGCGTCGCTTCCTGGTAAGGCCGGTCGCTTCATGCTTCCCCTGGCGGGCGGTGTCCGCCGCGCAAAATTGCTAGTATATCGGCGCGCCGCGCCGGCGTGATACTGATGAGGTAAGCATGCAACACCATGACGATCCCTGGCTGTGGCTGGAACAGATCGACACCGAGGAGGCCCGCGCCTGGGTCGATGCACGCAATGCGGTCACCGAAGCCGAACTGGAGGCCGATCCGCGCTTCGCGCCCCTGCGCGAACGCCTGAAGAGCATCCTCGATTCGAGCGACAAGATCCCCTATGTCGGCGTGCATGGCGGCTGGTGCTACAACTTCTGGCGCGACGCCACACACGTGCGCGGGATATGGCGCCGCACCACCCTGCTTGAGTACCGCAAGCCGGCGCCGCAGTGGGACACGGTGCTCGACCTCGATGCGCTGGCGCGCGCGGAAGACGAAAACTGGGTCTGGGCCGGCGTGTCGTGGCTGGAGCCGGAGGCCGATCGCTGTTTGATCTCGCTGTCGCGCGGCGGTGGCGACGCCAAAGTGGTGCGCGAGTTCGACCTGGACACCTTGTCCTTCGTGGCCGGCGGCTTCATGCTGCCCGAAGCGAAAAGCGACGTCTCGTGGATCGACCGCGACACCCTGTTCGTCGGCACCGACTTCGGTCCCGGCAGCCTGAGCGAATCGGGCTATCCGCGCATCGTCAAGGAGTGGAAGCGCGGCACGCCGCTGGCCGCAGCCACCACCGTGTACGAAGCCGCGCCGGGCGACATGGCGGCGTCCGGCTACCAGGACAACAGCCCCGGCTGGGAACGCGCCTTCGTGCTGCGCCAGATCGATTTCTATACGAGTGAGCTGTTCTGGAAACGCGGCGCGGACCTGCTCAGGATCGACAAGCCGGTCGACGCCAGCGCCTTCGCCCTGCGCGACCAGCTCGTGATCGAGCTGCGCTCGGACTGGACGATCGACGGCGTGACCTATCCGCAAGGCGCCCTGCTGGCCACCGGCTTCGACGATTTTCTGGCCGGCGGCCGCGCCTTCGAGGTGCTGTTCGCGCCGACCCCATCGACCTCGCTGGACGGCGTGGCGGCCACGAAAAGCAGCCTGCTGCTGACGGTGCTCGACAACGTCAAGAACCGCATCATCGAACTGCGCCGCGAGGATAATCGCTGGATCCGGCGCGAGGTCGCCGTGCCCGGCATCGGTTCGCTGGGCGTGTCGGCGGTCGACTCCGACCACTCGGACGACTACTTCCTGACCGTGACCGACTTCCTGCATCCGACCACCCTGTACCTGATGCACGCCGGCAGCGACGCGCGCGAGCCGCTCAAAGCGATGCCGGCCTTCTTCGCCGCCGAGCCGTATGACGTGAGCCAGCACACGGCCACGTCCAGCGACGGCACCCTGGTGCCCTACTTCGTGGTCACCCGCCGCGGCGCAGAAGTTGGCGCAGCCAATCCAACGCTCCTGTACGGCTACGGCGGCTTCGAGGTCTCGCTCAAGCCCTTCTACAGCGGCATGACCGGCGCCGCCTGGCTCGAACAGGGCGGCACCTATGTGCTGGCGAATATCCGCGGCGGCGGCGAGTTCGGACCGCGCTGGCACCAGGCGGCCCTGCGCCAGCACCGCCAGCGCGCCTTCGACGATTTTCAGTCGGTCGCACAGGACCTGATCGCGCGCGGCGTCACCACGCCACAACAGCTGGGCATCATGGGAGGCAGCAATGGCGGCCTGCTGGTCGGCGCGGCCCTGACCCAACGCCCCGACCTGTTCGGCGCCGTGGTCTGCCAGGTGCCGCTGCTGGACATGCGGCGCTACCATCTGCTGCTGGCGGGCGCCTCGTGGATGGGCGAATACGGCGATCCGGACGCTCCCGACGATTGGGCGTATCTCGCGCGCTACTCGCCGTACCACAACCTGCGACCCGGCCAGCGCTACCCGCGCGTGCTGTTCACCACCTCGACCCGCGACGACCGCGTCCATCCTGCGCATGCGCGCAAGATGGCGGCGCGCATGCTGGATCAGGGACACGACGTGCTGTACTGGGAAAACACCGAAGGCGGCCATGCCGGCGCCGCCGACAACGCCCAGACTGCGCGGATGGTGGCGCTGACCTACACCTTCCTGCTGCGGCAGCTGGGCGCAAACTCGGTCTCGCACGCGGTGTAGTTCCGTTCGTGGCTCAGGACGCGAGCCGCCTGGCGAACAGCGCTTCCCAGGTCGGCTCGATCTCCACGTAGAGCGCGACCGCGGTCTCGATTCCGACCGTTTGCGGCGCCCCGATGCGGGTGGTGACCACGCCGGCCCGGCGCAGCATGCGCTCGATCGCGGTGGTGGTGACGGTGACGTAGCGCGACAGCCCGCGCTCGTGGGCGTGGCGGATGATGGCCGCGATCGATTCCATCGTCATCTCCGAGAAGCCGTAGCTGCCGGCGCCCTCGGTCTCGATCGCGAAGCGCGACAGCTCCCAGATATGCGGATCGCTGGGCGGCTCCTGGCCGTCGAGCAGCTGGGGGAAGGAATCCTTGAGCATGTACGGCCCTTCAGTCGGCAGCAGGCGCCAGCAGCCGCGCAAGGTCTCGCCGTCGCGCATCAGCATGTAGCGCGGCTCGAGCGCGTCATAGCCGTCGATCTCCATGCCGGACAGTACCGGCACTTCCCATCCCAGCCGCCCGCGGAACACCTTCGCGCGCAGCGTGTGCATTTCCCACAGCTCTTTCGATGCGAATGCGCGCCGTGGCGCGATCGTGATTTGCATGCTCATTGCCAACCCCCTCGTTGAGAAAATCGGTTTAGAAAAAATGCACAGCGCATAACAGCCTTATGCAAATCGGGTAAGACCGGTACTATCAGCATTGCTAGGTGGCGAGCAATATCGGCGGTGCAATACTTTTGGAAACGACGCAGTTTCCGAATTACCCGACTCACCTTCCCGAAAGGAACCACCATGGCAAACGATCTGATGTGCGACGCGCTGGCAGCAGAACTGCAGGCCAACCAGCTGGTCCAGGCCGCCGGCGCGATCCGCCTGGCCCCGCACGAACTGCGTCGGCTGCGCATCACCAAGCGCGAAAGCCAGGAAAAATTCTGGGGCCGCTTCGGCGTCACCCAGTCCAGCGGCAGCCGCTTTGAAACCGGCCTCGCGATCCCGGCGCCCGTATCGATCCTGCTGCGCATGTACATGAACGGCAAGCTCAACGATGGTGATCTTCAGGGGTGATTAGCCCCATGGCGATGGCCTTGACCACCGCCTGCTGGCGAGTGTTGACGTCAAATTTTTGACGCACATTCGCCAGGTGAAAATTAACGGTTGCTTCGGAACAGCCGGTGATGCGCGCGACTTCCCATGACGACTTGCCCGCCATCACCCACTGCAATACCTCCAGCTCGCGCCGCGTCAGGCGCGGCGCTTCTTCCGGCCGCGCCGCCTCTTCGCGGAAGCGGCCGGACGACACGAAGGCGTAGTCGCGCACCAGCGACAGCATCGGCAGCGCCTCGGTCATGGCGCGCCGGGCGTCGGCGTCGGGCCGCGCATCGGACGCGAAACTGAGCACCCCGAACTCTCCCTGCGGCCCATGCACCGGCAAGGTCGCGCCGCTGCGGATGCCATGGGCGCTGGCTTCTTCGTAGAGCCCGGTCTGCTGGGGGTTCGATGCGAAGGTGCCCGGCTCCCACACGATCGGGATCGTGCTCGACAGGCAGTGGGCGACGGTCGGATCGACGTAGGCGAAGCCGTTGCGGTCGTAGCGTTCGCGCCAGTCATCCGAATAATTACTGCGCAAGAAGGCCGACTCGAAACGGGTATGGCGCGAATTGACGACGCCAAACAGTACCTGGTCAAAGCCCAGCCCCCGCGCAATGGTGAACAAGGACGCGCTCCAATGGGAAGCATCCTTGGCCTGCATCAGCTCGAGTAATAAAGCAGTGTCAATCATGGGGGCAAAGTTTGATGTAACACCACTATGCTAGATGGTTCACCCCGTCCACAAATTCACAGAAATTAACAATCAAGATATTTACTTCTATCTAGCTTGCATGTTGTCGTGCATAAACAACAACAATTTGCTATTGTGCGCCCTCCCATAGGGGAATCGGCTACCCTCCGCCGAATTACCTGAAATAAATTTCAGATTTGCAAGTATTTGCTACCCGAGATACGGTTTCAGAGCTTGACTTAGATCTATAGAAATGTATCTTGTGTTTGTGCAAAAACGACACTTTTGCCGGGCGGACCGGCTAACCACAGACTTCCTTTCAGGACGAGGATCCAGGCGATGAACACCATGACCGATATGGGCGAACAGTTGGACGTCAAGCTGCTGCTCACCACATTGATGGCCTTGAAAAAAGGCGATTTTTCGGTACGCATGCCTGACGACTGGACCGGCGTGTCCGGCAAGATTGCCGACACCCTGAACGACATCATCGAGACCAAGCAAAAGATGGTCGAGACGGTTACGGAAGTCTCGCGCGTGGTGGGCCGCGAGGGCCACCTGACCCAGCGCGCCGACCTGCCGGGCGTGGTGGGCGGCTGGAGCACCATGATCAGCTCGGTCAACACCCTGATCGACGACCTGGTGCGCCCGACCACCGAGATGGCGCGCGTGATCGGCGCCGTGGCGAAGGGCGACCTGTCGCAGACCATGGCCCTCGAAGTCGACGGCCACCCGCTCAAGGGCCAGTACCTGCGCGCGGCGATGACTGCCAACACCATGGTCGAACAGCTGTCGTCGTTCTCGTCCGAAGTCACGCGCGTGGCGCGCGAGGTCGGCACCGAAGGTAAACTCGGCGGCCAGGCTCAGGTGAAGGGCGTGGCCGGCACATGGAAGGACTTGACCGACTCGGTCAACTCGATGGCGGGCAACCTGACTTCCCAGGTCCGTAACATCGCCGAAGTGACCACCGCGGTGGCGAACGGCGACCTGTCCAAGAAGATCACGGTCGACGTGCGCGGCGAGATCCTGCAGCTGAAGGATACCATCAACGTCATGGTGGACCAGCTGCGCTCCTTCGCGTCGGAGGTGACGCGGGTGGCGCGCGAGGTCGGCACCGAAGGTAAGCTCGGCGGCCAGGCCTATGTGCCGGGGGTGGCCGGCACCTGGAAGGACCTGACCGACAACGTCAACTTCATGGCCTCGAACCTGACGGGCCAGGTGCGTAATATCGCGGCGGTGACCACCGCGGTGGCGAACGGCGACCTGTCCAAGAAGATCACGGTGGACGTGAAAGGCGAGATTCTCGAACTGAAGAACACCATCAACGTGATGGTCGACCAGCTGTCGTCGTTCGCGTCGGAGGTGACGCGGGTGGCGCGCGAGGTCGGCACCGAGGGTAAACTCGGCGGCCAGGCGATGGTGAAAGGCGTGGCCGGCACCTGGAAGGACTTGACCGACTCGGTCAACTCGATGGCGGGCAACCTGACCGGCCAGGTGCGCAATATCGCGGACGTGACCACGGCGGTGGCGAACGGCGACCTGTCCAAGAAGATCACGGTGGACGTCAAGGGCGAGATTCTCGAACTGAAGAACACCATCAACGTGATGGTCGACCAGTTGAACTCCTTCGCATCGGAAGTGACGCGGGTGGCGCGCGAGGTCGGCACCGAAGGTAAACTCGGCGGCCAGGCCAATGTGCCGGGCGTGGCCGGCACCTGGAAGGACCTCACCGACGGCGTGAACTCGATGGCGGGCAACCTGACCGCCCAGGTGCGTAATATCGCGGAAGTGACCACCGCCGTGGCGAACGGCGACCTGTCCAAGAAGATCACGGTGGACGTCAAGGGCGAGATCCAGGAACTGAAGAACACCATCAACGTGATGGTCGACCAGCTGTCCTCGTTCGCGTCGGAAGTGACGCGGGTGGCGCGCGAGGTCGGCACCGAGGGTAAACTCGGCGGCCAGGCCTATGTGCCGGGCGTCGGCGGCACCTGGAAGGATTTAACGGACAACGTCAACTTCATGGCCTCGAACCTCACGGGCCAGGTCCGTAATATCGCGGCGGTGACCACCGCGGTGGCGCGCGGCGACCTGTCCAAGAAGATCACGGTGGACGTCAAGGGCGAGATTCTCGAGCTGAAGGACACCATCAACGTCATGGTGGACCAGTTGTCCTCGTTCGCCTCCGAGGTGACGCGGGTGGCGCGCGAGGTCGGCACCGAAGGCAAACTCGGCGGCCAGGCCAATGTGTCGGGCGTGGCCGGCACCTGGAAGGACTTGACCGAAAACGTCAACCAGCTGGCGGCCAACCTGACCAACCAGATGCGCGCGATCGGTGAAGTGGCGACCGCGGTGACGCGCGGCGACCTGTCGCGCTCCATCCAGGTGGAAGCGCGCGGCGAGGTGTCCTACCTGAAGGACAACATCAACGAGATGATCCGCAACCTGAAGGAAACCACGCAGAAGAACGCGCAGCAGGACTGGTTGAAGACCAATCTGGCGCGCTTCACGCGGTTGCTGCAGGGCCAGCGCGACCTGCAGGCAGTGACCAAGCTGATCCTCTCGGAGCTGGCGCCGCTGGTCTCGGCCCACCACGGTGTGTTCTACATGATGGACTCGCAAGAGACCGACGCGCGCCTGCGCATGATCGCCAGCTACGGCTACCGTTCGAGCCGCAAGCTGCCGACCTCCTTCCTGCCGGGCGAAGGCCTGGTGGGCCAGTGCGCGCTGGAGAAGACCCGCATCTGGCTGCTGGATGTGCCGCGCGACTACATCGTGGTGTCCTCGGGCCTCGGTTCGGCGCCGCCGAACAATATCGTGGTGCTCCCGATCCTGTTCGAGCAGCAGGTCAAGGCCGTGATCGAGATCGCCTCGCTCGACCGCTTCACCGAAACCGCCCTGTCCTTCCTCGACCAGCTGATGGAATCGATCGGCGTGGTCCTGAACACGATCGAGGCCAACAGCCGCACCGAGTCGCTGCTGACCCAGTCGCAGTCGCTGGCGCAGGAACTGCAGCAAACCAACCAGGAACTGGGCGAAAAGGCGCGCCTGCTGTCCGAGCAGAACATCGAGGTGGAACGCAAGAACCGCGAGGTGGAGCAGGCCAAGCTGGCGCTGGAAGAAAAAGCGACCCAGCTGGCGCTGTCCTCGAAGTACAAGTCCGAATTCCTGGCCAATATGTCGCACGAGCTGAGGACGCCCCTGAATTCGCTGCTGATCCTGGCCCAGCAGCTGTCGGACAACCCGGAGGGCAACCTGTCGGGCAAGCAGGTGGAGTTCGCGAAGACCATCTACGGCTCGGGCTCGGACTTGCTGACCCTGATTAACGACATTCTCGACCTGTCCAAGATCGAGTCGGGCACCGTCACGCTGGACGTGTCGGAATACCGCTTCTCGAACCTGCGCAACTACGTCGACCGCACCTTCAGGCACATGGCAGAAGCCAAGCACCTGGGCTTCCAGGTCGAACTGGCCGAGAACCTGCCGACCGCCGTGATGACCGACACCACGCGCCTGCAGCAGGTGCTCAAGAACCTGCTGTCGAACGCCTTCAAGTTCACCAGCCATGGCCAGGTCTCGCTGGGCATCAGCCTGGTGACCAGCGGCTGGACCGCCGACCACCCGAACCTGGAGCATGCCGACGCGGTGCTGGCGTTCTCGGTGTACGACACCGGCGTGGGCATCCCGGCCGACAAGCTGCAGCTGATCTTCGAGGCCTTCCAGCAGGCCGACGGCTCGACCGCCCGCAAGTACGGCGGCACCGGCCTGGGCCTGTCGATCTCGCGCGAACTGGCGCGCCTGCTTGGCGGCGAAATCCGGGTCGAGTCGACGGTGAACGTCGGCTCGGTGTTCACGCTCTACCTGCCATACAACCGCGCCGGCTTCATCAACTATGAGCAGGCGCGCCAGCCGCAGCCGGCGCGCCTGGCGCCGCCGCTGAACCTGCCCGCCCCGCTGGTCCCGGTGCTCCAGGAGAACAGCGAAGTCTCGACCCTCGATCTGACGTCCGACCTGCTCGACCCGAGCGGCGCCGTGGTCGAATACGCCAGCGTGCTGGACGACCGCGGCCTGGTGACGCCGGGCGACCCGTCGGTGCTGATCGTCGAGGACGACGAACGCTTCGCCAAGGTGGTGCTCGAATTCGCGAGAGAGAAGAATTTCAAAGCCATTGTGACGCACCGCGGCGATTCCACGCTGTCGCTGGCGCGCGACTACCTGCCGTCGGCCATCCTGCTCGACCTCGACCTGCCGGACATCGACGGCTTCACGGTGCTCGACCGCCTCAAGCGCGACCCGAGCACGCGCCACATCCCGGTGCACGTGATGTCGTCGCTCCGCGAGCGCGAGCGCGCGCTGCGCCAGGGCGCCATCTCATACATCAACAAGCCGGTCGAGCGCGAGGCGCTGAGCGAGGAATTCAAGCGCATCCAGAAATTCCTGATGGGCGGCAAGCGCAGCCTGCTGGTGGTCGAGGACGATCCGGCCCAGCGCGATTCCATCGTTTCGCTGATCGGCAATAACGACATCCACATGGTCACGGTCGACAACGGCGCCGCCGCGCTCGAGGCCCTGCAATCGTCGCACTTCGACTGCATGGTGCTGGACCTGACCCTGCCCGACATCTCGGGCTTCGACCTGCTGGAACAGATCGCCGGCTACGAACGCCTGCGCGACCTCCCGATCGTGATCTACACGGCCCAGGAGCTGGGTCGCAAGGAAGTCACGAAGCTCAAGCGCTTTGCCAAGACCATCGTGATTAAGGATGCGCGCTCGCCCGAACGCCTGCTGGACGAGACGGCGCTGTTCCTGCACCGCTCGCAGGCCAGCCTGCCCGAGACCCAGCGGCGCATGCTGGAAGAGATCCACGCCCTCGACTCGGGCTTGGCCGGGCGCAAGGTGCTGATCGTCGACGATGACCTCCGTAACATCTTTGCCCTCTCCACCCTGCTGGAGCGCCAGCAGATGCAGGTGCTGTTCGCCGAGAACGGCCGCGACGGCATCGAGGTGCTGGAGAAGGATCCCGGCATCGAGATCGTCCTGATGGACATCATGATGCCCGAGATGGACGGCTACGACACGATGCGCGCGATCCGCCGCATCCCGAAATTCCGCTCGCTGCCGATCATCACCCTGACCGCGAAGGCGATGAAGGGCGACCGCGACAAGTGCATCGCGGCCGGCGCCTCGGACTACATCACCAAGCCGGTCGACGTGGCCCAGCTGCTGTCGATGATGCGCGTCTGGTTGCACTGAGGCCGAGGTGAACGCATTGACTGGATTGCCGGTCGATTTCGGCCTGGCGGAGCTCGAGATCGAGCTGCTGCTCGAAGCGCTGTACCAGCGCTTCGGCTTCGACTACCGCAGCCACGAGCGCGCCATCCTGCGCCGCCGGCTGCAGGAGCTGGCGCGCCTGCACGCCCTGCCCAACCTGTCGCGGCTGCAGGAACAGGTGCTGCACGCCCCCGGCGCGGCGCTCGGCGTGGTGCGCGCGCTGGCGGTGCAGCCGGCGGCGCTGTTCGACCGTCCCGACTGGGCCCGGCGCCAGCGCGGCGCGCTGGCCGACAGCCTGCGTCCGACGGCGCTGCCCAAGGTCTGGCTGCCCGAGGTGGCCGGCGTGGGCGAGGCCTGGACCCTGGCGGTGCTGCTGGCCGAGGAAAAGCTGTACGGACGCACCGAGGTGTTCGCGACTCTGGCCAGCGACGAGCTCCTGTTCGAGGCGCGCGAAGCGACCCTGCCGGCCTCGCAGCTGGTGGGGGCCCAGCGCGGCTACGAAGAGAGCGGCGGCAGCGGAAGGCTGGCCGACTACTTCGAGGTCAGCGACGGCCGCGCGCGCCTGCTGCCGCGACTGCGCGAACGCATCACCTGGCTGCAGTACTGCCTGGTGACGGATGGCTCGTTCAACGAATTCCACGCGATCGTCTGCTGCCGCGCCCTGCCCGACTTCGGCCCGGTACTGCGCCAGCGGGTGCTGCGGTTGTTCAGGGACAGCCTGGCGCTGTTCGGGGTGCTGGGCATTGATCGCGAGCTGGTGGCGGGCGATGCGGGCGCGAGCGACTACCAGCCCCTGTCCGAGGATGGCGCCTGGTATAAACGCGTCCGCTGAGCCAACCCTACGCCAGCGCCATCGCGCTGCGCTGCGCGGCCATCCAGGCATCGATCCGGTCAGCCACGCCCGGCCGCAGGTGCAGGCCCAGCTTGGTCCGGCGCCACAAGACATCCTGGGCGCAGGCGGCCCACTCGTGGGCCATCAGGTAGCGCAGCTCGGCCTCGTAGAGGCCTGGTGCCACCTCGACGCCCAAATCCGCCAGTCCCTGGCAGCCCCCAAGCAAGACGTCCACCCGGGTGCCGTAGGCGCGCGCATAGCGCAGCGCCAGCGGCTTCGGTAGCCAGGCATGGCGGCGCTGCAGCGCCGCCACCCACCGGTCGAATTCCAGCACCCCGCGGCTGTCGGGCTGCGGCCCGAACAGGTCACCGCCCGGCAGCACGGCATTTGTCGTCCATGTTCCCGTTGGCGTCGTGCCCAGCAGCGGTGCGATCCAGTCCACCGCTTCTTCGGCCAGCTTGCGGTAAGTGGTGATCTTGCCGCCGAAGACAGACAGCAGCGGCGGCCCTTCGCCATCGCGCTCCAGGAAGTAGTCGCGCGTGATCGCCGCCGCGCTGCCGGCGTCGTCGTCCAGCAGCGGACGCACGCCCGAATAGCTCCACACCACGTCGCCCGGCGCCAGCTGGCGCTTGAAATAACGGTTCACCAGCTCGCACAGGTAGCGCGTCTCGCCCTCGCCGATCGTGACCGCGCCGGGGTCGCCCTCGAAGGCGACGTCGGTGGTGCCGACCAGGGTGAACGCCTCTTCGTACGGCAGTGCGAACACGACGCGGCCATCCGCGTGCTGGAACAGGTAGCCGCAGCCATGGTCGAACAGGCGCGGCACGACGATATGGCTGCCCTTGACCAGGCGCAGCGCGCGGTGCGGCGCCGCGCGGTTGGCGCCCAGCGCGAAGCGCGCCGCCCACGGCCCGGCGGCGTTGACCAGGCCGCGCGCTCGCACGGTCAACGGCGCGCCGCCCTGCTCGATGTGCGCTTCCCAGTGGGCGGCGCGCCGTGACACCCCGGTGCAGGCCGCGTGGGGCAGCACCCGCGCCCCACGCTCATGCGCATCGAGCGCGTTGAGCACCACCAGCCGCGCGTCGTCGACCCAGCCGTCGGAATAGGCGAAGGCGCGCGTAAACTCGGGCTTGAGCGGCGCCCCGGCGGGATGGCCGGCCAGCTCGATCGCATGGGAGGCAGGCAGGAACGCGCGCGGCGCCAGGCGGTCGTAGAGGAACAGGCCGGCGCGGATCAGCCAGGCCGGCCGCTGGCCGGGCACGTGCGGCATCACGAAACGCAGCGGGCGCATGATGTGCGGCGCGCTCCTGAGCAGGGTCTCGCGTTCGGCCAGCGCCTTGCGCACCAGGCCGAACTCGCGGTATTCGAGGTAGCGCAGGCCGCCGTGGATCAGCTTGCTGGAGGCGGACGAGGTATGCGCGCCCAGGTCGTCCTTTTCGCACAGCACCACCGACAAGCCACGCCCGGCCGCGTCGCGCGCGATGCCGGCGCCGTTGATGCCGCCGCCGACCACCAGCAGGTCGCAATCGATCGTCGTGTCCTCACGCATGATTCCTCCCGTCTGGCGCATCCGGTCAAGTCTACGCAAGCCCGCATGCCCTGGGTATGCCTGCATCAATTATGCGGAGAATGAACGGGCCGGTGTGTAAAATCGTCACATGTCCATCCCGTCCACGCCAGACCGGACCCGCGCCTGGGTCCGCATGCCATCCGGCCGCCGCCTCGACCTGCTCGACCCGACACCCTTCGACTGGGACGACGCCGACCTCGCGCTCGGCCTGGCCCGCACCTACCGCTGGGGCGGCCACTCGGCCTGGCCGCTGCCGCTGTCGGTGGCCCAGCATTCGATCACGGTGATGCTGCTGCGCCGCGCGGCCGCGCCGGCGATCACGCCGCTGGAAGAATTGCGCGAACTGCTGCACGACGCCGAGGAAGGCTTGCTCGGCTTCGACGCGATCTCGGTCATCAAGCCCTTCCTGGGCGATGCCTTCCGCGCGCTGACCAAGCGCCTGGAACACATGGTGTTCCTGCGCTACGGCCTGCCGGCCTGGGATGCGCGCGGCCACGCGGCGCACAAGCGCGCCGACCGCCTGGCCGCCGCCAGCGAGGCGGTGCATGTGGCCGGCTGGTCGCGCGAGGAAGTGCGGCGCACGCTCAAGATCCGCGCCGAGGTATTGTCCGAGGATCCGCTTGCCGCCCCCTACGATTGCCGGCCGTGGGAACCGTGGGCGCCAGGCGTGGCCTGCGAACGCTTCCTGGCCGAACTCGAGCGGCTGAAAGCGAGCGCCCATGCTTGAGATCGCGCGCGCCTGCGCGTTGCTGAAGCAAGCCGATGGCCTCCTGATCGCAGCCGGCGCCGGCATCGGCGTCGATTCGGGCTTGCCTGATTTTCGCGGCAATACCGGCTTCTGGAAAGCCTATCCGCCATTGGCCGAACGCGGCCTGCCGTTTCGCGAGATGGCCAATCCGGCGAGTTTCAAGCGCGATCCGCAACTGGCCTGGGGTTTCTATGGCCACCGGCTCGACCTGTACCGGCGCACCCGCCCGCATGCGGGCTTCGCCATCCTGCGCGCGCTAGGCGAACGCATGCGGCATGGCAGCTTCGTCTTCACCAGCAATGTCGACGGCCAGTTCCAGCGCGCCGGATTCCCCGATGACCGGATCGCCGAGTGTCACGGCACGATCCATCACCTGCAATGCATCCGTCCCTGCCGCGACCTCACCTGGCCGGCGGACGGCTTCGAACCCGAAGTCGACGTGGCCCGCTGCGCGCTGCAGTCTCCGTTGCCGGCCTGTCCTCACTGCGGCGCCTTGGCCCGTCCGAATATCCTGATGTTCAACGACGTCGCCTGGGTCGACGCCCCCAGCGAGGCCCAGCTCGACCGACTGGCGCAGTGGCGCGCCGGGGTTGGGCGGCTGGCGGTGATCGAGCTCGGCGCCGGCACGGATTTGCCGTCGGTACGCCGCTTTACCGAGTCGCAAGGGGTGCACGCGATCCGCATCAATCCGCGCGAACACCGGATCGTGCGCGGCGTCGGATTGCCCATGGGCGCGCTCGCCGCCCTGCAGGAGATCGCCCAGGAAATGGAAATTGTGGTTAAGTAATATTGAACACTAAGTGGCTGATTTCATTCAGCCTTTTGGACTATCCACAAGAAATGTGGATAAGTGTGTGGAAAAGCGCCACTTGACAAGCCGCAAGCGCAGTATCGATGCGGGTTTCAACAAAATGCCCGTTCTGAAGGCAAAAAAATACCCCCGTAAAATCAGTCACTTGCACATGCACCACTTCTGCGCGTCCATGTCACATGCGGCAAATTCCTACAAAAGCGGGGCACGGGGGATAAGTCGTCAATTTGTCCGCATCTGTCGTCATTTCCACGCGTTCCGGGCCCGGTCGCGCACCATCATGCGGATGCTGTCGGGCATAGGCGTGCGCAGCTCGCGCTTGTCGGCGCTGAGCCAGGCGCATTCCTCGAAATGCTTGAGCATGACCGGCGTGATGAAGCGCGTGCGCGCCGCATACACGTGGCGGTCGCCCATGTTCGACTGCTGCTTGATGAAGAAGCGGTTGGGCACTACCAGGTGCAGGTGCTCGCGCGCCCGCGTCATGGCCACGTAGAGCAGGCGCCGCTCTTCCTCGATGTCTTCCTGGCTACCGGTCGCCATATCGGATGGAATGCAGCCGTCGACCACGTTCAGCACGTGCACCGCATTCCACTCCTGCCCCTTGCTCGAGTGGATGGTGGACAGGATCACGTAGTCTTCGTCGAGCAGCGGCGCGCCGGCGCGGTCGCTGGTGGCTTCGGGCGGGTCGAGCGTGATCTCGGCCAGGAAGCTCTCGCGGTTGCCATAGCCGCCGGACAGCGCCACCAGTTGATCGAGATCGGCCGCACGCACCTGCGCATCGTCGTGCAGGCGCTCCAGGTGCGGTTGATACCATGCGCGCGTCAACTCAAGGTCCATTGGCCAGCGCAGGCCGGGCGTGCGCAGGCGCCGGTACAGGTCGCAGAACGCCTGCCAGTCGGCCTTGCAGCGCGCCGGCACCGCAAACGCTTCCAGCGCCGCGGCAGCATCGTTGCTCGTGCCGGCAGCCTCGACCAGGCGGGTGGCGGTGGCCTGGCCGATGCCGGGAATCAGCTGCAGCGCGCGGAAACCCGCCAGCCGTCCGCTCGGGTTCTGAGCGAAGCGCAGCACGGCCAGCACGTCCTTGATATGGGCCGCTTCCAGGAATTTCAGCCCGCCGAATTTGACGAACGGGATGTTACGCCGCATGAGTTCGAGCTCGAGCGCGGCGCTGTGGCTGGCCGCGCGAAACAGCACCGACTGCGACTTGAGCGCCATGCCGGTCTCGCGCTGTTCGAGGATGCGGTTGCAGACCCAGCGCGCCTGCTCGGCTTCGTCGGGAATCAAGACCAGTTGCGGCTTGATGCTCGACACCTTGTCGGTCCACAGCGTCTTGGCGTGGCGCTCGAGCGCGGCGCCGATCACTGCGTTCGACGCGTCCAGGATCGGCTGCGTGGAGCGGTAATTGCGCTCGAGCGTGATCAGCTGCGCCGGCTGCGAGAACTGGCCGGCGAAGTCGAGGATATTGCGCACGGTGGCGCCGCGGAAACCATAGATCGATTGCGCATCGTCGCCCACCACCATCACGCCGCGCCCGTCCGGCTTCATGCCGGTGACGATGGCGGCCTGCAGGCGGTTGGTGTCCTGGTATTCGTCGACCAGCACGTGGTCGAACAGCGCGCCGAGCTCTGCCCCCAGCACCGGGTCGGCCGCCATCTCGGCCCAGAACAGCAGCAGGTCGTCGTAGTCGAGCACGTTCTGCTCCTGCTTGGCGTCGACGTAGGCGCCGAACAGCGTCTTGAGCTGGACTTCCCACTCGCTGCACCAGGGGAAGAAAGCCTGCAGCACTTCATTCAGCGACTCGCGCCCGTTGACCACGCGCGAGTAGATCGACAGGCACGTACCTTTTAACGGAAACCGTTTCTCGAGCTGGCTCAGCCCGATCTCGTGGCGCACCATGCCCATCAGGTCTTCGGAGTCGCCGCGGTCGTGGATCGTGAACTGGTCGTCCAGGCCGATGCGCCCGGCGAACTCGCGCAGCAGGCGCGCACCGATGCTGTGGAAAGTGCCGGCCCACGGCAGCGTGACCATGGACTGGCTGCCCTTGAGCCCGAACAGCCGGTGCAGCACGCCGCCGGCGCGCTGCGTCATCTCGGTGGCGGCGCGGCGCGAAAAAGTCAGCAGCAGGATGCGCTGCGGATCGGCGCCCGACTGGATCAGGCGCGCCACCCGGTGCGCCAGTGTATTGGTCTTGCCGGAACCGGCGCCGGCCACCACCAGCAGCGGACGCGGCGCCTCCGCCCCGACGTCATGCTCCACCGCCGCCCGCTGTTCGGGGTTCAGGCTGGCGAACGGGTCGTCGGTGGCGGAGGGTGTGGCGATCGAATCGGCGACGGCGGACATGGGGCGGAATCTGGAAATGCCATACTGTACATTTATCCAGTCTCGGGCCGCAAGAAGAAAATGCTGGCGCCTGCAGTTAGGGTGAACGCGCTGTCAACACGTTGTCAAGAATGACATCAGCCATGACCTCAGCAATCGCTGCCAAGTCACGGAATCTCAAGGCGTTTTTTGGATATCCACAAAGTCTGTGAATAAGTATGTGGAAAAGCGGGGGCTTGACACGCTGGACGCGGCCTCCTGTGCGGCTTTCAACAATTTGCCTATTGGGAAGGCAATCTCGTTTACGCTGAAAATCAAGGGCTTACGCGAAGTTGCCTTGTCCCCACACAGTATGCACTACAAATAAATCTCGCGGAGGATTTGTGGTCAAGCCGGGGGGAATCGCGCTCATGCAAGCGCCCTGCGGCGTTCGGGTTCGAGCAGGACCCGCTCGATCACTTGTGGTCGTACGCCATGCGCCTTGAGGTACTCGAGCGCGGGCATGGTGCCGCACTCGCCCAAGGTGGCGATGCCTTGCGCCACGATGTCGCGCTGGCTGACATTCCGCCTGAGCTCCGACGACACGGCAAGGCGTTGGTTGATTTCCTGGGCGGGGAATGGGCTCATGCGCGTATCTCCGGTGAGTTAGGTCGCTGACGCACCACGAGTATTGACGATGCGGGAATGAAGTCAATGTCAAACCTGTATCAATACGCGAAAACCTAGTCTATGGCAGATGCCCCGCTCTGCCTGCATTCTGCCTGCGCTGCGCCGTCCCGCCGCCATCCTGCCTACAATCGGCGGCAACGATCAATGACGAGGACTTCCATGAACATCCAGCCCGACCTGAATCCCGGCGACGACGCCGCCCCCGGCACCCCAGGCGCCGGCGAAGACATCTGCGACGCCTGCGCCGGCCGCGGCACGCTGGCCGACGGCAAGCCATGCCCGCAATGCGGCGGCAGCGGCCGCGTGATGGAAGGGATCGGCGGCGGCTGAACCTTCATGCCGCGCGGGTAGGCCGTGGACAGGGCGCGGGCCGAACGGCGATAATTGCCGGATGAGCGCCTCACCCCTGCCAACGCCTTCCATACCTGCTCTGCCGCCGGCGGAGCCCGAACGTCCCCGTCCGACGTCGCTGACCGACCTGTTCGTATCGTTCACGCTGATCGCCCTGCAGGGCTTCGGCGGCGTGCTGGCCGTGATCCAGCAGCAAGTCGTCGAGCGCAAGCGCTGGATGAGCAACGAGGAATTCATCGAGGAATGGTCGGTGGCCCAGATCATGCCCGGCCCCAACGTCTGCAACCTGGCCATGATGATCGGCACCCGCCATTTCGGCCTGGCCGGCGCCATGAGCGCCCTGGCCGGCATCCTCACCGTGCCGCTGATCCTGGTGCTGTGCCTGGCCCTGGTCTACGCCCAGTTCGCCACCCAGCCCCAGGTGCAGGGCGCCCTGCGCGGCATGGCCGCCGTCGCCGCCGGCCTGATCGCCGCCACCGGCCTGCGCATGTCGGTGGCGCTGGCGAAGAATGTGATTCCGCTGGCGGCCTGCATCGCCATCGCCGCCACCGGCTTCGTGCTGCTGGCCTGGATCCGGGTACCGCTGGCCGCCGTGATCGGCCTGCTCGGCGGCCTCGGTTGCGTGCTGGCCTGGCGCGGACTCAAGCCATGAACGCGCCCGCCCTGGTGTTCGGCTGGCACGACTGGCTGAACCTGTTCATTCACTTCCTGATGCTGTCCATGATGTCGCTGGGCGGCGCGATCTCGACCACCTCCGAGATGCAGCGCTACCTGGTCGAGCGCCAGGGCTGGCTGAGCCAGACCCAGTTCGCCGACTCCGTCGCCCTGGCCCAATCGTCGCCCGGGCCGAACGTGCTGTTCGTGGCCCTGCTGGGCTGGAACGTCGGACTCAACTCGGGCAGCGTGACGGCCGCACTCTCCGGGGTCGCGATCTCGATGATCGGCATCATGCTGCCCTCCACCATATTTACTTATCAGGTGGCGCAATGGGCCCAGCGCAACCGCGATCTGCGCGCGGTGCGCGCCTTCAAGCAGGGCATGGCGCCGCTGGTGATCGCCATGCTGCTGTCGACCGCCTGGCTGCTCGCCACCGGCGGCGGCAAGGGCGGCGAGCACATGGATAATTGGCCCCTGTGGCTGCTGACGGCGGCCACCGCCATCGTCATCTGGCGCACCCGGCTGCACCTGCTGTGGATGCTGGCGCTCGGTGCGCTGCTGGGGGCGCTGGGAATAGTCTAGACACGTTCATCTGGCTTTCTGATGCGCCTATGAAACTGGGTGCTCCCAGCTTGCTAGAGCGGAGCAGATATCGATGTTCCCATCATTTCCACCGCTTTGAACGAACGACTGGGGCCGGCAAGTTTACGGTCGCATTAAGGATCGAGACGATTGGCAACATTCAGGCACCTCATCTCATGCGCCTTGCGTTTTAGGAAAATAAAAAATCCCAGACAGATAGATGATCGCGACAACTGGCAGCAACATTCGATTGGAGAAAAGGCAGACGAAGATCGGGAAAACCGAAATGCCTTGGAATAACCAGTGTTTAAAGAAATTTCTTTCGAAATTTTGACGCCGGCTTGCACGATAATTCGCATCGATCATGCACGTCAATGTAACGAAACTCACCGTCAGCACGCTCATGAGTGCACTGGGAAGCAGCGATTTCGTCTCCTTTTCGTAGAAGAGCGAAAAGGGTTCATCCGCCACGATACACGTGCTGACAAATCCAATTAAACAGGATATATAGAGGACATACAGCAGAGCTCTTGCAGATGCGTAGCTATCACGGTCGATATTCCAGGCACTATAGAAAAACCGCCGGGGCTTCCACGCCAGCCCCAGAGCGGTTACAAGGCACAGCATCTTTATGAGAGTTTCCATACATTTCTCCTTTGCAGGAGATTGTACCGACAAAGTTTCCCCATTTCAACATTATTGACCAATTTGAAATATTATTCCCGTATGTTGTTGCGTACTGGTCAAATGTCGCATTTATGACATCACCTCGCACGGGTGTACTCTAATAATCATTGGACCCTAGCGCTGTTGCAAATTGCAAATCTGCAGCTCGAACATCAGCGAGCCCGCGTTAGTTTGGCAATGCGCGCTAAGACGCGGCATACTGGCACAATCTACGACTACTATTCCCACCAAGATGCCCCAACTCCTGAATGAGCACGCCTGCTTCGGCGGCGTGCAGCGCTTCTACCAGCACGACTCGGCCGCCATCGGGCTGCCGATGAAATTCTCGGTCTACCTGCCGCCGGCGGCGGGCGAGAAGAAGCTGCCGGTCCTGTTCTACCTGGCCGGCCTGACCTGCACCGAAGAAACCTTCATGATCAAGGCTGGCGCCCAGCGCCTGGCCAGCGAACTGGGCATCATCCTGGTCGCGCCCGACACCAGCCCGCGCGGCGCCAACGTGCCCGGCGAAAGCGATAGCTGGGATTTCGGCGTCGGCGCCGGCTTCTACCTCGACGCCACTCAGGAACCATGGGCCCGTCACTACCGCATGCACAGCTATCTGCTGGAACTGCACGCGCTGGTGCTGGCGAACTTCCAGGCCGATCCGGAACGGGTGGGCATCTTCGGCCACTCGATGGGCGGCCATGGGGCGCTGACCATGGCGCTGAAGCATCCGGACCTGTTCCGCTCGGTCTCGGCCTTCGCGCCGATCGCCGCGCCGAGCCGCTGCCCGTGGGGCAAGAAGGCCTTCGGCGGCTACCTCGGCGCCGACGACAGCACCTGGCAGCAGTATGACGCCAGCGCCCTGATGGCCGGCCACGCCAGCGCACCATTCCCCGGCGGCATCCTGATCGACCAGGGCCTGGGCGACAAATTCCTGGTCGAGCAATTGCTGCCGGAAGCGTTCGAAGAAGCCTGCGCCAAGGCAAACCAGCCGCTCACCCTGCGCCGCCATGCCGGTTACGACCACGGCTATTACTTCATCTCGACGTTCGTCGAAGACCATCTGCGTTTCCACAGCCGCCAGCTCGGCTGATTCATGCGCGGCCCCGGCCGGGGCCGCTACTCTCCCCGCATCATTCCTCGCGGCAAACGAACGACGGTCAGGCTCGTCCCTGTGTATGCTGGAAGTTAACAACTTCTTCATCATGCAAGAGCTCGAACCATTCACCGACCGTGTCGACGCGGGCAGGCATTTAGCGCAGGCGCTGCGTCATTACGCCGGCCGTGACGATGTCCTGGTACTCGCGCTGCCGCGCGGCGGCGTGCCGGTCGCCTTTCCCATCGCCCAGGCCCTGCACGCCGAGCTCGACCTGATGCTGGTGCGCAAGCTCGGCTTGCCCAACCAGCCGGAATTCGCCATGGGCGCCATCGGCAGCGGCGGCGTGCGCGTGCTGCAGCCCGGCGTGCCGGGCCTGATGGGCGTGACCCAGGACGAAGTCGATGCGGTCAGCGCGGCGGAACTGGGCGAACTGGTGCGGCGCGAGCGGCGTTATCGCGGCGAGCGACCGCCGGCGCGGCTTGAGGGACGCTGCGTGATCCTGGTCGACGATGGCGTCGCCACCGGATCGACGATGCTGGCGGCGGTCGAAGTCGCGCGCCGCCAGCGCCCGTCGCGGCTGGTGCTGGCGATGCCGGTGGCGGCCCAGGATGCGCTGCAGGTGCTGCGTGGCGTGGCCGACGAGGTGGTCTGTCCGATCGCCCCGCTGCGTTTTCGCGCCGTGGGGCAGTGGTATCGCCGCTTCGAGCAGACCGACGATGAAGAAGTGCAATCCCTGCTGGCGCAGGCGTGGGCGCAGTAGCGCGACGCTGCCAGTCAACCCTACTTCAAGGAGCCGACATGAACGATACGAACAATGATCAAGCAGCGAACGTGGGCAAGTGGATCGGCGCAGCAGTCGCAGGCGCCTTGCTGATGTACGCATTCGACCCGGACCGTGGCGCCAAGCGCCGCGCATATGCCCGCGGCGCCCTGCGCGACGCGCGCGACCGCACCGGCGACCGGCTCGAACACGCCTGGCACAACGCCGGCGACCGCCTCGACTCGGCACGGGTGCGCGCCACCGGCGCCGCCGCCCGCGCCGGCGAACGCCTGGCCGGCGCCGCCCATGCCGCGGGCGACCGTCTGGCCGAGGTGTCGCACCGCACTCGCGACCGCCTGGAACATGCGCGCGAGCGCCTGGCCGACGCCTCGTACGAGGCCAGGGATCGCGCCAGCCACGCCGCATATGAGGCGAAGGATCGCGTGAAACACGCCGCCTACGAGGCGCGTGACCGCGCCAGCCATGCGGCGTACGAGGCGCGCGAACATGCCGAATACGCTGCCGACAAGGCGCGCGACCGCGCCGAACATGCAGCCGAGCGCGCCCGCGAACGCGCCGACCAGGCGCGCGAACGCCTGGAACAGGACGCCCACAGCCTGAAGGCCGACGCCCGCTCGCGCGCCCACGCCGCCGGCAACCAGGTGCGCGAGTGGACCGACCACCTGGCCCAGGCGTTCGGGTCGCGCAGCCCGACGCTCACCAATTCGGCCCTGCTGGGCACCGGCGCCCTGAGCCTGGTCGGCCTGGTGCGCCGCTCGCCGGCGGTCGCCCTGCTCGGCCTGGGCGCGCTGGCGGTGCTGCTGCGCAGCGACCGTGGCCGCCACCTGGTCGATTCGCTGCGCCACCGCGGCGCCGCCAGCCAGGTCGAGGTCGAGAATTCGATCCACATCGACGCCGCGCCCAAGGAAGTGTTCGACGCCTGGTCCGAGGTCGAGAACTTCCCGCGCTTCATGTCGCACGTGACCGAGGTGCGCGATCTCGGCCATCGCCGCTCACACTGGGTGGTGCGTGGCCCGGGCGGTATGGAATACGCCTGGAACGCCGTCATGACCGAGCAGTCGCGCCCCGAGCGCCTGTCATGGCGCAGCGAGCCGGGTTCCGAGATCGAACAGGAAGGCACGGTGATCTTCGAGCCGTCCGGCAACGGCACCCGCGTCACGGTGCGCATGACCTATTCGCCGCCGGCCGGCGCGCTGGGCCATGGCATCGCGCGCATGCTGGGCGCCGATCCGCAGCGCCAGATGGACGACGACCTGGCGCGCATGAAGGAGTTCATCGAGCGCGGCGGCGCCCACTACGCCGGCCAACAGCCGGCGCCGAGCCACAGCTTCCTGCACTGACGTGGCCATCCTCACCAACGCCACCCTCGACGCGGTGCGCGCGTCGGCCCGCCCCCTCACCGGGGGCGCGGACGACTATGACGCACTGCTCGACATGGTCGGCAACGCCCGCTTCGTGCTGCTCGGGGAAGCCACCCACGGCACCCACGAGTTCTACGCGGAGCGGGCGCGCATCACCCGGCGCCTGATCGAGGAAAAAGGCTTCACCGCGGTGGCGGTCGAAGCCGACTGGCCCGATGCCTGGCGCGTCAACAGCTACGTGCGTGGTGAAGGCGCGGACGCCGACGGCCGCGCCGCCCTGTCGGGTTTCGAACGCTTCCCGGCCTGGATGTGGCGCAATACGGCGGTGCTCGACTTCGTCGAATGGCTGCGCACGCACAACGACGACCCTGGCGCCGGCGCCGCGAAGGCCGGCTTCTATGGCCTGGACCTGTACAGCATGTACACCTCGATCCACGAGGTGCTGCGCTACCTGGAACAGGTCGACCCGCACGCCGCGCACGAGGCGCGCAAGGTCTATGCCTGCTTCGACCACTACGATCGGGACAGCCAGCAATACGGCTACGAGGCCAGCTTCGGCATGTCGCCGTCGTGCCAGGAAGGCGTGATCGCCACCCTGCGCACCTTGCAGCAGCGCGCGTTCGACTATGTGCAGCTTGACGCGGCTGGCGCGCACGATGCGTTTTTCTACGCCCAGCAGAACGCGCGCCTGGTCAAGAATGCCGAAGAGTATTACCGCACCATGTTCAAGGGCCGCATCTCGTCCTGGAACCTGCGCGACAGCCATATGGCCGAGACCCTGGACGCGGTGGCGCGCCACCTGTCGCAGGGCGGCAAGCCGGCGCGCATCGTGGTGTGGGAACACAACTCGCACATCGGCGACGCCCGCGCGACCGAGGTCGGGCGCCAGGGCGAATGGACGCTGGGCGAGCTGGCGCGCAAGGCCCATGGCGCCGACACGGTGCTGGTCGGCTTCACCACTTACGAAGGCCGCGTCACGGCGGCCTCCGAGTGGGATGGCGAGGGCAAGCACAAGCACGTGCGCCCCGCCCTGCAGAACAGCTACGAGCACCTGCTGCACAGCACCGGCATCGAGCGCTTCTTCCTGCCGCTGCGCGAGCCGTCGCCGGCGCGCGACGCGCTGATGGAAGAGCGGCTGGAGCGCGCCATCGGCGTGCTGTACCTGCCGCGCAGCGAGCGCCAGAGCCACTATTTCATGGCCCAGCTGCCGCGCCAGTTCGACGCCGTGATCCACATCGACCGCACCACGGCGGTGGAGCCGCTCGATGCGAGCAGCGGCTGGCATTCGGGCGAGCCGCCGGAGACGTATCCGGGCGGGTTGTAAAGCACGTACGTCCACAGCGCATGACCGTCGTTCCCGCGCAGGCGGGAACCTAAGGTTGCGACCGCTGAGATATCGCCCGCAGAACTTGGGTCCCCGCCTCCGCGGGGACGACGTGCAAGCGCTCGGGCGGCGGCCAGCTCAAGCCGCCGCCTCGTCCCCACCCACCGCATACCCATCCCTGCCATTCGCCTTCGCCACATACAAGGCCCCATCCGCCGCAGCCAGCAGCGCGTCTTCATCCTGCCCCGGCCGCCACAGGGCGACGCCGACGCTGGCCGATACCGCCAGCATCCCGGCACCGGTGCTGAACGGCGCGCGCATCGCTGCCACGATCTTGGCCGAGATGCGTGCGGCCTCCCCTGCCCCGCCGATCTCTTCGAGGATCACCACGAACTCGTCGCCCGACAGCCGCGCCGGCAGGTCGCTGGCGCGCACGCAGGCGCGCAGCCGTTCGCCGAATTCCTTCAGCACCTCGTCGCCCACGCCGTGCCCGTGGCTGTCGTTGATGCGCTTGAAGTGGTCGACATCCAGGTAGGCCAGCGCCAGCGTCCGGCCGTGGCGTGACGCCCGCACCAGCGCCTGCTGCAGGGTCTCGTTGAAGCTGCGCCGGTTGGCCAGGCCGGTCAGGGTATCGATGCGCGCGAGCCGGCTCAGTTGCTCCTCGACCTCCTTCACGTGCGTCATGTCGTGCTTGAGCGCATACACGCCGGCCACGCTGCCGTCCGGCTGCAGGTCGGGGATGTAGACACCTTCCAGCACGCGCGGCGCGCCCTGGATCTGCAGCCGTATCTGGCAGGTGGTGGCGCGGCCGGCGAACGCCCCTTCGAGGCTGTCGGCGCCCTGGCGCGCGGCGTCCTCGCCCATCAGCTGCGCGATCGACATGCCGACCAGGCGCTCGGGCGCGACCCCGAACCAGCGCTCGAAGGTCGCGTTCCCGAACCGGAAGCGCCGCTCGCGGTCGACATAGGCGATCAGCACCGGCAGGTTGTCGGTGATCAGGCGCAGGCGCTTCTCGCTGGCCGCGCGCAGGCCCTCGGCGTTCTCGCGCTCGGCCATCAGCTGGTAGAAGGCGTTGCCCAGCTCCCCGATCTCGTCGCGCCGGGTGTCGTGCAGCACCGCGATGTCGGCGCCGTCGTGGCGGATCGCGCGGATGCGGTCGCGCAGGCGCTGCAGCGGCGCCAGCAGCCGGAACACCAGCGCCCAGGCCAGCACGCCCGAAGCCAGCGCCAGGCCGCTGGCGCCATAGATGGCGTTCCTGCGCATCTGCGCCAGCGGGGCGAACGCTTCCTCGGTGGGATAGCGCGCGCCCAGGATCCAGCTGGTGGTGCGCAGGCGCTGGTAGGCGTAAATCGATTCGCGCCCATCCAGGCCGACCGCCTCGATCCAGCCTTCGAAGCCATGCAGGGCGCGCTCCAACCCCGAGGCCCGCAGGCCGGTTCGCTGCAGCAGGCGGCGTGGGTCGGGATGGTCGATCGTCGTGCCGTCCGGCGTCATCAGGAACAGGTAGCCCGAGGCGCCCGGCTTGAGGGCGCTGATCTGGCGCAGGAAGCCGGTGGCCTGCAAGTCCATGCTGGCGGTCAGCACGCCCGTCACCTTGCCGCCCCGGTCGAGCACCGGCGCGCCAATGACCACCACCTGGCGTCCCGAGATCCGGCTGACGATCGGCTGCGACATGAAGCCGCGCCTGGTCGCTACCGGATGTCTGAAGTAATCGCGGCCGCTGGCGTCGAGCCGCCGTTCGTTGCCGAAGGAGCGCAGCGACAGCACCTGCTGGCCGCGGACGTCGAGCAGGATCAGGTTCAGGTATTCGTGTTCCCAAAGCGGCGCCTGCGCTTCGAGGAAGCGCCGCGCCGCGTCCGGGTCGCCCAGCGCCGCCGCCGGCAGGCTGGCCGCCAGCGCCTCGACCTGCGCCACGCGCGCCACGATGCGATCGTCCATGAAGGACGCGGCGCTGGCCAGCATCGCATACTGCTGGTCACCGATCACCGACTTCATGCCGCGCTCGGCCACCGCCAGGGTTGACAGCGTGACCAGCAGGGTAGCCACGAATACCAGGACGGCCGCGACGCAGGCCATGCGCAGCTTCAGGGTTGCCGGCACCAGGCGCAGACCGCGTTTAAGCATAGAGGTAAATATCGACGACAATGCAACAAAGTATCACATACTAATCCGTACCTACGAAAGATCACGGCGAAACGGGACAAAATCTGTTCGCGCGATGGCGAGACCTGTCCTGCAATACTGTTGAAAACGTGAAATATCAGCTAGGATTGCCAGCTTGTTCGGACCGTCTTGAAGGAGCGTCATGAGTACATACACCCTGAATGTCAACGGCAAGGCGCAGGCCGTCGACGTCGAAGCCGATACCCCGCTGCTGTGGGCCTTGCGCGATACCCTGGGCCTGGTCGGCACGAAGTACGGCTGCGGCCTGGGCCAGTGCGGCGCCTGCACCATCCACCTCGACGGCGTGGCGACCCGCGCCTGCGTGCTGCCGGTGTCAGCCATCGGCGAGGCGAAGATCACCACCATCGAGGGCCTGGATGCCAATGCGCGCCACCCGCTGCAGGTGGCCTGGCAAGAGCTCGACGTGCCGCAATGCGGTTACTGCCAGTCGGGCCAGATCATGAGCGCATGTTCCCTGCTCAAGCAGCATCCGAAACCGACCGACGCCCAGATCGACGAGGCCATGGCCGGCAACCTGTGCCGCTGCGCCACCTATATGCGGATCCGCAAGGGTATCCACCGCGCCGCCGAGATCGCATCGACCGAAGGGAGCAAGGCATGACGCTCGCTTCCACGTCCCGCCGCGGTTTCCTGCGCGCCGGCGCCGCCGGCGGCGCCTTCCTGATCGGCATGTCGGCGCAAGGCGTGCTGGCCGCCGTGACCGATACGACGGCCAGCGCCGCCAGCTCTGACTTCGTGCCGAACGCCTTCATCCGCATCGCGCGCGACGGCAGCGTGACGCTGATATCGAAGCAGCCCGAGATCGGCCAGGGCATCAAGACCTCGCTGCCGATGGTGATCGCCGAGGAACTCGACGTCGCCTGGGAAAGCGTGCGCGTGGTCCAGGGCGACCTGAATATGGAGGCCTATGGCAGCCAGGGTGCGGGCGGCTCCAACTCGACCCCGAACAACTACGAGAATTTCCGCCGCCTGGGCGCCACCGCGCGCGCCGTGCTGGTGCAGGCCGCGGCCCAATCCTGGAAGGTGCCGGCCGGCGAATGCACGACCGCCGGCGGCCATGTCCTGCATACGGCCAGCAAGCGGCGCCTGGCCTACGGCGACCTGGTCGAGGCGGCGGCCAAGCTGCCGCTGCCCGATGCGGCCAGCGTGGCGGTCAAGGATCCGGCCACCTTCAAGCTGCTGGGCAAGCGCATCGGCGGCGTCGACAACGCCGCCATCGTCAGCGGCAAGCCGCTGTTCGGCATCGACGTCCAGCTGCCCGGCATGCTGCACGCGCAATACGTGAAATGCCCGGTCTTCGGCGGCAAGCCGCTGCGCGCCAACCTGGACGCGGTGCGCGCCCTGCCCGGCGTCAAGGACGCCTTCATCATCGAGGGCACGAGTAACCTGAACGGCCTGCGGCCCGGCGTGGCGATCGTCGCCACCTCGACCTGGGCCGCGATCCGCGCCCGCCGCGCGCTCGAAGTGGTCTGGGACGAAGGCGGCGCGGCCAAGCACGGCTGGGCCGACTTCACGGCCCAGGCCAAGGCGGCCGGCAAGCAGCCCGGCGCCACCGTGCTGCGCAAGGATGGCGACGTCGCCGCCGCCCTCAAAGGCGCGGCGAAGACCGTGGAAGCGGCCTACAGCTATCCCTTCATCTCGCACGCTAGCATGGAGCCGCAGAACTGCACCGCGTGGCTGAAAACCGACGGCGCGCTCGAACTGTGGGCCCCGACCCAGAACCCGAACGCGGGCCAGGCATTGGTCACTAGCACCTGCGGCATCCCCAAAGAGAAGATCACGATGCATATCATCCGCAGCGGCGGCGGCTTCGGCCGGCGCCTGAGCTCGGACTTCATCGTGGAAGCCACCGCGATCGCCCAGCGCATGAAGGACAAGGCGCCGGTCAAGCTGACCTGGACCCGCGAAGACGACCTGCAGCACGATCACTTCCGTCCGGGCGGCTTCCACTTCCTGCGCGGCGGCGTTGACCAGGCCGGCAAGGTCGTGGGATGGCACAACCACTTCGTCACCTTCGCCAACCGCGTCGAACAGGACGGCAAGAGCAGCCTGCGCAACGGCAGCGGCGGCAGCCTGTCGCCCGACGAGTTCCCGGGCCGCTGGCTGGCCAATTGCCAGCTGGAGCAGACCGCGCTCGAATGCAGCGTGCCGATGGGACCGTGGCGCGCGCCGGGCAGCTGCGTGTTCGCCTGGGCCTTCCACAGCTTCATCGACGAACTGGCGCATGCCGGCGGGCGCGATCCGCTGGCCTTCCGCCTCGAACTGCTGGGCGACAAGGACATCGTGCCGCCGAGCGTCGAGCGCGGCCAGCCCTACAACGTCGCGCGCATGCGCGCGGTGCTGCAGACCGCCGCCGACAAGGCCGGCTGGGGCAAGAAGAAGTTCGCGCGCGGCCAGGGGCAAGGCATCGCCTTCCACTTCAGCCATCGCGGCTACGTGGCGCAAGTGGCCGAGGTGACGGTGTCAAAAGAAGGCAAGGTGAAGGTCGACCGCGTGGTGGTGGCCACCGACGTGGGCCCGACCATCATCAACCTGTCGGGCGCCGAGAACCAGGTCGAAGGATCGGTGATCGACGGCCTGTCGACCCTGATGTTCCCCGAGCTGAACCTCGAGAACGGCCGCATTGTGCAGAGCAACTTCCACGATTACCAGCTGCTGCGCATCGGCGACGCGCCGGCCAAGATCGAGATGCACTTCGTGAAGTCGGAGCATCCGGTGACGGGCCTGGGCGAGCCGCCCCTGCCGCCGCTGGCGCCGGCGGTGTGCAATGCGATCTTCGCCGCCACCGGCAAGCGGGTGCGCGAGCTCCCGCTCAGCAAGGCAGACCTGAGCTGGAGTTAAGGCGCCCACTTGGTTCCCCGCCTGCGCGGGGAGGCATTTCTGCCAGTGGCAGAAATGTCGATCAGGGCACGCGCTGTTCGCTCAGCGCGTGCGGCGCCGCCGTGCGATGGCGTTCGATGACCGCGCGCGCCAGCTCTTCCTCGCGTGGGTTCTGCGCCAGGACCCTGAGGATGCAGGCGCCATGCATATCGCCTTCCGGGCGATAGACGTCGTTGTAATCGGTGCCGCCCTTGGCCGACGGCGAGTCGCCGACCGTGAAGTTGGACTGGCCCGGGCCGGCCTCGTCGCCGATGGGTGACAGGGCGACGCTGTCCTGGGAAAGGCCGGCGGCCAACAGGTCGGCGCGCAGCTGCTCGGCGACGGCGAAGTCCTGGATGACGTGGACGATGGGATTGTTCATGTGTTGCTCCTTGGTTCACTATTGAACCAAGTTACCAGAATGGCCGGGGCGGCGGCGCTCGGTCGAGACGACTACTTGAAGATCAGGAATGGGCGATATGAACCGTGAAGAAGCCTGCGCAGCCGTGTTCGTTCCGGCGAGCATGTCGGACGCCGTGGCTGGCTATGCGTGGGCCCGTGACCGGGTCGGCCAATCGGGCGGCGCCGTCTACCGGCTGCACGGCAAGCCTGGGGCGCCCGATCTCTACCTGAAGTGCGGCAGAAATGCCGTTGCCGACACGATCGGCGAAGAGATGGCGCGCTTGCGCTGGCTGGCGGGACGCCTGCCCGTGCCCGTCGTCGAGCATTTCGTGTGCACCGCCACTGAGGCCTGGCTCTTGACGACGGCGGTGCCGGGCAAGACTGCTTACCAGATGCTGCAAGCCAACCCCGGACAGGGCGAGGCCGTTGTGGACGCCCTGGCCAGGTTCCTGCAGCGTCTGCACGCAATCCCGGCATCCGCCTGCCCGTTCGACAGCGACCACGCCTACCGCCTGGCGTTGGCGCGCGCGCGCATCGCGGCGGGCCTGGTCGATGAAGACGATTTCGACGACGAGCGCGCCGGCTGGACGACGCAGCAGGTTTGGGATGCGCTGCAGGCCCTGCTGCCGCTCGCACCCGATCCGGTGGTCACCCACGGCGACTATTCGCTCGACAATCTGCTCATCGTCGATGGCGAAGTGGCCGGCTGCATCGATGTCGGGCGGGTCGGCGTTGCGGATCGCTACCAGGATCTGGCCATCGCCTGGAATTGTTTCGGCGAGTTTGGGCCCGCGCTCCGTGAACGCTTCCTGCAGCAATACGGCATCGCCGCGCCCGATCGGCGCAAGCTGCAATTCCACCTGATGCTGGACGAGCTGTTCTGAACACCGTAGCCGGGGGTATGGCTGGCTAGCGGGCGCAGGTCAGCAACGCGGCATGTTATGCTCGAGACAACACCGCAGTAATGCATTCACGACCAAGCCCACCATGAATCCGGACAACGCCATGAAAGACGTAAAAGTAGACGTTCGCGTCAATGTAACGGTCGATGCGGCCAGCGTGGTCTTGCTGGTTGCCACGACCACGATGGCCTTCCTGTTCTATAAGCACAACAAGCAGGCAAAAGAGGACAAGCCGGCATTGAGCCAGTCCTGACGGTCATCGCTCGATTACTTCGACGAGTTCGAAATGCAGCGTGACGAACTCGAAGTCGTCATGAAGTTCGTATTGTGGCAGGCAGCGAATATGCACTTCCTGGAACTCGCGGGCGCTGGCGAATCCCTCGCCTCGCCATACCGCTTCCGGGATGTCCCCGAAACGGATGATCTGGACGTCGGTGGCGCGGATGAGGCAGCGCAGGCGCTGCTTCAGATCGTAGACTTCGATCACATCGCCGGTTTCATAACTGCCGTCGCCGTACTCGCTGTAGGGCTTGTAGTAGTCCTCGACCGTGTCGGCGGTGACCGTCTTGCGGCCGGCGATCACGGCGCGCGGCAGGCTGTCGTCAATCTCGTCGGCGCCCCAGAAGGTCAGGCGTTTACGTCTCTGCATCGATTCTTCCTTATCAGTCGGGTATGACCGCAGTCACCTCGATCTCGACCCGCGCCCGGTCCTCCATCAGCCCCGCCACCTGCACCGCGCTCATGGCCGGATAGTGGCGTCCGAGCACCTCGCGGTAGGCGGCGCCGAGCTCGCGCCCAGCATCCAGATACTCGCGCTTGTCGACCACATACCAGGTCATGCGCACGATGTGCTCCGGCCCCGCGCCCGCTTCGCGCAGCACGGCCACGATGTTTTCCAGGGCCTGGCGCGCCTGCCCGACGAAGTCGTCGGTGTGGAAGCGCCCTTCGGCATCCCAGCCGATCATGCCGCTCACAAAGACCTGCCGTCCACGGCAGGCCACGCCATTGGCATAGCCCTTGGGTCGCGGCCAGCCCGGCGGTTGAAGAATGTCCATCCCTGCTCCAGAAGTCGGTTCAAACCTTCGCCGCGAGCAGCTCGCGCGCGATGATCAGGAGCTGCACCTCGCTCGCTCCCTCGTAGATGCGCAGCGCGCGGATTTCGCGGTACAGGCTTTCCACCACCTGCCCGCTCTGCACGCCCTGGCCGCCGAACAGCTGCACCGCGCTATCGATGACGCGCTGCGCCGATTCGGTGGCCGCCAGCTTGGCCATCGCCGCTTCCTTCGTCACGCGCTTGCCGGAATCGCGCAGCCAGGCGGCGCGGTAGGTCAGCAGCGCGGCGGCGTCGATCTCCAGCGCCATCTGGGCCAGCTTCGCCTGGGTGAGCTGGAAGTCGGCCAAGGTCTTGCCGAACATGGGCCGCGCCTGGGCGCGCGCCAATGCTTCTTCCATGGCGCGCCGCGCAAAGCCCAGTGCGGCGGCGGCGACCGAGGTACGGAACACGTCCAGCGTCGCCATCGCCACCTTGAAACCCTGGCCTTCCGCACCCACCAGGCAGGCGGACGGCACACGGCAATCGGTGAAACGCAGGCGCGCCAGCGGGTGCGGGGCGATCACGTCGATGCGCTCAGCAATCTCCAGGCCGGGCGTCGCGGCGTCGACGATGAAGGCCGAAATACCTTTCGAGCCGCGCCCGCCCTCCCCTCCACCATCCCCGCTGCGCGCAAACACGACATAGAAATCGGCAATGCCGCCATTCGAAATCCAGGTCTTTTCGCCATCGAGCACCCAGTCGTCGCCATCGCGCCGCGCCGCACACCCCATGGCGGCGACGTCGGAGCCGGCTTCCGGTTCCGACAGCGCAAAAGCGGCGATTGCCTCGCCGCCGGCCACGCGCGGCAGCCAGCGGCGTTTCTGCTCGTCGGTTCCGAACAGCGAGATCGCCCCACTGCCCAGGCCCTGCATCGCGAAGGCGAAATCGGCCAGGCCGGCGTGGCGCGCCAGCGTTTCGCGGATCAGGCAGATGGCGCGGGTGTCGATGGCGCCACCTTCACCGCCGACGGCGTGCCGCAGCCAGCCGCCGCGGCCCAGGCGCGCGACCAGCGTGCGGCAGACCGCATCGACGTCGCTTCCGTGGGCATCGTGCAGATTGTCCGCCGCCCAGGCGTCGAGCTCGCGCACCAGCGCGCCATGGCGCGCTTCAAAAAACGGCCAGTCCAGGTAGTCCATCAATCCCCCTCGAACTGCGGCCGTTCCTTGGCCACGAAGGCGTGGTAGGCGCGATGAAAATCATTGGTCGCCATGCAGATCGCCTGGGCCTGGGCCTCGGCTTCGATCGCCTCGTCCACGCCCATATTCCACTCCTGCTGCAGCATTTTCTTGGTCATGCCATGGGCGAAGGTCGGTCCGTTGGCGAGCGTGGCGGCGAAGGCGCTGGCTTCGCCCAGCAACTGTCCGGGTTCGCACAGGCGATTGAAGAAGCCCCAGCGCTCGCCCTCGGCGCCATCCATCGAGCGGCCGGTGTACAGCAGCTCGGCGGCGCGGCCCTGGCCGATCACGCGCGGCAGCAGCGCGCAGGCGCCCATGTCGCAGCCTGCCAGGCCGACCCGGGTAAACAGAAAGGCGGTGCGGCTGCGCGCGGTGCCGTAGCGGATGTCGGATGCCAGCGCCAGGATCGCCCCGGCGCCGGCGCACACGCCGTCGACCGCCGCCACGACCGGCTGCGGACAGGCGCGCATTGCCTTCACCAGGTCGCCCGTCATGCGGGTGAAGGCCAACAGGCCAGGCATGTCCAGTTTCGTCAGCGGGCCGATGATCTCGTGCACGTCGCCGCCGGAACAGAAGTTTTCGCCAGCGCCGGTGATCACGACCGCCTTGACGTCGTCGGCGTACGCCAGCGCGCGGAACAGGTCGCGCAGCTCGGCATACGAGTCGAAGGTCAGCGGATTCTTGCGCTCGGGCCGGTCCAGCGTGATGGTGGCGACGCCGGCATCGAGCGCGAAGCCGAAGTGCTGTCCCTGGTAGCCGGCCAGGCTGTTGCGGCCTCCCGGCAGGCGATGCGCCTCGCCCGGTAAATAATGCATGTATGACTCCTGATGGATGATGGTCAGCCTTCGAGCAGGCGCGCGGCCAGCTGCTGTGGCGACAGGCCGTTTGAGGCCGCCTGCAGCTGGCGTTCCCGCTCCAGCTTGCGCTCCAGCTGCTGCTTGCCCGCCTGATACTGGCGCGGCCAGGCAGCGCCAGTGTAGCCGATGCGCGCGGCTTCCATCAGCGTCCAGGCCGGGTTGGCCAGGTGCGGGCGCGCCACCGCGCACAGGTCGGCGCGGCCGGCGGCGATGATGCCGTTCACATGATCGGCCTCGTAAATGCCGCCAACGGCGATGGTCGGGATGCCAGCCTCGTTGCGGATGCGGTCCGAGAACGGCGCTTGGTACATGCGGCCGAACACGGGTTTTTCCTGCTTGCTGACCTGGCCCGAGGAACAGTCGATCATGTCGGCGCCCGCCGCGCGGAACAGGCGTGCGATCTCTACCCCATCCTGCGGCGTGACGCCGCCCTCGACCCAGTCGTGGCTCGAGATGCGCACGCTGACCGGCAAGTGGGCCGGCCAGGCCGCGCGCACCGCGGCGAACACGTCGAGCGGATAGCGGCAGCGGTTTTCAAGACTGCCGCCGTAGGCATCCTGGCGCCGGTTGGTCAGGGGAGAGATGAAGCTCGACAGCAGATAGCCGTGCGCGCAGTGCAGCTCGAGCCAGTCGAAGCCGGCGTCGAGGGCGGCCTGTGTGGCGCGCACGAAGTCGTCCTTGATGCGCTCCATGTCGTCGAGGCTGGCCTCGCGCGCGACCTGCGAGACCCCGTCGATATACTGCTGGCTCGACGCCGACAGCAGCGGCCAGTTGCCGCTTTCCAGTGGCAGGTCGATGCCGTCCCACATCGGCCGGGTCGAACCCTTGGCCCCGGCATGGCCGAGCTGGATGCCGATCTTCGCATCGCTGGCCGTGTGCACGAAGTCGACGATGCGTTTCCAAGCCAGCATCTGCTCATGCGTGTACAGGCCGGGACAGCCTGGCGTGATGCGGGCGTCGGCCGAAACGCAGGTCATCTCGGCCATCACCAGCGCCGCGCCGCCGAGCGCCCGCGCGCCGAGGTGGGCCAGGTGGAAGTCGCCGACCACGCCCTCCACGGCCGAGTACTGCGCCATGGGCGAGACCACCACCCGGTTCTTCAGCAGCACGCCGCGCACTTTATAAGGCGTGAACATGGGCGGAACCGGCCCCGAGGGCGGCGCCACGCCGGCCTGGCGCGCCGCCGCGATGGCGAAGCGGCGCTCGAAGCCGTCGACATAGGCGGCGTCGCGCAGGCGCAGGTTTGCGTGCGACAGCCGCTGGCTGCGCGTGAGCAGGGAATAGGCGAACTGCTCGGCCTCCATGGCCGTGTAGCGGGCCACGTTCTCGAACCATTCCATCGAGTTGCGCGCAGCGCTTTGGAGTTTCAGTACCTCGACCAGGCGCGCTTCCTGGTAGCGCGCCAGGGCAGCGAACAGATCGCCTTCGTCCCCGAGCTCATCGGCCAACCCGATTGCATCTTCCAGCGCCAGCTTGGTGCCGGAACCGATCGAGAAGTGGGCCGTGTGGGCGGCGTCGCCCATCAGCGCCAGCGGGACCCGCCGGCCATCCACCTCGACCGCATGCACCCACTGGCGGCAGGCCAGGCGCGGGAAGCGGATCCACATGTTTGAGCCGCGCAGATGGGCGGCGTTCGCCATCAGCGGCTGGCCGTCCAGGTGGCGCATGAACAGGCGCTCGCAGAAAGCCAGGGCCTCGGCCTGGTTCATGTCGGCCAGCCCGCTGGCGCGCCAGGTGGCATCGAGCGTCTCGATGATGAAGGTCGAGGTCTCGCCATCGTACTGGTAGGCGTGGGCCTGGAACCAGCCGTGTTCCGTTTCCTCGAAGGCGAAGGTGAAGGCATCGAAGCGCTTGCGGGTGCCCAGCCACACGAAGCGGCACAGGCGCTCCTCGACTTCGGGCTGGAACGCCTCGCGGTACTGCTGGCGGATCGCGCTGTTGACGCCGTCGGCGGCCACCACCAGGTCGGCGCGGTAGCGGCGCGCAAGCGCGGGCACGTCCTCGACCCGGGTCTCGAACACCAGCTCCACGCCCAGCGCGCGGCAGCGCGCTGAGAGGATGTCGAGCAGGCGCTTGCGCCCAATGCCGCAAAAGCCGTGGCCGTGCGAGGTGACGGTGGCGCCCTTGATGTGGACGTCGATCGCGTCCCAGTGATTGAACGATTGCAGGATCGCGCGCGCGCTCGGCTCGTCGGCCCGCGCCAGGTGGCCCAGGGTCTGGTCCGAGAACACCACGCCCCAGCCGAAGGTGTCGCCCGGCCGGTTGCGCTCGACGACGGTCACCGCATGCGTCGGGTGGCGCAGTTTCATGAGCAGGCCGAAGTAGAGACCGGCCGGGCCGCCGCCCACGCAAACGATGTTCATATTACCTGCTATCAAAGACGTGCGCATATGTGCTCAGCGTCTTCTTCCTGCCCCGAACCGTCCTGTTGACCGAGTTCGTGCCTGACAGGCGTGACTTTCCCGCCTCCCGCCGACAATATGGCAGCGGAAGTGCCTGACGTTGCCGCCCGACTCGCCACGGGTAGCGCCGTTGTCGCTCCGGGAGCGTCGGTGGCGAACCGTGTTTCATGGTTCAGCTTCGTACTGACTGGTATGTGATGCACATTCATCTTCTCGCCCCCGTCGCTTGGTTTTCGCGACACAGTTGAGTCATTTCGATGGTGCGCCTGCATGCCAGCTTATGTAGCATCAGACACCAAAGTCATGACTAGAGTTCCGCTCCCGGTGCTGGTGTAGGAAGTAGTTTACCTGCCTCAATGCTTGAGGTGTCAATCACTTGTTGCGCGCATAAGAATCTCCCTCTGAAAATTGCCAATATTTAGTACAATCAAGAAAGAACGTACCGAGAGCCCGGATGATGCGCAGCCGGCCACCCAACTTGGATAAACGACACCGACACGATGAAAATCTCAGACCGAATCGCGCACTCCCGTCCCCTTGCCACCACCGCCATGCATGGCCGCGCCGAAGCGCTACGCAATGCGGGTGAACGCGTCATCGATTTTTCGATCGCGATTTCGCACTTCCCGGCCCCGGCCAGCGTACTGGATGCGGTCTCCGGCGCCATCGAGCGCGAGCGCATCCTGCCGTACACCGAGGTCGGCGGCGCGCTGAAGGTGCGCGAAGCGCTGCGCGCCAAGCTCGCCGCCGAGAACCGGATCGAGGCGCAGGTCGACGAGATCATCGTGACCAATGGTTGCAAGCAGGCGTACTACCAGGCGTTGTACGCGATGACCGATCCGGGCGACCGCATCGCCGTGTTCCGTCCGCACTGGCCGGCCTACCTGGCGACCGCCGAACTGCTGGGGCTCGAAGTGGTGCTGGCCGACCTGCCAGAAACGCTGACCGAAGCCTGCCTGGCCGCCCTCGGCAAGGTCAAGGTGCTGGTCCTGAACAATCCGCACAACCCGACCGGCAAGGTGTACACCCGGCGCGAGCTGGAACTGGTGCGCGACTGGGCCACGGCCGGCGGCGTGCACGTGATCGTCGACGAAAGCTACGAACACCTGATCTATGACGGCGAGCACGTCACGCTGGCGGCGCTGTGCGACTGGCGCGAGCTGGGCGTGGTCACCCTGTTCTCGGCCTCGCAGAGCTATGCCATGATGGGCTGGCGGGTCGGCTTCGCGCTCGCCCCCGCCAACCTGGTCAATGCGATGCAGACCCTGCAGGGGCCGATCACGGCCGCCGCGCCGCACCTGTCGCAGGTGGCGGCGGTGGCCGCCTTCGCCACCGGCACCCCGCACGAACTGCTGCGC
>DDKG01000103.1 GCA_002339265.1 Massilia sp. UBA2604 | reverse complement strand
CGCTATGGCCGCCCGGGCAAAGAGAAGCCGGGCCTGTTCGACGAAGAGGGCCGCCTGCGCGACCTGTCCGGCATCATCGACGACATCGATGCGTCGCAACTCTCCAGCAAGGCGCTGCGCAAGCTGGCGAAGATCGATCACAAGACGCTGCCGCTGGTGCGCGGCAACCCGCGCCTGGGCGTGCCGGTCAAGGGCGTCGGCAAGTTCATCGGCATCGGCATGAACTACGCCGACCACGTCGCCGAGACCAAGTCCACGACCCCGAGCGAGCCGGTGTTCTTCACCAAGGCGATCAGTTCCCTGAACGGCCCGGACGATGCAATCCAGCTGCCGAAAGGCTCGAAGAAGACCGACTGGGAAGTGGAGCTGGGCGTGATCATCGGCGAGCGTGCGCAGTACGTGAGCGAAGAACAGGCGCTGAAATACGTGGCCGGCTACTGCGTGGTCAACGACGTCTCGGAGCGCGCCTTCCAGTTCGAGATGGGTTCGCAGTGGGATAAAGGCAAAGGCTGCGACACCTTCGGCCCGGTCGGCCCCTTCCTGGTCACGAGCGACGAGATCTACGACGTGCAGGACCTCGACCTCTACCTGGACCTGAACGGCAAGCGCATGCAGACCGGGAATACCGGCAGCATGATCTTCAGCGTGGCGCAGATCGTCAGCTACGTGTCGCGCTTCATGACCCTGGAGCCGGGCGACATCATCACCACCGGCACCCCGCCGGGCGTGGGCATGGGCCGCTCGCCGCAGCGCTTCCTCAAAAAAGGCGACCAGCTGCGCCTGGGGATCGCGGGCCTGGGCGAGCAGCAGGCCGAAGTCGTCGCCTTCCCAAAATAAACCAATACCGCTAGCACGTCATCCCCGCGGAGGCGGGGATCCAAGTGCTGCATGCGCTCAGGTATGGCAAGCGAGCTTGGATTCCCGCCTGCGCACACTGGTGTCCGGGATAATTTCACGCCTCTGAAACATAAAGAGTCATAGCTAAAACCACGTCGTTCCCGCGAAGGCGGGAACCCAAGTGTCGCCAGCCAGCGGCCTTAAAATCGACCTCCGATGGACGTTGGGGCCAAGTTGGAGGATGAACATTCTGTGACTTCACTTAGATTCCCGCCTGCGCGGGAATGACGTGCATACTTTGCGAATAAATATTCCGACGCTAGTGCGCCTGCGCGGGAATGACGTATGACTGGCCTAGTCAGGCATGCGCCAGTCACCCTCCTCGGGCACGCTGGTGCGCGCCGTATTCATCACCATCGCGAGCAGGGTGTAATAGCCGTTGATCCCGATGAGGTCGACCACGCCGTGCTCGCCGAACAGCGCGAGCGCGTCGGCATACACCCGATCGGACACCGCCTTGTGCTCGTGCAGCTCGACGCAGAAGTCGTGCACCACCGCCTCGTCCACCAGCATGTCCGCCGGCCGCTGGCGCGCCGCAATGGCCGTGATGACCGACGATGGAATCCCCACCTGGGCCGCGATCGGCGCATGGATCGCCCACTCCACCTGCTGGTCCCACTGGCGCGCCGTGACCAGGATCGCCAGCTCCGACAGGCGTACCCCGATCGCGCTGCGATAGCGCAGGTACTCGCCCATGCGCTGCGCATGGCTCATCAGCTCGGGACTGCGCAGCAACGGCACGAAGGGCCCGTACACGGCGCCGCGCGGGCCGGCGACGATCTCCCGGGCTGCGCCGCGCTGGGCCTCGCTCAGTTCGTGATCCGGGATGGGGCCAAGGCGCTCGCTCATGTGTTGCACCAAAAGTGAATCCGCAGAAATATTCGCACGGCCTGCGCTAAAAATCAAAAGAAGCCGTTGCCGGCGCGCTTATCGTCAAGTGTCGTTTCCACTGGAGGGTAGCCTGTCATGAGCCACATCATCCACCGCAGCCTGCGCCAGGTGCCGCCCCTCGCGGCCGGCGGCGAAGGCGTCACGCTATGCGACAGCAATGGCAAGCGCTACATCGACGCCAGCAGCGGCGCCGCCGTTTCGTCGCTGGGCCACGGCCATCCTGACGTGATCGCCGCCATGCACCGCCAGATCGACCGCTGCGCCTACGCCCACACCGCCTTCTTCACCACCGACGTGGCCGAGCAGCTGGCCAAGCGCCTGGTCGAGGGCGGGCCGGCGGACATGGGCGGTGTGTACTTCGTCTCGGGCGGCTCCGAGGCGATGGAGACCGCGCTCAAGCTGGCGCGCCAGTACTGGGTCGAGATGGGCGAGCCGCAGCGCACGCGCTTCCTGGCGCGCCGCCAGAGCTACCACGGCAACACCCTTGGCGCACTGGGCGTGGGCGGCAACGAATGGAGGCGGCGCGCCTTTGCCCCGCTATTGAAGGATGCGCTGCGGGTCTCGGCCTGCTACGAGTACCGCGGCCGCGCCGACGGCGTCAGCGTCGACGACTACACGGCCGGCCTGCTGGACGAACTGGAGACGACCATCCTGCGCGCCGGGCCCGAGAACATCATCGCCTTCGTCGCCGAGCCGGTGGTGGGCGCGACCGGCGGCGCGATCCCGCCCACACCGGGCTACTTCCAGGGCGTGCGCGCCATCTGCGACCGCCACCGCATCCTGTTCATCGCTGACGAAGTCATGTGCGGCATGGGCCGCACCGGCACCATGTACGCGATCGAGCAGGACGGCGTGGCGCCCGACATCGTGGCCATTGCCAAGGGCCTGGGCGCCGGCTACCAGCCGATCGGCGCGGTGCTGGCGCACAAGGGGATCGTCGACTGCCTGCGCAGCCGCAGCGGCATGTTCCAGCATGGGTACACCTATATCGGCCATCCGGTGGCGGCGGCGGCGGCGCTGGCGGTGCAGCAGGTGATCGAGCGCGACGATCTGTTGGCGCGCGTGCGCAGCCGCGGCGCGGTGCTGCGCCGCATGCTGGGCGACGTGTTCGGCGTGCACGAACACGTGGGCGACATCCGCGGACGCGGGCTGCTGCTGGCGCTGGAGTTCGTGAAGGATCGCGCGACGAAGGAGCCGTTCGCGCCGGAGCGCAAGCTGCATGCGGCGATCAAGGCCGAGGCGATGGCGCGCGGCTTGCTGGTCTATCCAATGGGGGGAACGATCGATGGGCAGCACGGCGACCATGTGCTGCTGGCGCCGCCGTTCATTGCGACGCCGGCGGATTTGTCGGAGATTGTGTCGCGCTTATCGGAAGCCGTGGACGCTGCGTTGCGGGTGTAAATGAGGTTGCTGGTGTGCCGAATACTTGGGTTCCCGCCTTCGCGGGAACGACGTGCTGATGATTGTGGACCGAGCCAGCGGCCATAGTCTGCTACTTTTGAACGTCGTTCCCGCGAAGGCGGGAACCCAAGTTCACAAGCAGACCAACAACGTCAAATCAAGCCACAACCTTGCGAATCCACTTCGCAATATCCTGCACCTCTTCCAGGCACAGCGTGTGCTGCATCTGATAGGCATGCCACTCGACCTGGTAGCCGAGCGATTCCAGCACCTTGCGCGAATCCTCGGCGCGCGCGAACGGCACCACCGGATCCTGCACGCCATGCGCCATGAAGATCGGCGTGGATTTGCTTTGCTCGGTGCGCTCGGCGCCGGCCACGCTCGCCAGCGGCAGGTAGCCCGACAGGCACATCATGCCGGCCAGCGGTTCCGGGTGGCGCAGGCCCGTCTGCAGCGTCATCGCGCAGCCCTGCGAGAAGCCGGCCAGGATGATGCGCGAAGCCGGAATGCCGCGTGCCTTTTCGCGCGCGATCAGCGCTTCGACCTGCAGCTGCGAGGCGCGCAGGCCGGCTTCGTCTTCGCGCCGCACCAGGTCGGTGGCGACGATGTCGTACCACGAGCGCATCACGTAGCCGCCGTTGATCGTCACCGGCATCGTGTTCGCATGCGGGAACACGAAGCGGATGCCGGGCAGGCC
>DDKG01000083.1 GCA_002339265.1 Massilia sp. UBA2604 | reverse complement strand
TGGGAGCAGGGCGTGGCCGGCATGAAGGTCGGCGGCAAGCGCACCCTGATCATCCCGAGCGCGCTGGCCTATGGCAAGCGCGGCGCGGGCGGCGGCATGATCCCGCCGGATTCCGACCTGATCTTCGACGTGGAACTGCTGGACGTCAAATAACGGCTGTTTGTTCGACACGGGAGGCGGTAATGAGAATCGCGAACGATGTCACTGAACTGATTGGCAATACCCCGCTGGTGCGCATCCGCAAGCTGGCGGTGGGCAGCGGAGCCGACCTGGTCGGCAAGCTCGAATTCCACAATCCCGCGCACAGCGTCAAGGACCGCATCGGCCTGGCCATGATCGAGGCCGCCGAGGCGGCCGGTCTCATCAACACAGACACCACCATCGTAGAGCCCACCAGCGGCAATACCGGCATCGCGCTGGCGATGGTGTGCGCGGCGCGCGGCTACCGCTGCAAGCTGGTGATGCCCGAGACCATGAGCAATGAGCGGCGCATGCTGCTGCGCGCCTATGGCGCCGAGCTGGTGCTCACGCCCGGCAGCGAGGGCATGCTCGGCGCGATCCGGCGCGCCGAAGAGATCATGGCAAGCGACCCGCGCGCCTTCATGCCGCAGCAATTCAACAATCCCGCCAACCCCGAGGTGCACCGCCGCACCACGGCCGAGGAAATCTGGCGCGACACCGACGGCAAGATCGACATCCTGGTGGCGGGCGTGGGCACTGGCGGCACCATCACCGGCGTCAGCGACTCTATCCGCCCGCGCCGGCCCGGCTTCCAGGCGATCGCGGTGGAACCCGAGGCCTCGCCCATGCTGTCGAAGGGCACCAAGGGCCCGCACCCGATCCAGGGCATCGGCGCCGGCTTCGTGCCGCAGGTCTTGAATACCGCGTCCTACGACGAAGTGATCTGCGTGAAGAACGAGGACGCCTTCGAGACGGCGCGCGCCGCGGCGCGCGAGGAAGGGCTGCTGGTCGGGATTTCGTCCGGCGCGGCGCTATGGGCCGCGATCCAGGTGGCGCGCCGGCCCGAGAACGCGAGCAAGCTGATCGTCGTCATCATTCCCTCGTTCGGCGAGCGCTATCTCAGCACGGCCTTGTACGCCAACCTGGCAGGTTAGGCGTTTTGGCCCGCGGCCCTTGCACGTCGTTACCTCCACTGGAGGTAACGACTACCCGCGCAGGCGGGTACCCAAGTCCTGCGCATCCCTGAAACTAGTGCGCATGCCCCTGCAGCGTGCAATGATGATGAATCGTCCCCTGTTCCACCTGCAGCGTGCAATGGTGGATTGCATGGTCTTTCCGTAACGTGTGCTCGATCGCGTCGATCACGGCGTCTCCCGGATAGCCGCCCGGAATCACCAGATGCGCGGTGAGAGCGGTCTCGGTCGTGCTCATGGCCCAGATGTGCAGGTCATGGACTTCGGTAACGCCCGGCTGGCTGGTCAGGAAGGCCTCCACCTTGCCGGCATCGACGTTCGGCGGCACGGCCGCCATCGACAGCTGCACCGACTCGCGCAGCAGCGACCAGGTGCCGAGCACGATCACCAGCACGATCACCAGGCTCACTACCGGATCGATCCAGGTCCAGCCCGAATACATGATCGCCAGGCCCGAAATCACCACGCCCAGCGACAGCGCGGCGTCGGCCGCCATGTGCAGGTAGGCGCCGCGAATATTCAAATCCCCCTTGCTGCCGGCCAGGAACAGCCAGGCCGAGAAGCCATTGATGACCACGCCAATGGCCGCCACGATCGACACCGTCGCGCCGGCCACGGGCGCCGGTTCGGCGATGCGCTGCACCGCTTCCCAGGCGATCGCGCCGCAAGCCACCATCAGCAGCAGGCCGTTGCCCAGCGCCGCCAGGATCGAGGAACCGCGCAGGCCATAGGTGTAGCGGCCCTTGGGCACGCTCTTGGCCAGCACGGCGGCGCCCCAGGCCAGCATCAGCCCCAGCACGTCGGACAGGTTGTGGCCGGCGTCGGCCATCAGCGCGGTGGAGTGGGCGATGAAACCGTAGGTGAACTCGACGATGACGAAGGCCAGGTTCAGGCCGATCGCCAGCGCGAAGGCGCGGCCATGGCCCTCGGGCGAGGGCAGGTGGTGGTGATGGTGGTGGCCGAAACCGTGCGCGTGGCCATGGTCGTGGTCATGCTTGTGGCCGTGATCGTGGTGGTCGTGTGCGTGGCTCATGCGTCCATTCCGTTGGCGGGTTCGGCGATGTGCTCGAACATGGTGGAGAGCAGGCTGCTGATGTGGGCATCGGCGGCCGAATAAAAGACTTGCTTGCCCTGGCGCTCGGCCTTGACGATGCGCGCCGCGCGCAGCAGGCGCAGGTGGTGGCTGACCAGCGAGCTCGATAGCGCCAAGCCGGCCGCGATGTCGCCCACCGCCGTCGGCTGGGCCAGGCAAGCCAGCACGATGCGCAGCCGGGTCGGGTCGCCCAGCAGGTGGAACAGGTCGGCCAGCTGGCCGATCGCTTCATCCGGTGGCGGGGCAATGGGCTGGGCGGGTGGATGCGCAGGATGCACGGTCATTTCTAACATATGAATAGGTGTTCATATGTTAGGTGAAGTCACCGCGCCTGGCAAGCGCGGTGTTGTTTCAGCGTGTTGGCTTGGCCTGCACCTGTACTTTTACCTGGCCGTCGTCGTCGCGCATCTCCGGCTTGCCCAGCCCGAGCTTTTGCAGCTGCGGCAGGATCTTGCGCCGCTCGCCGACCGCCACCACGATCATCCGCTCAGGATCCAGGTACTCCCGCGCGACCCGCTGCACGTCTTCCACGCGGACCGAGGCCAGCTCGCGCGCCAGGCGGTCGTAGTAGTCCGGCGCCAGGCCATAGACGAACAATTCAGTGAGGCTGGCGCCGATGTCGGCATTGGTCTCGAACTGGCCCGGCAGCGACAGCAGCTGGGCGTTGCGCGCCGCCTCGAGTTCGGCCTGCGGCATGGCTTGCTCGCGCATGGCGGCGATCTCGCGCAGGATCTCGCGCACCGATTCACCGGTGGCGTCCTGCTGCACGCTGGCCTCCACCGAGAACGGCGCCGGCGTGCGGTCATAGTCGAAGTGCGAATAGATGCCGTAGGTGTACCCCTTGGTCTCGCGCAGGTTGTTGTTCAAGCGGCTCGAGAACATGCCGCCCAGCGCGCCGTTCATCACCTGCAGGGCCGGGAAGTCGGGCGTGTCGCGGCTCGGGCCCATGCAGGCCACCTGCAGCGCGGTTTGACCTGCGTCCGGCTGGTCGACCAGCACCAGGCGCGCCGGCGTCGGACGTGTTTCGGCTGCCTTGATCTCGGGCGCCGCGGCCGCCGGCCAGGCGCCGAACTGCGCCTCGGCCAGCGCTTCCAGCTCGGCGCGCGTGATGTCGCCGGTCACCACCAGCGCCGCATTGGACGGCACATAGTGACGTTGCCAGAAGCCGGCGATGTCCGCGCGCGTGGTGGCGCGGATCGCGTCTTCGAGTCCCAGCTGGCCGTAGGCCTTCGGATGCGCGCTGCCGAACAGGGCGCCCGCGGCGGCCAGGGCCGCCACCGTTTCGGGATCGTCGCGCTGCTGCAGCAGTGAACCCAGGCGGTCTTGCCGCTGGCGTTCGATCTCGGCCGCCGGAAACGACGGGTGCTGGACGATGTCGGCCACCACCGCGAGCGCGCGCGCGAAGGTCGCGCGCAGCGCCAGCAGGGAGACGGTAGAGACGTCGTCGCTGCTGCCGGTGTCCATGAAGGCGCCCAGCTGCGCGATCTCGTCGGCGATCTCCGGGGCGCTGCGGGTGGCGGTACCTTCTTCCAGCATCTGGGCGGTGAAGCCGGCCAGGCCCGGCAGCTTGTCGGGGTTGGCCGCGCCGCCGCTCTTGATCACCAGCTGGCTCGAGACCAGCGGCAGCGCCGGATTGTGGTGGTGGATCACGGTGAGGCCGTTCTTGAGCTTGAAGCTCTCCCCGCGCGGCAGCGTGACCTTCGGCGTGGGGCCGGCCACGGGCGGCGTCGCGCGCCACGGCTCGGCCTCGTTGAGCGCAGCTTGAGCGGACTGCGGCGCCTTGGCTGGTTTCGGCGCGCGCGGATCGTCGACCTTCGGCTTGCCGGGCACGCCCGTCACCACGGCGCGCGCCTCCGGCTTGAGCCAGGCCTGCACGGCGCGCTGCACGGCGGCGGCGTCGATGCGGCGCAGGCGCGCCAGGTCCCTGGCCAGGTAGCCCGGGTCGCCCGTGTACAGGTTGTAGTGGTTGAGCTGTTCGGCCAGGCCGTCGCCGCCGAGTTTTTCGAGCGACGCCAGCAGGGCGGTTTCCAGGCTGTTGCGGGCGCGTTCGACTTCGCGTTCGGTCGGGCCGTCCTTGCGCAGGCGTTCCAGCTCGGCGTCGATCGCCGCTTCCAGTTCCTGCGGCGTGTGGCCGGCGCGCGCAGTGACGTCGACCACGAAGGTCGAGCCCAAGCCCAGCGAAGTCTGGGTGCTCGATACGTCCTGCGCGATCTGGCGTTCGTACACCAGCGATTTGTACAGGCGGCTCGACTTGCCGCCGCCCAGGATGGTGGCGGCCACCGCCAGCTCGGCGTCGCCCGGCTGGTAGGCGGCCGGGGTCAGCCAGCCCATGAACACGCGCGGCAGCTCGACCCGGTCGCGCACCACGACCCGGCGCTCGGCCGTGATCGGGGGCGTGACCACCTGCGGGCGCACCACGTCGGGCCCGCGGCGCAGGCCGCCGAAATAGCGCATCACCAGTTCGCGCACCTCCGGCTTGTCGATGTCGCCGGCGACCACCAGGCTGGCGTTGTTGGGGCCATAGTAGCTGGTGAAGAACTCGCGCACGTCTTCCAGGCGCGCGCCCTGGATGTCGGCGTGCGAGCCGATGATCGAGGCGGCGTACGGATGGCCCTTGGGGAACAGCGTCTGCAGCAGCGCTTCCTCGACCAGGCCGTAGGGTTCGCCCTCGACGGTCTGGCGCCGTTCGTTGCGCACCACGTCCTGCTGGTTGCTCAGGGCCTGCTGGTCGAGCACGTCCAGCAAGAAGCCCATGCGGTCGGCATGCACCCACAACGCCAGTTCGAGCTGGTTGCTCGGCACCGTGTCGTAATAGCTGGTGCTGTCGAAGCCGGTGCCGCCATTGCTGTCGGTCGCGCCGGCGCCTTCGAGCAGGCGGTCGGCCTCGCCGCGCGGGATGTGGCGGGTGGCGGCGAACATCATGTGCTCGAACAGGTGGGCGAAGCCGGTCAGGCCGGGCGCTTCGTTGGCCGGGCCCACGTGGTACCACAGGTTGACGGCCACGATCGGCAGGCGCTTGTCCTCGACCAGGATCAGCTGCAGGCCGTTGGGCAGCACGGTTTTTTCGAAGGCGATCGACGGGACCGGCGCCGACGCGGGCGCCGCAGGTGGCTCCTGGGCCTGGCCCGACGCCGAAGCGGCGGCCAGCATCACTGGGACCATCAGGGTGGGGATGTTCAAATACTCTCCGTAATTCAATGACAACAACCTGGTGCGCGATCGATGTCGCGCACCCCGCTATTATCCCGGATACGGAAGAAGTTGCAGCTTATTCGACGAAGCGCAGGATGCCGCGCAGCGCATGGGCGATGGCCTGCACGCGCACCGCCTCGCGGTCGCCCGGGAATACCAGGCGCTCGGTATGGACATGGTCGCCGCGCGCCCAGCCGAAGCACACGGTGCCGATCGGCTTGCCGGGCACGGCGCCGGTCGGGCCGGCGATGCCGGTGGTCGAGACGCCGATGTCGGCATTGCTGTTGGCCACGGCGCCGGCGGCCATGGCGGCGGCCACCTCTTCGCTGACCGCGCCGAACTGGGCGATCACGGCGTCGGGCACGTCCAGCATCTCGTTCTTGGCGGTGTTCGAATAGGTCACGAAGCCGCAGTCGAACCAGTCGCCCGAGCCGGGGATGGCGGTGAGCGTGTAGGCGATGCCGCCCCCGGTGCAGGATTCGGCGGCGGCCAGCATCAGTTTTTTGGGGCCGATGGTGTCGCTGACTTTCTGGGCAAGATCGATGAGTTCGTTCGTCACGTGGGTCTCCTTTGCAAGCCGCCGGCCGGGCGGGTGCCACGTCGGGAAACCGGTCGGACTTGCTTCATTCTAGCGCGCTGCGCGAGCGCACGGTAAGCGAACGGCAGGTCAAAGTTTCAAAAATGGCTACCCAAACCGCAGGCGAACGTTTACAGTGCCAGCCGCATTCGCATCCTGGTCCGGCTCGATAAATGTTTCGTGCGACACACAGCACAGGCGTGCTGCTATGCTGGGATGACCAATTTCTCGTCTTTGTTAGAACTTTTACATGCCGCGCGTGTGTTGCCGTGAGCGGTCCGTGGAGGAAGCATGAGCCGCCAGCGCTCTATCCGCAAGAAGCTGGTGGCGGTGGTGATGACGACCACGTTCGTCGCGCTGCTGGTCTCGATCGCCATCGTGATCGGCTATGACTTGCGCAGCTACCACCGCGCCCTGGTGAACGACCTCTCGACCCAGGCCGAACTGGTCGGCCACATGACGTCCGCCGCGCTGAGCTTCGACGACCCACGCCTGGCCAACGAGAACCTGGCGCTGCTGCGCACCAGTCCCCTGGTGCGCGCCGCCGCCATCTACGATTCCCAGGGCAAGCTGTTTGCCTCCTATGCCGCCGCCGGCGAACCGCGCGCCATCCCTGGGCGCCTGGAGGCGGCAGGCCTGCCCGAGGACGACGGCAGCGAGCTGGTGGTGCGCCAGCCCATCGTCGAGAACGGCGACACGGTGGGCACCGTCGTGCTGCGCGCCGAGAACCGCCTGCTGGCGCGCACCGTCGATTATCTCGCGATCGCCGCCGGGGTGACCCTGCTGGCGATGGCGATCGCCTACCTGCTGATGTGGCGCCTGGGACGCGTGATCACGGCGCCGATCCTCGCCGTCACCGAGGTCGCGCGCGAGGTAGTGGCCACGCGCGACTACTCGCGCCGCGCGCCGCGCATC
>DDKG01000356.1 GCA_002339265.1 Massilia sp. UBA2604 | reverse complement strand
TACCTGGTCGAAGAGCAGCGCCTGCACCAGAACATCAACGCCGAGCTGCGCCTGCTGATCGAGGTCGTCGCGCGCGCCTGCAAGCGCATCAGCTATTCGGTGAGCAAGGGCGCGCTGGGCGAGGTGCTGGGCAGCGCCGAGACCGAGAACATCCAGGGCGAAGTCCAGAAGAAGCTGGACGTGATCTCTAACGAAATTTTGTTAGAAGCAAATGAGTGGGGCGGCCACCTGGCTGCAATGGCGTCCGAAGAGATGGAAACCATCCGCCAGATCCCCAGTCGCTATCCGATGGGCGAATTCCTGCTGCTGTTCGATCCGCTGGACGGCTCGTCGAACATCGACGTCAACGTCTCGATCGGCACCATCTTCTCGGTGCTGAAGGCGCCGGAAGGCATGGCCCAGCCGACCGAGCAGGACTTTTTGCAGCCCGGCACCGCCCAGGTAGCGGCCGGCTATGCGGTCTACGGCCCGCAGACCATGCTGGTGCTCACCACCGGCAACGGCGTGCACTGCTTCACCCTGGACCGCGAGATGGGGTCGTGGGTACTGACCCAGAGCGACATGCAGATCCCGCCGTCGACCAAGGAATTCGCCATCAATATGTCCAATAAACGCCACTGGCATCCGCCGGTGCAGCGCTATGTGGACGAGCTGCTGGCGGGCGAGACCGGCCCGCGCGGCAAGGATTTCAATATGCGCTGGATCGCCTCGATGGTGGCCGACGTGCATCGCATCCTGAACCGCGGCGGCGTCTTCATGTATCCGGCCGACCTGCGCGATCCGAAGTCGCCGGGCAAGCTGCGCCTGATGTACGAGGCCAACCCGATGGCGATGATCGTCGAGCAGGCCGGCGGCGCCGCCACCGACGGCAAGGGCCGCATCCTGGACATCCCGCCGACCAAGCTGCACCAGCGCGTGCCGGTATTCCTGGGCTCGAAGGAAGAAGTCGACGTCGTGACCGGCTATCACCAGGGGTGAGATTGCAGTTTTAGCTTCCTGATGCGGCACGCTTGCAATACACACTAGCAAGTTTGCCGCATTGTTTGCTAGAATATGGTTCTTTCGTCACGGCGGTCCTGCCGTCGTGCGCCGAAAGGCAAGGCGAAGCACAGGTTTCGCCGCTGTAGCTCAGTCGGTAGAGCAGCGCATTCGTAATGCGAAGGTCACCAGTTCGATTCCGGTCAGCGGCACCAGGACAACTGCAAGCGCAGTAGTCGGATCAAGGGGTTATCGGTTCACGCCGGTAGCCCTTTTTTCTTTTGTCGCTTGTCCTTGCACGCGCCGTGGCGCAAGGCGTTCATGCGCAGGCCATAATCTGCCGGATTTGTCCGGTGCGCGCCTCGGGCGTTACATGATGTCGATATACTCTTCGTTACGATATTTGCGGAGAACGACATGACGACGTCCAGCTTCACGATGCAGGGCAGTGCCGCGCAGTTCGAGTGGCTGCAGCCACGCTTTTCCTACCCCGGCGGTCCGGTCGTCCAGGTCGCCGAAAATACCCACAACGTCACCATCGACACGGTCTACGCCAGCCCGCCGCCGCCGATTCCGAATGTGTACACGATTACCGGCGGCGCCGATGCGGCCTTGTTCGCGATCGACGCCAGCAATGGCCTGCTGACCTTCATCCAGGCGCCCGATTACGAAGCGCCGCGCGACCTCGGCGCGGGCGCCGGCAACAACACCTACCAGGTCGAGGTGACGCTCCGAAATGCTTCCGGCGCCGCCTCGCAGCTGCTGACGGTATGGGTCACCGACGTCGACGAACGGCCGGGCAGCGCGCCGCAGACATGGCTCGATGACCGGCGTGAAGTGACGCAGCGCAGCGTCACCGAGAGCGACGGCACGCAGCGCCAGCTGCTGTCGATCGCGACCCGGCCGAATTACGAACTGCCGTCAGATCCCGCGGACGCTCCCGGCGTCGCCGTCGTCAGGGACGGCAATGGGGCTGTGCTGCTCCGCGCCGACCGCCTGGACGGCATCGGCCTGAACGCCGCCGGCAGCGCCGCGCCGAAAGCGGCCAGCGCCTCGCTGGACGACCTGCTGCGCGAGATCCGCGCACACAGCACGCCTGGATCCGCCTCGCAGGCCGGCATGGTGCAGGAAGCAACCGCCTATCTCGCGGGCCTGGCGCCCGGCGCGCAAGTGCTGCTGCAGACGATCATGCCGGTGCTCGACTTCGGCCAGGGCGTGTCATCCGGGCCGCAGCTCGAGTTGTCCTCGGCGGCGCAGGACGGCGCCAATCCCCTGACGGCGCTGGTGATCGATACGCGCGGCCTGTGGCGCAGCAGCGCCAACCTCGATGGCATCGACTTCGCGGCGATCGCCGGCGAAGTCACGCTCGGCGTGACCCAGCCGGGCGGGGGGGACAAGCTATACCTGATCGCGGACGATTACGCGCAAACCCTGAACACGGGCGCCGGCGACGACGACGTGCATGCGGGCGGGAGCGACGACGTCATCAACGGCGGCGCCGGCAACGACCGCCTGTTCGGCGATGACGGCGACGACCACATCACCGGCGGCGCGGGCGACGACTGGATCGATGGCGGCGCCGGCAACGACACCGTGCGCCTGAGCGGCACCCGCGCCGACTACACGATCCGCGTCGAGCAGGGGCATATGACGATCGCGGCGCGCGGCGGAGACGATGGCGCCGATGCGCTGGCCAATGTGGAACTGCTCAATTTCGGCGGCGCCGGCGCCGACCTGTCGGCGCGGGGCACGATCGCGCGCATGGTGGCCGCGCTGGACGACCGCGTGGCGACCCGGGTCGAACTCGATGGCTGGGAAGCGCAGCATGCGGCGGGCCTGCCGCTGGTCGACATCTCCGCCCGCCTGCTGGCGCAGAGCATGGCGGATGACGCCATGACCAGCGACGATTTCGTGCGTGCGCTGTTCGACAACGGCGCCGACCGGCCGGCCGACCTGAAGGAGCTGTCCCAGTGGCTGCCCAGCCTGGCCGCGGGCGCCGTGACGCGGGCCGACATCCTGCTGCGCTTTGCCGAGTCCTACATCATGCTGCATCACGACGACTGGTACGGCGCTACCTCGTGGATCGCCGACACCGAGATCGGCACCCTGGTGCGCATGTACGACGTCCTGTACGACCGCGCGCCGGACCAGGACGGCCTGAATTACTGGATCGCGGCCACCGAAAACGGCGTCGGCCTGGCGGCCATCGCCGACACCTTCGTGGCCGGCGCCGAGGGACAAATCGGCGGCATGAGCAATGCGCAGTATGTCGCCCACCTGTACCAGGCGGGCCTGGAGCGCACCGGCAGCCAGGAAGAGATCGCGTGGTGGGCGACCTTGCTCGACGACCGCGTGCTCGATCGCGGCGACGTGTTGCTCGACTTCGCCGATTCGGCCGAGATGGTCGCGCTGGTCGGGGTGATGAGCACGTCGATCGAGCTGCTCTGAATCCGCGCGTTCAAGCCGCGGGCATGGCTTCATCCAGTGGCTGGAACTGGTGCAGGGCGATCTTGCCCGCGCCCGGCGGCATCGTCGCGCGCAGTCGCTCCATGTCGGCCTGCAGCCGCGCGCGCATGGCGCCCAGCATCTGGCGCACGAAGGGCGACAGAGGGCGACCGGCGGGCCACATCGTCAGCGCCGTGAAGTCGAGCCGCTCCGAGAACGGACGGAACACCAGGCCCGCATCGAGGTAGTCGACCGCCGTGACCGGATTGACGAGGGCGATGCCGATGCGGTTGCGCACCAGTTCGCACAGGCTGAAGGTGTACGAGGTTTCGACCGCCGTCTGCAGCTGCACACCGTGGCTGCGGCAGATGGCGTCCAGGCGCAGGCTCACCGCGTCGTCCGGCTGCAGCGCCACGAAGGGATGGCGCGCCAGCTGCTTCGGCGTGACCACGGTGTTGCGCGCCAGCGTGTGGCCCGCGGGCAGGGCGACCACGCCGAAGTAGTGGGCGAACAGCGCGTGCTCGACGCCGGCGGTGGAGATGTCCTGGGCCGCGATGCCCAGCTCCACCTCGTCGCGCAACACCTGGCTGCGCACGTCCTGTGACCCCATCACCTGCAGCGACACCATACTGCGTGTGCCTGCGGCGGCAAGGTCAGCCAGCACGCGCGGCACGAAGCCGGTCCCCAGGCCGGGAAAGGCGGCGATGCGCACACGGCCGGCGCCGAACTGCTTCAGGCTGCGGATGCGCTGCTCGATCACGTCCATGCCGACGAAGTGGCGCTGGACCTCGGCCAGCAGAGCCTGCGCCTGCTGGGTGGGCTGCAGCTTGCCGCCCGGACGCTGGAACAGTTCCATCCCGGCGCGCTCCTCGAGCCGGCGCAGTGCCATGCTGACGGCCGGCTGCGACAGTCCGAGCACCTTGGCGGCGCGGGTGGCGGAGCCCGAGGTCATCACAGTGCGGAAGATCTCGATGTCGCGGCTGAGCATGGCGATTGTCCGGTGGTGTAAGGTGGGGCGATTCTAACCCGGCGCCATCCGTGCTCGCCCGGGGTATCAATGGCGCTTATGGGGTGATCATTCCCAGGGCAGGCGCAGGGCGCTGGTCTGCCTATACTTTCCTGCACATCCATTCTCGCGGGAGCCGTCATGAAACCATCCGTCAATCGCCGCCGCAAGCTGCTGGGCAGCGCCGCCGGCCTGGGGGTGAGCCTGGGCCTGGGCGGTGCGGCGCTGCCCTGGCCAGCGGCCGCCGCGTCCGACGACGCCGGCCTGGACGCAAGCTACGACGTGGCAGGCGACATCGTCAACCTGGAAAACGCCTATTACGGCATCATGGCGCGCCCGGTGCTGGAAGACTACAAGCGCAACCTCGACTACCTGAACCGCCACAACTCGCACTACCTGCGCACGCGCTTCGACCGCGAAGACATGACGGCGATCCGCGCGCAGCTGGCGGCGTATGCCGGCGCCGCACCCGGAGAGGTCGCGATCACTCGCAGCGCGGTGGAAGCGCTGCAGAACCTGATCCTGAACTACCGGCTCGTGACGGCCGGCGAAGCGGTCATGATCTGCAACCTGGACTACGGCACGGTGATGGACGCCATGCGCGAACTGGCGAAGCGCCGCCGTGCCCAGCTGGTGTCGGTGACGATCCCCGAGCCGACCACGCGCCAGAACGTGATCGACGCCTACGTCGAGGCGCTGCAGCGTCATCCGCGCACGCGGCTGCTGCTGCTCACCCACATCAACCATCGCACCGGCCTGGTGCTGCCGGTGGCCGAGATCGCGCGCATGGCGCGTGAACGGGGCGTCGACGTAGTGGTCGACATCGCGCAGTCGTTCGGCCAGCTCGATTTCCGCATTCCCGACCTGGGCGCGGACTTCGTCGGCGCCAACCTGCATAAATGGATCGGGGCGCCGCTCGGGCTGGGGTTTCTCTACGTGCGCGAGGGCCGCCTGCAGGACATCGACATCGATTGCGGCAACACCGAACATCCGCCGACCGACATCCGCGCGCGCGTGAATGCCGGCACCCTGAACGTGGCGGCGGTGATGACGATTCCAAGCGCGCTGGCTTTCCATGCGCGCATCCCGCTGGCGGCGCGCGCGGCGCATCTGCGCTCACTGCGCGACTACTGGGTAACAAGAGTGTGCGCGCTGCCGAACGTGCAGGTGCTGACGCCGGACGACGCGGGGATGACGGGCGCGGTGACCTCGTTCCGCCTGAAAGGGAAGACGTCGTTCGAGGACAACGTGGCGCTGGCGCGCACGCTGGCCGAGCGCCATGGCATCTTCACTGTGGCGCGCGAAGGCCCGGTCGGCGGCAGCTGCATCCGCGTCACGCCGTCGTACTTCACGACCACGGCCCAGCTGGACCGCCTGGTGGCGGCGATCCGCGAACTGGCTGCGTGATTCAGTTTGGATGGGTGTCTTCGGTGGCGGCTTCCTGCAGGCCGCGCACCAGGCTCGACATGCTCGGATTGTCGACGAAGACGCAGCGTTTTCCGTGGCGCTTGCAGTGGTCCTTCACGCGCCAGTAGGCGCTATGGCTGATGCAGCCGGTCTGGCAGATCACGAGGTCGGCCGCGGCCAGGCTGGCGTCGAGCTGGCTGCTGCTGTCTTCCAGGCCGCCGTCGTGGTGGGCGAACTGGGCGCCGACCCGCTCGATCATATTGCGGTAGATCGGCACGCTGCTGCTGCGGCCGCCGACGCACAGCACGCTGCGGTTTTCGAGGCGCACCGGCATCGAGACCGGAACCGCCTGGATCGGTGCGGGCGCGGTGTCGGCTTCCTGCGTTGGAGAAGGAGCAGGAGCGCGCGCTGCCTTCAGCTCTGCCACTTGGGCGCGCAGCGCCTGCTCGCGCGCTTCCATCTGCGTCACGCGTTCGGCCAGGCGCTCGCGCGACTCGAGATCGGGAATGCTGGCCTGCAGCCGCGCCAGTTCGGCGCGCACCGCCTGGACGTCGCCGTCGCGCGCGATGGTCGCCGCCCGCGCCGCGCGCAGCTGGCCCTCGAGGCGTTCGCACTCGAGCGCCTTTTCCTGTCCCAGCGCATTGCAGCGCTCCTGCAGGCGCGCCACTTCGCGCTCGAGGCGCGCATTGTCGGCGACGACCGCGTTGAACTTGTTGATGTCGGCGCGCGCGCAGGCGCCGGCCTGGTGCTGCACCATATGGATGTCACGGCACATCTTTTCTTCGAGCGCGGTGGTGCAGCGCGGATGCGACAGCCCGGCCCAGAACGCGCCGGCGACGTCGCCGGCGGCCACTGCCGCTTCCCACATGGCCTCGACCTGCTCGGTGGTCTTGGCGGCGCGGAAGCGCTGGACGTGCTGCGCGTAGCGCCGTTCGAGTTCCTTCTGCACCGCATCGGCGACGGGCGTGCGCAGCGCACACTCGCTGACGGTGCCGACGTGGATGTCGTAATCATCGTGCAGCACCTTCCCACCCGTCACCTTCTCCACCAGCTTGCGCAAGCCACCGAGCGGCAACCCGACCCCGACCAGCGGGCAATGGCAGGCATGGGACAACTCCCACACGCGCCGCCGGCGCGATCCCTGGAGGCCGTCAGCAGGGCAGGGTACGTTCGAAGCGTGTTTGTCGCACATGTCGTTCCTCTCGACGCAAGATAGTGGCATCAGATGATAATGATTCTCATTCATCATTCTATCTCACCCACCACGCCGCGCAAGCGAAATCTTCACCCGTGCGCCCCACCCACCCCCAACATGAGGGTCAGAGTAGATTTATTGAGCAATTCTCCAGAATTGCTTTTAATTCGACTCTGACCCTCATTATTCCGCTTCGTTAGAAATTTCCCGCCAAGCTGACTCTGTCCCCACTTAATACAATTAGGTGAGAAATTGCTCAATAATTCGACTCTGACCCTAATTATTTAAGGGCTTATAAATTGCTCGATAATATTAGATTGAGAAAAGGATCTTGAGAATCGATAAGTAATTTCTCCTATGAGAGGATTACGTTTCGAAGGCAGCGGTTTGACGGCAAAGATAATTAGGGTCAGAGTAGAATTATTTTGCAATTTCCTCAAAGACGGGGCCTTTGGAAGTGGCGCTGCAGATCGTTGATTACAAGATCTTGGCCAACAATTTTACTCTGACCCTCATTATCGGGATCGCGGAGTAATTGCTCAATAATTCTACTCTGACCCTAATTGGGAGTCAGGTGGGGAGGGCGATGGTGGCGGTGAGGCCGGGGGTGTTGTTGGTCAGGGTGAGGGTGCCGCCGTGGGCTTCGACGCAGGAGCGGGCGATGGAGAGGCCGAGGCCGACGCCGCTGCCGCCGGCGCTGCCGTGGCCGTTGTCGCCGCCGGTGTCGCGGCAGCGGGCGCTGTCGAGGCGGGCGAAAGGCTCGAAGACGCGCTCCAGTTCGGTCTCGGGGATGCCGGGGCCGTTGTCGATGACGGCCAGGATCAGGTCGTTGCCTTCTCCCGGCGCGCTGGCGCAGAGCGTGACCTCGGTGCCGTGGCGGATCGCGTTTTCGGCCAGGTTGCCTACTGCGCGGCGCAGGGCGATTGGACGGCAGCGGTAGGGCAGCGTCTCAGGGCCGGCGTAGCGGATCCGTTTTCCGGGGCGCGCCAGTTCGGCCGCCAGGTCGCGCATCAGGGCCGCCAGGTCGACGTCCTGCGATGGCTCGCCGATGCAGTCCTCGGCCGCGAAGCGCAAGGTTTGCTCGACCATCAGGCCCATCGTCTCCAGCGTGCGGGTCATCGCCGCGCGCAGCGCGGGGTCGTCGATCAGCTCCACCCGCACGCGCAGGGAGGTGATCGGCGTGCGCAGGTCATGGCTGATCGCGGCCAGCATGCGCGTGCGGTCTTCGACGAAGCGCTGCTGGCGCTCGGCCATCGTGTTGAAGGCGGCGGTCAGCTCGCGCGCCTCGCGCGGGCCGGTCACGGGCAGCGGGCCGTCATGCTCGCCGCGGCTGAAGCGCTCGGCGGCGCGCTCCAGCGCGCGGATCGGACGCAGGATGCGGCCGATGAAGGGCAGCGCCACCAGCAGCACCGGCAGGGTGCTCACCGGGATCGAGAAGTGCAGCGGACGCCACCAGGGACTGCCGCCTGGCGACTGCTGGTAGCCCACCAGCCAGCGCCCGTCCGGCAGCTCCACCGATGCCAGCATGCCGGCCTGCTTGATCCCATCGTCGTCCGGCGCATGGTCGGTCAGCTGCACCCAGCTGCGCGGCGCCGGCGCCGACGTCGACACATGCTGCAAGCGTTCCGACAGGGCCTGCGCCTGCCGGCGTTCGTCCTCGTTCATCTCCGGGGCGGCCGCGCCCGCGCTGGCGCCGGTGGCCAGCCAGAAGCGCGCGGTCGGCGAACCGATGGATGCCACGAGCTCTTCTCCTTTTTGCGGCGACAGGCGCAGCGACTGGTAGATGCCGGCCATGCGGTCGAGCATATAGCGCGCGGCCAGCGGATGCATCGCGTCCGGGGTCAGCTGGCGCACCACGATCGCGGCGGCATGCGCCAGCAGCACGGCCAGCAGCATCGTCGCGACCAGCTGGCCGCCCATCGTCTTCGGGATCAGGCGCATTCCAGGTACTCAGCCGGCCGCCGGCAGCGGCTTGACGTCGGCCGTGAACACATAGCCGTCGCCCCACGAGGTCTTGAGCAGGCGTGGCCGGCGCGGATCGCTTTCCAGTTTCTTGCGCAGGCGGCTCACCTGGCTGTCGATGCTGCGATCGAAGTTCTGCACCTCGCCTTCGCGCGTCAGGTCGAGCAGCTCGTCGCGGCTCAGCACCTTGCCGGCGCGTTCGACCAGCACGCCCAGCAGGCGAAATTCGGACGTGCTCAATGCCACCGGTTCGCCGCCGGCGTCGCGCAGCTCGCGCCGGGCCATGTCCAGGGTCCAGTCGCCGAAGGCGTAGCGGCGGCCATGCCAGCCGGTCGCGGCGCGGCTCAGGCGCCGCAGCATGCCCTTGATGCGGGCCACCAGTTCGCGCGGATCGAAGGGCTTGGTGACGTAATCGTCGGCGCCGATCTCGAGCCCGGCGACGCGGTCTTCCTGGCTTGCCATCGCGGTCAGGAGGATCACCGGCGTGCTGCTGGTCTCGGCCAGATGGCGGCACAGCGACAGGCCGTCTTCGCCCGGCAGCATGATGTCGAGCACCACCAGGTCGATCGGATGCTGGCGCAGCAGCGTGCGCGCGCTCGCGGCGTCGGCGGCGGTCAGCACCTCCAGGTCGTGGCGGCGCAGGAAGGCGGCGAGCGGGTCGCGGATGTCGGCGTGGTCGTCGACCACGAGGAT
>DDKG01000323.1:10862-16462 GCA_002339265.1 Massilia sp. UBA2604 | reverse complement strand
AGTCACGGCCACCGGCAACGTCAATATGTGGCGCTTCGGCGACCGCTACAAGGGCGACGAGCTGCAGCTGAACCTCGAGACCGGCAAGGGCTACCTGCTCAATCCGAACTACTTCATCGCCGACAGCAATGGCCAGGGCCAGGCCGACCGCATCGACTTTTTGGGCGAGCAGCAGGCCGTGGTGCGCAACGGCACCTACAGCACCTGCGAAGGCCCGGACCCCGACTGGTACCTCAAGTCGAGCACCCTGCGCCTGGACAGCGGGCGCGACGTCGGCACCGCCGGCAAGACCATCATCTATTTCAAGGACGTGCCCATCATCGGCACCCCGGCGATGTCGTTCTCGCTGTCCGGCCAGCGCCGCTCCGGCTGGCTGCCGCCCACGGTGGGCTTCGGCTCCCAGGGCAAGGCCGAGGTGATGGTGCCGTACTACGTCAACATCGCCCCGAACCGCGACCTGACGCTGTATCCGCGCATGATGTTCGACCGCGGCTTCCAGATGGGCGCCACCGGCCGCTACCTGGGCAGCACGTATCAAGGCGAGACCCACGTCGAGGTCTTGCCGGACGACCGCGAGACCAATACCACGCGCTGGCGCGTCGATTCGCTGCACAACCAGACGATCAGGCCCAACTGGTCGTACGGCTGGAACCTGCACGGCGCCTCGGACGACGAATACCCGTCCGACTTCTCGCGCACCGTCGCCGCCAGCGCCGAGCGCCAGCTGCTGCGCGAAGTGCGCACCGACTACTACGGCCAGTTCTGGAGCCTGTCTGCACGCGCCCAGAACTACCAGGTGCTGCAGGATCCGGCCGCCGCCGAGAATCCGAGCCTGACGGTGCCGCGTCCCTACGACCGCCTGCCGCAGATTAACTTCCGCGCCGCGCGCTACGACGTGGCCGGTTTCGACTGGTCCATTGATGCCGAAGCGACCCGCTTCGACCACCCGACCTGGGTCACCGGCAACCGCGCCGTGGTGCAGGGCCAGGTCAGCTATCCGATCGTGCGCCCGGGCTGGTTCGTCACGCCCAAGCTGATGTACAACGCGGCCAAGTACGACATCCAGGAACACGAGAGCCGGGTGGGCATCGATACCGCGCAGACGCGCACGATCCCGACCTTCTCGCTCGACAGCGGCATGGTGTTCGAGCGCCAGACCACGCTGTTCGGCGGCGGCGCCACCCAGACCCTGGAGCCGCGCCTGTTCTACGTCTACACGCCGTACGAGAACCAGGACGACATTCCGCTGTTCGACACCGGCCGCGCCGGCTTTAACTACGCCCAGCTGTTCTCCGAGAACCGCTACGTCGGCCTGGACCGCGTGTCCGACGCCAACCAGGTCACGGCGGCCCTGGTGTCGCGCTTCATCCAGGAAGACGGCGCCGAGCGCCTGCGCCTCGCGTTCGGCCAGCGCCTGTATCTCGAACAGCCACGCGTTGGTCTCAGCCGCAACGAAGAACCCCACAAGAGCCGTTCCGACGTGCTGCTGGCCGCGGCCGGCACCATTTCCGAGTCCTGGACTTTCGATAGCGGCGTACAATACGATGCGAACGAAAGCAGTTTGTACAGCTCGAATGTGGGTGTACAGTGGCGTCCGGGACGGATGAAGGTGTTGAACGCCGAATACCGTTATCAGCGTGACAGCTTCCGCAACCTCGACTTTTCGGCGCAGTGGCCGATCGGCCGCCGCTGGTATGGCGTGGGCCGGGTCAGCTACGCGCTGCGTTCGTATGGAGTGGGTCAGGAGGTCAATCCGGCCACCGGCGGCAAGCTGATCGAGAGCCTGATCGGCCTCGAATACAAGGCCGATTGCTGGGTGTTCCGGATGGGGGCGCAGCGCTTCGTGACCGCGGCGCAAGAAACGTCGACGCCGATCTTCTTCCAGCTCGAGCTCAATGGCTTGTCGCGCCTGGGCCTGGGTAACCCGCTCGAGTCGTTCAACAAGAGTATCCCGGGCTATACGCGACTGAATACCGGAATTGGACGTCCATAAGCCAGCGTTCAGACTGGCAGGCCATACTGGCCGTCCATGATGATGTGAACAAACCTGAAATGAGTGCTTTCCAGATGATGCGTACTACCCGTTTGCAGTCCCTCCAGATGGCGGCAGCACTGCTGTGCGCGCTGACCGCAGGCCAGGCGCTGGCCCAGGCCGACACGTCGGCCGCCACCGGCGGCGGCTTCCTGCCGCCGGCTTCGGCCAACGCCAAGGTGGTCGATTCGATCCAGGTCGTCGTCAATGACGAAGTGATCACGCGCAACGAAGTGACCGGCCGCGTGGCCCAGGTCAGCCAGAACATGAAGGCGCGTAACGCCCAGCTGCCCGACCCGGCGACCATGGAGCGCCAGGTGCTCGAGGCGATGATCGTCGAACGCGCCCAGCTGCAGCTGGCGAAGGAAATGGGCGTCAGGGTCGACGACCGCACCCTGGACGCCACCATCGGCCGCATCGCCGAGAATCAGAAGATGTCGGTGCAGGACATGCGCAACCAGATGGAAAAAGAGGGCATGCCGTTCGCCCAGTTCCGCGAAGACATCCGCAACGAGATCATGATGCAGCGCCTGCGCGAGCACGAGGTCGACAGCAAGATCCAGGTCTCCGAGGCCGAGATCGACACCTATATGGCGGCCGCCAAGGCGGCGGATGCCGCCCGCATCGAGGTCGACATCTCGCAGATCCTGGTGCGCGTGCCAGAGAACGCCTCGCCGGAGCAGATCGCCGCGCGCGCCGCGCGCGCCGAGGAAGTGATGCGCCAGCTGCGCACCGGCGCCGACTTCGCGCGCATGGCCTCGACCTATTCCGACGCCCCCGACGCGCTCAAGGGCGGCGAGATCGGCTGGCGCGACGCCGACCGCCTGCCGCCGATGTTCTCGACCGAGCTGCGCAAGCTCGAAGCAGGCCAGGTGACGCCGATCCTCAAGACCAACGTCGGCTTCCACATCCTCAAGCTGTCGAACAAGCGCTCGCTGGCTGGCGAGACCGACAAGACCGTCGTCGAGCAGACCCATGCGCGCCACATCCTGATCAAGGTCACCCCGACCATGACCGAGGGCGAGGTCAAGCGCAAGCTGCTCGAGCTGAAGGAAAAGATGGACAACAACGCCGGCACCTTCGAGGACCTGGCGCGCCTGCATTCGCAGGACGGTTCCGCCTCCAAGGGCGGCGACCTGGGCTGGCTGTACCCGGGCGATACGGTGCCCGAGTTCGAGACCGCAATGAACGAGCTGAAGCCGGGCCAGGTGTCGGACGTCGTCCAGTCGCCGTTCGGCTTCCACCTGATCCAGGTCATCGGCCGCAAGAGCGAAGACGTGACCCAGCAGAAGGAACGCAATGTGGCGCGCCAGGTCCTGCGCGACCGCAAGATGCAGGAAGCGATGGAAGACTGGATGCGCCAGGTGCGCGACCGCGCCTACGTCGAGTTCCGCGAGGAGCAGTAACACCATGGTTGCGCCACAGGCGCCGGGGCGCCCGTTGGCGCACACAAGGCCCGTGCTAGCCATCACGGTCGGCGAGCCGGCCGGCATCGGCCCCGAGATCGCGATCCGCGCCGCCTGGGCCCTGCGCGAGCAGGCCAACTGCGTGCTGGTGGGCGACGCCGCCTTCCTGGCGCTCACCGCCAGCCTGATCGACCCGGCCATCCGCCTGTCGGCGCTGTCGATCCAGGCCCTGCGGAGTGGCGGCCTGCCGCATTTCGGCGCCCTACGCCTGGCGGTGGTCGACGTGCCGCTGGCCGCCCACGTGGTTCCCGGCCAGCTCGATCCCGAGAATGGCCTGGCCGTATTGGCCACGCTCGACCTGGCGATCGAAGGTTGCCGGGGTTTTAACAATCGTGGATGGTTCGACGCCATCGTCACCGCGCCGCTGCAGAAAAGCACGATCAACGACGCCGGCATCGCCTTCTCGGGGCACACCGAATACCTGGCCGAGAAGACCGGCACGCCCAGGGTGGTCATGATGCTGGCCGGCGCGCCGGCGGGCGATCAGCCTTACCTGCGTGTCGCCTTGGCCACCACCCACCTGCCTTTGAAGGACGTCCCTGGCGCGCTCACGCGCGACAACCTCACCCAGGTGCTGGACATCCTGCACGCCGACCTGCGCGATAAATTCGGCATCGCGGCGCCCGCGATCCTGGTCACCGGCCTGAATCCGCACGCCGGGGAAAACGGCTACCTGGGCCGCGAAGAGATCGACGTCATCACGCCGGTGCTGGAAGATGCGCGTAGCCGCGGCATCGATGCGCGCGGCCCGTATCCGGCCGACACCCTGTTCCAGCCCAAATACCTGCGGGACGCCGATTGCGTACTGGCGATGTACCACGACCAGGGCTTGCCGGTGCTGAAGCACGCGACCTTCGGGCGCGGCATCAACGTCACGCTGGGCCTGCCCCTGATCCGCACCTCGGTCGACCACGGCACCGCCCTCGACCTGGCGGCAAAAGGACTGGGCCTGGCCGATTGCGGCAGCATGGAAGAGGCGATCCGCGCCGCCATGCACATGGTGGCCGCGCGCCGCGCCGCCGCCACTCCCGAATAATCAAGAAAGCAAGCATGAAACACGTCGCACGCAAGCGCTTCGGTCAGAACTTCCTGACCGATGACCATGTCCTGAACAATATCATCGACAGTATTGAGCCGCGTCGCGGCGAAACGATGGTCGAGATCGGCCCTGGCCTGGCGGCGATGACGGCGCTGCTGCTCAAGTCGCTCGACCATATGCACGTCGTCGAGCTCGACCGCGACCTGGTGGCGCGCCTGGAAAAAGCTTATCCGCGCGAACGCCTCACCGTGCACTCGGGCGACGCGCTCAAGTTCGATTTCGGTTCGATCCCCGTGGCGGAAGGACAGAAGCTGCGGGTGGTCGGCAACCTGCCGTACAACATCTCCAGCCCGCTGCTGTTCCACCTGGCCGAGTTCGCCCACCTGGTCGAGGACCAGCATTTCATGTTGCAGAAGGAAGTGGTGGAGCGCATGGTGGCCGAGCCGGGCACCAAGGCCTATAGCCGCCTGTCGGTGATGTTGCAATGGCGCTACGACATGGCCATGCTGTTCATCGTGCCGCCGACCGCCTTCGATCCGCCGCCGCAGGTCGATTCGGCCATCGTGCGCATGGTGCCGACCAAGCGCAAGCTGCCATGCGACGGCAAGCGCCTGGAAGCGGTGGTGGCCAAGGCCTTCTCGCAGCGGCGCAAGGTGATCCGCAACTGCGTGGCCGGCATGTTCACCGAGGCCCAGCTGCTCGAGGCCGGCATCGATCCAGGCCTGCGTCCGGAAGCGGTCACGTTGGAGCAGTACGTGGCGCTGGCCAACCTGCCCTGACACGTCATTGCTGCCACTGGCAGCAATGACTTCCCGCGAAGGCGGGAACCTAAGTTGCCTGTGCGGCTGCGCCGCACACGCGTTCAACAATGCATGCCCATCAGCGCCGCCAGCCGGCGCTTTTTACGTCCGAAGACAATCTGCTGCGCCGCAGCATACGTGTTATCACGTATTTCCGGCGGCTCGGTCGCCGTTTTGCGCAGTCTGTCGCATGCCGCTGGAGAGCGGGAGATCCATTTTCTATAGTGCTCACATGGACAGCCGATCCGGCGCCTCAACCGACC
>DDKG01000323.1:3478-10809 GCA_002339265.1 Massilia sp. UBA2604 | reverse complement strand
GGAGCGGGCTGAAATCCAATTCTTTTCTGAGGAGAGTTGGAGGAGACAGGAGCTATTATGCTGCGCGACAGCATATAAATCCAATTTCCCTTTCAAATACTCGACATAAGAATTGTGTATATCTGTGGCTTTATGCAGAGACGCAGTTGACCTGAATATTGGTCACTTCTGCATCAGGCATCGTGCCAGTACCGTTGACCACGGTGCATACCTGACCGGTTGGCTGGGTAATCACCACCACACCATAGGTCGTGCCGTAATTGACGTTCGGCAGCGCGAAATCGAGCGGCGTCGTCACGCCGACAGCTGGCTTCGCTACCGGGCCCGAACCACCGGTACTGCCATTGGCCAGCACCAGGCCGTCGGCGGTCAGGCCGTTGACCTTGCCCTTCAGGGGATAGTTGTTCAGGGAGCAGACGAAGGTGATGTTGATGTCCTCCAGTCGGCCCGCGGTATCGTTGAAGTTCGCAATCGTATTCTGCGGCGTACCGCATTCGCGCTGGTGCTCCGGCGTCGACTTGAAGACGACGTTGTACACGTCGCCATACTCGAGCTTGTTCGGGAAGGCGAAGCTCACCGTGTCGCCCGGCCTGGCCGGTGCAGGGATCGGCAGGTCCATGCCATTGGTGGAGAGGACGGCGCCCGAATAATGGACGTTGGCGATGGTGCCTTTGACAACAAACTCGGCTTTGTCGCTACCGCCGCAACCGGCCAGGCCAGCGGCCAGCGCCAGCGCGAGCGCCGGACGGATCAGGGAAGACTTCATGCGTAACGCTCCAGGGAAAATTAAGGGGTGCAGGTAACGGCCACGTTGGTGACAGGGGCCGGGCCCACGGTGCCGCTGCCATTGCCGACGGTGCAGGTCTGGCCGGCTGGTTGCTCCAGGACCGCGACGCCGTACGGCGAATCCTCGGGAACGTCGGCCATCTTGAACGAGGCGGCGCCGGCCGGTACGGTCACCCGATCGGAGCCGTTGACCAGGACCAGATTGCCCTTCAGGTTGCTGACGGTGCCGGACAGTTCATGGCGGTTGAGTTCACAAGTGATGTAGACGGTGTAGACGTGGTAGCCCGCACGGCCGCTCGGATTTTCGATGACGCAATCCTTGACGTTCGACGGCCTCGACTTGACTTCGACGTTATAGCGGTCATCGGTCGAGATCAGGTTGTTGAATGCCCAGCGCCCCTGGCCGGAACCATCGGCCGGCGGCGTGATTGCCTTTTCCTGGCCGCCGCTGGTCACGACCAGGCCTGCCTTGGTCACGCCCTGGAACGTGCCGCCCAGCTCAAGCTGGCCATCGCTGCCGCCGCAGGCAGACAGTGCGACCGCGCAGGCCAGCGCCGCGCCGGCACGCAGGTAGGAACTCTTCATAACATCTCCAAAAAATCTAGCGGGAAAGCGCAGCTGCGCGGTGGGAATAGAAAAATCGCTCAACATTTTAGTCCATTTGGCAAGCAGCTGGTCCATTTCGGGCGTATTTGGTTTTGTATCATGGTGTAACCAGCATTTAACAAGAGCAATATTTCAAGAACGGCAAACAGGACGCGCATTGCATTTGGCCGGACGCCTCGCTATGCTTGGGGCGCACCTTTTCCCTCTGTCCTGGAAGCCGATGACTGGAAGCCGATGACCCGCCAACCCTGGCCGAAAGCCGTCCTGTTCGACCTCGACGATACCCTGTGGCCGATCGCGCCCGTGATCCTGGAAGCCGAAAAACTGTTGTATGCCTGGCTCGGTGAGCATGCGCCGCGGCTGGCCGAGCGTTTCACGGTCGACAGCCTGCGCCAGGCGCGCATGGAACTGCTGGCCGCCCGCCCCGAGTTCGGGATCGACCTGGGCGCGCTGCGCCATGCCGGCCTTGTCGCCGCCTTCGAACAGGTGGGCGAGGATGCCGCCAAGGTCGAACTGGCGATGACCGTGTTTTTCGCCGCCCGCAATGCCGTGACGCCGTATGAAGACGTCGTGCCCGGACTCGAACGCCTGAAGCAGTATGCCCTGGTCGGCTCGGTCACCAATGGCGTGGCCGACCTGCAGACCATCGGCCTGGCCCACCATTTCCAGGCCTCGGTGGCGGCGCGCGAGTTCGGCCGCGCCAAGCCCGATCCCGGCATCTTCCTCGCCGGCTGCGCCGCCCTCGGCGTCGAGCCTGGCGAAACCCTGTACGTGGGTGACGACCTGTTGCTCGACGTGCAGGGCGCCCAGCGCGCCGGCCTGCGCGCGGCCTGGATGAACCGGACCGGCAAGGTCAACGAAGTGGCCCACGAAGTCCAGCCGGACGTCGAAGTGGCCAGCCTCGACGCGCTGCTCGACTGGCTCGGGTTCCAGTAAATACGCAGGCAACAGCGTTGGACATGCGTCACAGCAAGCCTTGCGCTGCCCGTGCCGCGTCCCAACCTGCCTATAATGCACACACTAAATCTGAGCATCGAACGTTTCCCGGAATCATGCAACTCGATCAACGCGCCCAAACCCTGCTGAAAGCCCTCGTCGAACGGTATATCGCCGACGGCCAACCGGTAGGTTCGCGCGCGCTGTCCAAGCTGTCGGGCCTGGAATTGTCGCCGGCCACCATTCGCAACGTGATGGCCGACCTCGAGGAGATGGGTTTCGTGGCCAGTCCGCACACCTCAGCCGGCCGCATCCCGACCCCGCGCGGCTACCGCGTGTTCGTCGACACCCTGCTGACGGTGGGGCCGATCGACGACAAGGCGGTCGATGCCGAGCGCATGCGCTTACCTGTGCAACAGCCGCAAAAGCTGATCGCCAACGCGGCGCAGATGCTGTCGTCGCTGTCGCAATTCGCCGGCGTGGTGCAGAGCCCGCGCCGCGAGTCGGTGTTCCAGCAGATCGAATTCCTGCGCCTGGGCGAAAAACGCATCCTGCTTGTGATCGTCGATCCGCGCGGCGACGTCCAAAACCGGCTGCTGCTGCTCGACAAGGATTATTCGCCGGCGCAGCTGACCCAGTCGGCCAATTACCTGAACCAGAACTTCGCCGGCCTGTCGTTCGACGCCGTGCGCAAGCGCCTCAGTAGCGAACTGCAGCAATTGCGCGACGATATGGGCCGCCTGATGCAGGCTGCGGTCGAGGCCGGCAGCGAGGCGATGGCCGAGGGTGACGACATGGTCATCGCCGGCGAGCGCAACCTGCTGTCGGTGTCCGACCTGTCGTCCAACATGAGCTCGCTGCGCCAGATGTTCGAGATGTTCGAGCAAAAGACCGGCCTGATGCAACTGCTCGACGTGTCGAGCAAGGCCGGCGGCGTGCAGATCTTCATCGGCGGCGAATCGAAGCTGGTGCCGATGGACGAGATGAGCGTGGTGACGGCGCCATATGCGGTCGACGGCCGCATCGTCGGCACCCTGGGCGTGATCGGCCCGACCCGGATGGCCTATGAGCGGGTGATCCCGATCGTCGACATCACGGCCAAGCTGCTGTCGAACGCGCTCAGCCACAGCTGAGTTGCCCAAATCTTAAGCCAGTATAAGCCTGGCAACATCCCCGCCACAATTTGACAAAGTTCTGGAAATGCAAATGAGTATGATTCTCAATTGCATAGGGCCGGAGCGATCCGGCTTGTCCGGAACAATCAAATAACAGGAACACGAGGGATGAAACTGACAGCAGCACGCATGACCCCGCTGGCCGCGGCAATCGGCCTGACGCTGATTGGAATGCCGGCCATCGCCCAGCAGGCCAACGCACCGATGCACCAGGTGCACATCGTCGGCACCGCCGAACAGGAACTGAAGCAGGCGATCGGCGTCTCGGTCATTACCTCGGAAGACATCGAGGCGCGCCCACCGGCCAATGACCTGGCCGAGCTGATCCGCACCATGCCGGGCGTGAACCTCACCGGCAACAGCGCCAGCGGCCAATACGGCAACAACCGCCAGATCGACCTGCGCGGCATGGGCCCGGAAAACACCCTGATCCTGGTCGACGGCAAGCCGGTCAGCTCGCGCAACTCGGTGCGCATGGGCCGCAGCGGCGAGCGCAACACGCGCGGCGACACCAACTGGGTGCCGGCCGAAGCGGTCGAGCGCATCGAAGTGCTGCGCGGCCCGGCGGCGGCGCGCTACGGTTCCGGCGCCGCCGGCGGCGTCATCAACATCATCACCAAGGCGCCGGGCGACTATCTGACCGGCTCGATCACCGCCTATGCGCTGGCGCCCGAGCACAGCGAAGAGGGCAACAGCAAGCGGCTCGGCTTCAACCTGTCCGGTCCGCTGGCCGGCAAGCTCTCGTTCCGCGTGTTCGGCAACGTCAACAAGACCGACGCCGACGAGCTGGCGCTGAACGCCACGCCGGACAACACGGCCAACGGCGCGATCCCGCCGGCCGGCCGCGAAGGCGTGCGCAACCGCGACATCGGCGGCCTGCTGCGCTGGGACTTCATGCCCGACCAGGTGCTCGAGTTCGAATCGAACTTCAGCCGCCAGGGCAATATCTATGCCGGTGACCGCGCCGTGAATGCGGCCGGCTTCCCGATCCTGGGCGAGCTGGCCAATGCGGCCGCCGAGACCAACGTCATGCTGCGCCGCACCGCCGCGCTGACCCACCGCGGCAAGTGGGGCGCCACCACCTCGCGCCTGTGGCTGACCTATGAAGGCACCGACAATACGCGCATGAACGAAGGCCTGGCGGGCGGGCCGGAAGGCAGCATCAGCGATCCGACCAAGAAATCGACGTCCGAGCTGGAAACCTACAGCGCCAACGGCGAGATCCACACGCCGCTCAACTTCGGCGGGGTGGCGCAGATGCTCACCGCCGGTTTCGAGGCGCGCAAGGAAAAGCTCAACGACCCATATTCGATGACCCAGGCCGCCACCGCGATTCCGGGCATGCAGAGCGGGAATCGGGATGGCCGCAGCAGCGCCGAAACCTATGCCGTCTATGTCGAAGACAATATCGGCGTGAATACCGCATTCACGCTGACCCCGGGCCTGCGCTTCGACAAGCACAGCCAGTTCGGCACCAACTGGAGCCCGAGCCTGAACGCCTCGTACGCCTTGAGTCCGACGGTGACGCTGCGCGGTGGCGTGGCGCGCGCCTTCAAGGCGCCGAACCTGTACCAGTCGAATCCGAACTACCTGTATTACACGCGCGGCAACGGCTGCCCGATCAACAACCCGAACCTGGGCGGCGGCTGCTATGTGCGCGGCAACGACAACCTGGCGCCGGAGACCTCGGTCAACAAGGAAATCGGCATTGCCTGGAAGGACCGCGGTGTCGAGGCCAGCCTGGCCTACTTCCACAACGACTACAAGAACAAGATCACCGGCGGCATGGACCACCTGCTCGGCAACACCTCGGCCAATGGCCGCCTGTTCCAGTGGGAGAATTCGCCGAAGGCGGTGGTGCAGGGCGTCGAGGGCAACCTGACGATCCCGTTCGGTCCGCGCCTGAAGCTGACCAACAACCTCACCTACATGATCGAGAACGAGAACAAGACCAATGGCGAGCCGCTGTCGGTGATTCCCGAATACACGCTGAACTCGACCCTGGACTGGAAGGTCAATGCCAAGGTGACGACCCTGCTGACGGTGTCGTATTACGGCAAGCAGGAACCGCGGCGCCTGACCGGCACCGGGGCCCAGGCCAGCGGCGAGGCGCTCAACACGCTGGCGCCGTATGCCGTGGTGGGCGCCAACGTCGGCTATGCCTTCACGCCCAAGGTATACCTGCGCACCGGCATCAACAACCTGTTCGACGAACGCCTGTTCCGGCGCAGCACCAATGGCAGCACCGGCGCCGAGTCGTACAACGAACCGGGCCGCTCGCTGTTCGTGAACCTGACGGCGTCGTTCTGACGACGCTTGAATGAAGAAAGGGCGCATGGGATCGACTCCCATGCGCCCTTTTTACTTGGCTTTACACCGGCCATGCCGGCTGCCGGATTACTCCGGCTTGGCGATGCCCCGGCACTGCGGGCAGCTGCCATAGATCGCCAGCGCATGCTCGACGATCGTGAAGCCATGTTGTTCGGCAATCATTTGCTGGCGTTTTTCGATCTCGTCGTCGTAGAACTCTTCGACGCGGCCGCAGGTGACGCACACCAGGTGGTCGTGGTGGGAACCGGCATTGAGCTCATAGATGGCCTTGCCGGTCTCGAAATGGTTACGGTTGAGCAGGCCAGCCTGCTCGAACTGGGTCAATACGCGGTAGACGGTCGCGAGGCCCACATCCATATTGTCGGCCAACAGGATCTTGTAGACGTCTTCCGCCGTCAGATGCCGTACGGAGCTGTTCTGGAAGATTTCCAGGATTTTCAGTCGTGGCAGCGTGGCCTTGAGGCCGCTCGCCTTCAGGTCGGTCGGGTTGTTACTCATGTTTGTCACTCGAATATTGGCAGAGTGCTTTATGATATAGCGTTTTGAAAGCTCCCGCTCGAACGTATTGAGGTTAACTATGCCTGTCAAACAAGCCGTATTCCATCGATTCTCCACCAAAGCGGCGCTGGCGGCGGGTCTCGCCTGCACGTTGACGCTGTCCGGCTGCGCTTCCTGGCGCAATCAGGCGGGTCCGGCGGCGCCGGTGGCAACGGATGCGGCGTCCGACGCGGAAAAGTCGGCTGCCATCGCCAATGCCGGCGCCCAGACCGTCCAGGCGACGCGCCTGCAGCGCTTCCTGTGGATCTTCTCGCCTTACCGTCCGGACATCCAGCAGGGCAACTTCGTCTCGCAAGAGATGCTGAACCAGCTCAAGGCCGGCCAGACCCGCGACCAGGTGCGCTTCCTGCTCGGTTCGCCGCTGCTGATGGATGCCTTCCACGCCGACCGCTGGGATTACCCGTTCTACCTGGCGCGCGGCAATGGCGAGCTGACCACCAGCCGCGTGACCGTGTTCTTCAAGAACGACGTGGTCGAGCGTTTCGAGGGCGGCAACCTGCCGAGCGAGCGCGAATACATCGACCGCATCGCCGGCCCGTCGAAGGGCAGCCAAGCCCACCCCGAGCGCCGTCCGGTGGAGCCGGCCAAGGTCAACGCACCTGCAACCCAGCAATAAGGAGCGAGCATGACCATGTTGAATATCGCCGTCGCCGGCGCCAGCGGCCGCATGGGCCGCATGCTGATCGAAGCCATCCAGGAAGCGCCCGACATGCGCCTGGCCGGCGCCCTCGACGTGCCGGGTTCGCCCTTCATCGGCCAGGACGCGGGCGCCTTCGCCGGCATCCTGACCGGCGTGATGATCGAAGACAGCATCAAGCACGGCCTGCACAATGCCGACCTGCTGATCGACTTCACCCGCCCCGAGGGCACCCTGCAGCACCTGGAATACTGCGCCGCCAACGGCAAGCAGATGGTGATCGGCACCACCGGCTTCGACGA
>DDKG01000323.1:0-3402 GCA_002339265.1 Massilia sp. UBA2604 | reverse complement strand
GCCCCGAACATGAGCGTGGGCGTGAACGTGACGCTCAAGCTGCTCGAGATGGCCGCCAAAAGCTTCTCGGAAGGCTACGACATCGAGATCGTCGAGGCGCACCACCGCCACAAGGTCGATGCGCCGTCCGGCACCGCGCTCAGGATGGGCGAAGTAGTCGCCACCGCCATCGGCCGCGACCTCAAGGACTGCGCCGTCTACGGTCGCGAAGGCGTGACCGGCGAGCGCGATCCGTCGACCATCGGCTTCGCCACCGTGCGCGGCGGCGACGTGGTGGGCGACCATACCGTGATGTTCCTCGGCACCGGCGAACGGATCGAGATCAGCCACAAGTCGAGCAGCCGCGTGACCTATGCCCACGGCTCGCTGCGCGCCGCGCGCTTCCTGGCGGACAAGGCCAACGGCCTGTTCGACATGCAGGACGTGCTGGGGCTGAAGGGGTAAACATGGCCGTGGCAGAACTGAACGGCGCCGCCATCACGGACGAAGCGTCGTTCCACCAGCAGAGCCGCGAGGCCTTCGGTTTCCCGGCCTCGTATGCGGACAGCATCGACGCCTGGGTCGACTGCATGAGCTATCTGCGCGACGACGAGAACATGACCAAGTTCCGGCTCAAGGCGAACGAGGTGCTGGAGATCGTCATCACGAATGCTGACCAGCTGAAGGCGGCGGCGCCGGACCTGCTGGAAGAGCTGACGTATTGCGTCGGCGGCATCAACGAGCGGTATGAGGATTACGGCGAAAAGCCGGCGCTGGAGCTGGTCCTGCGCTGATGCTGTCTGGCTGCTCGCGCAGAACTTGGGTTCCCGCCTTCGCGGGAACGACGGTTTTGAGGATAGTGGCAACAAAGAATTTAACCCGCAGCACCAGCACGTCGTCCCCGCGGAGGCGGGGACCCAAGGCTGCCCGCCTTGCCGCAACAACATGCTTTCCCCTCCGCACCGCCGTTACGCCGCAGTGCAAAATGAACCAGTTATAATGACCGGTTCCACATCCCACATTACGTCTGCAGAAATCATGCAAGAAAAATATAGTCCAGCCGAAGTAGAACAGGCCGCCCAGGCCTACTGGAAGTCGATCGACGCCTATAAAGCCGTCGAAAACGACCCGCGTTTCCCAAAAGGCAAGTATTACGCCTGCTCGATGCTGCCTTACCCATCGGGCAAGCTGCACATGGGTCACGTGCGTAACTATACGATCAACGACGTGATGTACCGCTACCTGCGGATGAACGGCTACAACGTCCTGATGCCGATGGGCTGGGACGCGTTCGGCATGCCGGCCGAGAACGCGGCGATGGCCAACAACGTGCCGCCGGCCGAATGGACCTATTCGAACATCGCTCACATGCGTGGCCAGATGGAATCGATGGGCCTGGCGATCGACTGGTCGCGCGAAATGACCGCCTGCAAGCCGGACTACTACAAGTGGAACCAGTGGATGTTCCTCAAGATGCTCGAGAAGGGCATCATCTACCAGAAGACCGGCACCGTAAACTGGGACCCGGTCGACCAGACCGTGCTGGCCAACGAGCAGGTCGTGGACGGCCGCGGCTGGCGTTCGGGTGCGCTGATCGAGAAGCGCGAGATCCCGATGTACTACGTGCGCATCACCGACTATGCCGACGAGCTGCTCGACCACGTCGACAACAAGCTGCCGGGCTGGCCGGAGCGCGTGCGCACCATGCAGGCCAACTGGATCGGCAAGTCGACCGGCGTGCGCTTCGCCTTCCCGCACAACGTCACGGACGATAGCGGTGCCGCGATCAACGACGGCAAGCTGTATGTGTTCACCACCCGCGCCGACACCATCATGGGCGTGACCTTCTGCGCCGTGGCGCCGGAACACGCGCTGGCCCAGCACGCGGCCCGCAACAACCCCGAGCTGCAAGCGTTCATCGCCGAGTGCAAGATGGGTTCCGTGATCGAAGCCGATATGGCGACCATGGAGAAGAAGGGCATGCCGACGGGCCTCTTCGTCACCCATCCGGTCACGCAGGAACAGATTCCGGTCTGGGTCGGCAACTACGTCCTGATCACCTACGGCGACGGCGCCGTGATGGGCGTGCCGGCGCACGACGAGCGCGACTTCGGCTTCGCGAAAAAATACAACCTGCCGATCAAGCAGGTGGTGGCGGTCGAAGGCCAGGAATTCTCGCTCGACGCCTGGCAGGAGTGGTACGGCGACAAGGAAAACGGCCGCACCATCAACTCGGGCAAGTACGACGGCCTCGATTACACCTCGGCCGTCAATGCGGTCGCGGGCGAACTGGCCGAACAGGGCCTGGGCGAAAAGAAGACCACCTTCCGCCTGCGCGACTGGGGCATTTCGCGCCAGCGCTACTGGGGCACCCCGGTGCCGATGATCCACTGCGGCGAATGCGGCATCGTGCCGGTGCCGGAAGCCGACCTGCCGGTCGTGCTGCCCGAGCACCTGGTCCCGGACGGCACCGGCAACCCGCTGAACAAGGACGAAGCCTTCCTCAAGTGCGACTGCCCGCAATGCGGCAAACCGGCGCGCCGCGAGACCGACACGATGGACACCTTCATCGATTCGTCGTGGTACTACATGCGCTATACCTCGCCCGGCTCGAACGACGCGATGGTCGACGCCCGCAACGATTACTGGATGCCGATGGACCAGTACATCGGCGGCATCGAGCATGCCGTGATGCACCTGCTGTATGCGCGCTTCTGGACCAAGGTGATGCGCGACTTCGGCCTGGTGAAGTTCGACGAGCCGTTCGTCAACCTGCTCACACAAGGCATGGTGCTCAACGAGACCTATTATCGCGAAGACGCATCGAGCAAAAAGACCTGGTTCAATCCCGCCGACGTCGACCTGACCTTCGACGACAAGGGCCGTCCACAGAGCGCGACCCTGCGTGCCGACGGCCAACCTGTTGAGATCGGCGGCACCGAGAAGATGTCGAAGTCGAAGAACAACGGCATCGACCCGCAAGCCCAGATCGAACAGTACGGCGCCGACACCGCGCGCCTGTTCACGATGTTCGCCTCGCCGCCGGAACAGACCCTGGAGTGGTCGAACAGCGGCGTCGAAGGCGCCAGCCGCTTCCTGCGCCGCGTGTGGGCCTTCGGCTACGCGCAGCGTGAACGGATCGCGGCATCGTTCAACGGCGAAGCGCAAGGCACGCTGAACGATGACCAGAAGACGCTGCGCCGCGAAGTGCACAAGGTGCTGCAGCAGGCCGACTACGACCTGAAGCGCATCCAGTACAACACCGTGGTCTCGGCCTGCATGAAGATGCTCAACACGCTGGAATCAAGCAAGCTGGACGATTCGGCTGCCTCGAACGCGATCGTCGCCGAAGGCTTCTCGATCTTCCTGCGCCTGCTGAACCCGGTCTCGCCGCACATCACCCACGCGCTGTGGCAGGAGCTG